>DASWUV010000296.1:0-3091 GCA_036401495.1 Pseudonocardia sp. | reverse complement strand
GGGGCGCCCGCCAGCGCGAGGTCGGGGAAGCGGTCGAACAACGCACGCAGTCCCACCTCGCCCTCCATCCGCGCGAGCCCGGCGCCGAGGCAGTAGTGGATCCCCGAGGAGAACGCGACGTGCTCGCCCGCGTTCGGGCGGCCGACGTCGAAGCGCTGCGGGTCCTCGAACACCTCCGGATCCCGGTTGGCCCCGCCGAGCAGCGTGATGACCAGGCGGCCTGCTGCGACGCGCTCGCCCGCCACCTCGGTGTCGCGGTGCGCGATGCGTCCGGTGCGCTGGACGGGGGAGTCGAACCGCAGGATCTCGTCCACGGCGCCCGGCCACATGCTCGGGTCCGCCCGCAGCCTGGCCAGCTGGTCGGGATGCTCGACGAGCAGCGCCGTGCCGTTGCCGATGAGGTTCACGGTGGTCTCGAACCCGGCTGCGAGCAACAGCATCGCGGTGGCGGACAGCTCGTCCTGGGTGAGCTTGCCCTCCGCGGAGTGGGCGTGCACGAGCGTGGAGAGGATGTTGTCGCCGGGGTGCACGCGCAGGTGCTCGAAGTGGCCCTCCATCCAGGCCTGCATCGCCCGCAGGCCCGCTTCCGAGCGGCGGAACTCGCGCAGGGACAACCCCGCGTCGAGCGACTTCCCCGCCTCCGCGCCCCACGCGAGGAACTGGCGGCTCATCGCGACGGGCGCGCCGAGCATCTCGGCGATGACGGTCGCGGGCAGCAGGCTGGCGTAGTCGGCGATGAGGTCGATGCCGGGATCGGCGCCGGCATCGGAGTGGCCGCCGCGCGCCGCGAGCCCGTCCAGCAACCCGGCCGCGATCTCCTCGGTGCGGCTGCGCAGCCCGGCGACGGCCCTGGCCGTGAACGCACGGGACACCAGTTTGCGGTAGCGGGTGTGGTCGGGCGGGTCGGCGGCCAGCATCGACGGCGGCATGGCCGGTCCGAGCGGGCCGCGGCCGCCCGCGGCCTGCGCGATCCGCAGGATGCGCGGCATGTCGCCGCCGATCCTGCCTGCGACGCCGAAGTCGGGGCTGCGCAGCACGGCGGTCGCGACCGGGTGCGAGACCGTGTTGAGCACGAACCCGTTGTCGAAGAGCCTGCCCTTCGCCCGGATCGTCTCGTAGTGCGGAAAGGGGTTGTCCACGAAGGCCGGGTCGATCATGAGCGCCGCGGAGATGTCGCCTGCCCGCGCGCCCCGCGCCGTCGCCCGACTCATCAGACCATGCCGGACGCCCCACCGGATCACCTGTCGCATGAGCACAACTTACTACCGGTAACCTGGCGGTGGTAGGTCTGTGTGGTAGGTCTGGGCGGTGAGCCTCCCGCGGCTGTCGGCCGTCAGCGACCTGCATGTGCGCTATCCCGAGAACCGGGCGATCGTCGAGGGACTGCGCCCCACGTCCACGGAGGACTGGTTGATCGTCGCGGGCGACGTCGGCGAGCAGCCCGACGACCTCACCTGGGCGCTGACCCTGCTGCGCGACCGCTTCGCCAAAGTGATCTGGGTGCCGGGCAACCACGAGCTGTGGACCAGGAGCAAAGACGCGGTCCCGCTGCGCGGCGAAGCCCGCTACCGCCATCTCGTCGAGCTGTGCCGCGGACTGGACGTGCTCACGCCGGAGGACCCGTTCGCGGTGTGGGCGGGGCCGGGCGGCCCGGCCGTCGTCGCGCCGCTGTTTCTGCTCTACGACTACACGTTCCTGCCCGGGCGGGTGGCCACGACGGAGGACGCGATGGCCGCCGCGTACGCCGCGCGGGTCGTCTGCACCGACGAGCACGTCCTGTTCCCCGATCCGTACCCGTCGCGGGCCGCGTGGTGCTCGGCGCGGGTTGCCGAGAGCAGACGGCGCCTGGACGCGCTCGACCCCGACGTGCGGACCGTGCTGGTCAACCACTGGCCGCTCACCCAACTGCCGACCCGGGTGCTGCGCCATCCCGAGTTCTCGATCTGGTGTGGCACGACGGCCACCGCCGACTGGCACGTCCGCTACCGGGCCGCGGCCGTCGTCTACGGGCACCTGCACATCCCGCGGGTGATCTTCGAGGACGGGGTGCGGTTCGTCGAGGCGTCGCTGGGCTACCCGCGCGAGTGGAAAGCCCGCGAACTGCGGCTCGGCGCGACGGTCAGCGCGCTGCTCCCGCGCCAGGTCCTTCCAGCGCCCGGCGGCTGACCGGCTCGCGCCGCCCCTGCGGCCTGCCCGCCCTGAACAACCCGACGACGATCCAGACGCCGGGCCCGCTGCCCAGCAGGATCGCGGTGGCGAGCCAGCCGTCCCGCCAGAGGATGCCCGACACCACCCAGCCGACCAACCAGATCCCGAAGAGCACCAGCCGCCCGCGCATGATCCGCCCGTGCACGACGTGCAGGGGCTCGTGCAGGTCGGTGACGACGACCGGAGCGGGGCGTCGAAACACCCGTCGGACGTTACGCCGCCGCGGCGGCGGCGGGGCGGGTCAACGGGGCAAAATCGCGGTCGACTTGGGCCGTCGGCCGGGCCTGGTCAGGGGTTGCGGGGTCAGGCGACCGGTGTCGCCGTGAGGAGCCTGCGGGCCTGCGCCCAGGAACCCGCGGCCCGGTCGCGGGCGCTGACGAGCGTCGGGGGCAGCGGCCAGGCGAGCCCCAGCTCCGGGTCGTCGAACGCGACGGCGAGATCGGCGGAGGGGGCGTGCTCGGCGTCGATGCGGTAGCAGGTGTCGGCGGTCTGCGTGAGCGCCTGGAAGCCGTGCAGAAAACCGCGGGGGATGTACAGCGCGTGCATCTGCTCGTCGTCGAGCAGGAACGCCGCGCTCTGCCCGAACGTCGGCGAGCCGGGCCGCGCGTCGACGACGACGTCGTGGATCGCGCCGTGCGCGCAGCGGACCAGCTTGGCCTCGCCGGTGTCACGGCGCCCGTGCATCCCGCGGATGACGCCGTACGCGCTGCGCGACTGTGAGTCCTGCAGGAACGCGTCGGGATCGACGCCCGCGGCGCGCGCGGTGGCGGCGTCGAAGGTGCGGGAGAACCAGCCCCGCTCGTCCCGATGCGGTGTGGGCACGAACAGCAGCACGCCCGCGAGGCTCGTCGTCTGCACCCGCACGAACTTCTCCTCTTCTCCG
>DASWUV010000295.1:0-10362 GCA_036401495.1 Pseudonocardia sp. | reverse complement strand
ACGGTGTGGTCCGGCAGCTGGACCGCGGTCACGGGAGCACCGCCGGACGGGGCCGCGTTGTAGGGGTTGGGGGCACTGCAGGCGCTGAGGGCCACGGCCAGCACAGCAGCGGGCAGGATTGCGGGCCAGATGGCACGCCGGCACATAGGAAAACCTCCGGGGGAGCGGACTGTCTCGGCAGGTACACGGACGCGGACCGGATCAGGTTCAGCACTGCCACCTGTGCGGCGCCTGCCCGGTCCGCGGGAGCCGTTACCCCAGCGTGACGTCGGCGAGGCGCTTCAGCTGGTCGGGATCTGGGGAGCAGGGGAAAAGAACCAGCTCGTCGCAGCCCGCGTCGGCGAACGCGCTGACCTGCTCGCGGACCCCGGCCTCCGACGTCGCGGCTCCGGACACGACCATGTCCGCGTACGGCCCCGCGAAGGCGTAGTAATCGCGCAGATAGCCCTCGGCCAGCCTGTCGGCATCCGGGCCGAGCGCAAAGTAGCCGAGTGAGACCAGGCGCGGCTCCCCGGTCCGCCCGCCGTCCTTCCACGCCTGCCGGACCGGCTCGGTGGTCTGCGCGAACATCGACGGTCCACCCCCGCCTGCGATCCAGCCCGCCCCGTGGGACACCATCCGGCGGTAGGCAGCGGGGCTCATGCCGCCGATGAGCAGCGGCACGCCTCCTGGCCGCTGCGGGGCCGGACCCACCGCGCCTGCGGTGCCGCGCGACTCGCCAGCCCATACCGCGTGCATCTCGGTGAGCTGGTCGTCGAAGATCGCCCCCCTGGCGTGGAAGTCCGAGCCGGTGGCGCTGTAGTCGTCGTCCCGTCCGCCCACCGCGATGCCGACGGTGAGGCGGCCCTTCGCGAAGCTGTCGACGGTGGCGAGCTGCTTGGCCAGCAGCGTCCCGTTACCGCGGAACGGCGAGATCAGAATGGCGGTGATCAACCGGGCGCGGCTGGTCACGGCGGCTGCGGCGGCGAGGGTCGGAATGGTCTCGTGGTTGCCGTACACGACGCGGTCGAGCGTGCCGATGCTGCTGAAGCCCGCCTCGTCGGCGTCGCGGGCCCAGGTGAGCACGTCGGCGCCAGTGGCGGAGGGAATGGTCGAGGGAAGGCCGATGCCGATCTCCATGAGCCGAACCTAGTGCTGCGTCAAGAGCGGTCGACTAGGTTTTGGCCATGCATGTGGTGATCGCGGGGGGACACGGGAAGATCGCGCTGTTGCTGGCCGCGCTCTTGGCGGGCCGCGGCGACATCGTCACCTCACTGGTGCGCAACCCCGACCATCGCGCTGACGTCATGGCAGCAGGCGCGAGCACCGCGGTGCTCGACCTCGAGGCGGCGTCGGTCGACGACCTCGCCGAGCGTCTGGCGGGCACGGACGCCGTCGTCTTCGCCGCGGGCGCAGGCCCTGGCAGCGGGGCCGCCCGCAAGGACACCGTCGACCGGGCCGCGGCCGTCCTGCTCGCCGACGCGGCGGTCGAGGCCGGGGTGTCGCGGTACCTGCTCGTGTCGTCCACCGGGGTCGACGCGCCGCCCGCGCCGGGCACCGACGAGGTGTGGGCGGCCTACCTGCGCGCCAAGAAGGCAGCCGAGGAGGCGATCAGCGCCACGACGCTGGAGTGGACGATCCTGCGCCCCGGGAGGCTCACCGACGGCGCGGGCTCCGGCCGCGTGCTGCTCGCCCCGCCGCCGGTCCCGCCGGGAGACGTCACGCGCGCGGACACCGCTGCCGTGCTCGCGGCGCTGCTGGACACACCCGCCAGCGTCGGCAAGATACTGGAGTTGCGCAACGGCGACGTCGAGATCGCCGCAGCCGTCGCCCGCTGACCTCGGCCGACGTGATCGCGTCGAGCCGGACGCTATCGGTGTTCGATCAACGACTGCGTCGGTGTCGTGGGGATCAAGGACGACTGATCGCGAGCTACAAGACGGCGAGGATGCCGCCGTCGGCGGCGAGGATCTGGCCGTTGACGTAGTCGGCCGCGGGGGAGACGAGGAAGAGCAGGGGGCCGATCAGGTCCGCCACGGTGCCCCACCGCCCGGCCGGAGTGCGGGCGCGGACCCACCCGTCGAACGCTTCGTCGGCCATCAGCGGCGCCGTGAGCTCGGTCGCGATGTAGCCGGGGGCCAGCCCGTTGACCTGGATGCCGGACGGCCCGAAGTCGGCGCACATGCCCTTCGTGAGCATCTTGAGGCCGCCCTTGGCCGCGGCGTAGGGAGCGGTACCCGGCCGGGCCAGTTCGCTCTGCACCGAGCAGATGTTGACGATCTTGCCTCGGCCCCGCGGGAGCATCCGCCGTGCAACCTCGCGCCCGACGCGGAAGGCCGCGCCGAGGTTGGTGTCCAGCAGCACGTCCCATTCGTCGTCGCCGAACGCCTGCAGCGGCTTCCGGATCTGTACACCCGCGTTGTTCACCAAGATGTCAACTGGCCCGACCGAGTCCTCGATCCGGCCGACCGACGCGGCGATGGCCGCGGAGTCCGTGACGTCGAAGGCCTCGACAACCGCGGTGCCGCCGGTCTGCTCGACGAGCGCAGCGCGGGCGGAGTCGAGGGTGCCAGGGTCGCGGCCGTTGAGCACCACCGTCGCGCCCGCCGCCAGCAAGCCCCCGGCCAGCGCATATCCGATGCCCCGGCTCGACCCGGTGACCAGGGCAACCCGTCCGGTCACGTCGAAGAGTGCACTCGTCGGTCGTGTCACGCGGGCATGCTGCCACGATCAGACGTCGCCGTGTCCACACCTGTCGGCGCCGTCCGGGTGCCGCTGGCCGAGTGTGCGCACCGCGGCTGATGTCGTGATCGTTGTCGCTCTGGCGGACCATGGCCACGGATCCACAGTGGCAATCCCCGCCCGCCACCGGTCGCCGCGCCGTGCGATCGTGGTCCTAGCGGTAGGTGTAGTCACGGGAGGGTCGCTGATGTTCGCACGTCGTATCGCGGTGGTCGGGACGGGGTATGTGGGTTTGACCACTGGGGCGTGTCTGGCGTCGCTGGGCCACCGGGTCAGCTGCGCCGACGTCGACCCGGAGAAGGTGGCGCGGCTGTGCCGCGGCGAGGTCGGTATCCGCGAGGACGGGTTGGCCGAGCTGGTCGAAGCCGGAATGGCGTCGGGCAGGCTGAGCTTCGTCGTCGGAGCGGCCGCCGCGCTGCGCAGGCTCGCCGAGCAGGAGGGGCCTGCCGAGGTCGTGTTCCTGTGTGTGCCGACGCCGATGGGCGTCGGCGGTGTCGCGGACCTGACCGCCGTCGAGAACGTGGTCGAGGAGATCCGCGCGACGCTCGAGCCGGGCACCGTGGTGGTCAACAAGTCCACCGTTCCGGTCGGCACCGCCGTTCGCACCGCGGAGCTGCTGGACCGGCCCGACGTGGCCGTCGTCAGCAACCCCGAGTTCCTGCGCGAGGGCTCGGCCGTGCACGACTTCCTGCACCCCGACCGGATCGTCGTCGGCGCGAGCTCGCAGGACGCCGCCGAGCGTGTCGCGGCCCTCTACGCGCGGCTGGGCGCGCCGACCGTACTGACCGACGCCGCGAGCGCCGAGATGATCAAATACGCGGCGAACTGCTTCCTCGCGATGAAGTTGTCCTACGTCAACGCGCTGGCCGAGATGTGCGAGCGCCTCGACGCCGACATCTCCGACGTCACCGACGGCATGGGCTACGACCGGCGCATCGGCCAGTCGTTCCTCAAGCCCGGCCCCGGCTGGGGCGGTTCGTGCCTTCCGAAGGACACGAACGCGTTGTTGCAGGTGGCGGACTCGGTGGACTTCGAGTTCCGGCTGTTGCGCGCCACGATCGACACGAACACCCGGCAGTACCAGCGCATCGTCGACAAGGTTCGCCTCGCGGTGACGGGGCACCGGCAGGGTTCGCTGGCCAAGCGCAGGCTTGCGCTGCTGGGTCTGACGTTCAAGGCGGGCACCGACGACCTGCGCGACTCACCCGCCCTCGCCGTCGCCGCACTGCTGCGCCAGGCCGGTGCCGAGCTGACCGCCTACGACCCCGGCCTGCCCGCTTCGGGGCTGGGGCCCAGTGCGCCTCAGATCGCGGTGGCCGACGACCCGTACATCGCCGCCAAGGACGTGGACGCGGTGGTGATCCTTACCGAGTGGCCGGAGTTCCGGTCGCTGGACTGGCCGCGTCTGGCCGCCTTGACGGCCACCGCAACCCTCGTCGACACCCGCAACCTCATCGACCGCGACGTGGCGGTCCGGGCGGGCTTCCGCTGGGTCGGGCTGGGCAGGCGGGCGGCCGTCAAGGCCGCGACTCAGTAGTCGGCGCTCGGGCGGGCGGCCGTGGTGACCGCCCGCCAGGCGATCACGACGTCCTGGATGAGCGACCAGTGCTGCACATAGCGCAGGGTGAGCTGCGCGGTCTCCTCCGGCGTCAGGTCAACCGATCCGTCGCTCTGCCACAGACCGGTCAGACCCGGCCGGACGATGTGCGCGGCCCGGAGATCCGCCGCGTACCCGGCCGTCTCGGCCGGCCGCGCAGGCCGCGGCCCGACCAGCGACATCGACCCGCCGAGCACGTTGAACAGCTGCGGCAGCCCGTCGAGGCCGTAGCGCCGAACCCAGGTGCCCAGGCCTGCGGCCGCATCCGTCGACCGGAACCGCAGGAGGCCGAACGGCTCTCCGCCCCTGCCGACCCGGGTCTCACGGCGCAACGCGGGGCCGCCGTCCGACCGGATCGCGACGGCCAACCCGAGCATCAGCGGGGCCAGCAACACGAGGAGCAAGGCCGCGGCCAGGCGGTCGACGAGCCCCTTCACCAGCAGGCTCGCACCCCGCAGCGCAGGCTGCGTCAGCCGCAGCAGCGGGAGCCCGTCCATCGGCTCGACGTGCAGGCGCGGTCCGGCCACCTCGATGAGCTGCGGATCGACCATGAGTTCGACGCCTACCTCTCGAATGTTGTCTGCCAGCCGGTGCAGCCGGGCGGGCGACCAGCCCGGCGTGACGCTGATCGACACGATGTGTTGTCGGCCCCGGCGGGCCACCTTCGCGACGTCGTCGAGATCGCCGATGACGGGGACACCGAGGACGGCGTCGGTGCCGTCGAGCCCTGCTCCGGTCGGGGTGCACGCGCC
This sequence comes from Pseudonocardia sp., assembly GCA_036401495.1. GTDB lineage: Bacteria > Actinomycetota > Actinomycetes > Mycobacteriales > Pseudonocardiaceae > Pseudonocardia. Next base: position 5,292 of record DASWUV010000295.1, on the reverse strand, counting down.
GGTGACCACCCAGCCGTGGTGCGGGTTCCGGCGGGTACGCGAGATCAGGTCGGCTACCGCGTCCGCCGTGCCGACGGCCAGCACGGTGCGGGTGCACTCGCCTCTCGCGCGTCTGCGGCGGAGGGCTTTGCGTAGCGTGATCCGTCCCAGTACGGCGAGCAGGCAGGCCGCGGGCATGACCCCGAAGACCCAGGAGCGCACGTTCTCGAGTCCGGTCGCCAGGCCGACCAAGCCCAACCCGATCCCTGCCGCCGCACATCCCCGCACGAGCCTGCGGTACTCCGCAGATCCGGCGCCGAGGACCGCGAGATCCACCGCGCCCGCCAGGGAGATCGCCACCAACAGCAGCAGCGCGACGGCCGGACCGATCACCGCTGACAGCAGGCTGTTGCCGAGATCGGTGCTCAGCGGGCTGAACAGCACGGCCGCGGTACAGGTCGCCGTGACAGCTGCGGCGTCCGAGACGATGACGGCGCGGACGTAACGGCCTTCCCACGCCGGTCGCTTGACGGCGAGTCCGCGCAATCGCTGCGGGGAGCGGACGGATCGCGGCTCAGTGCGACGGTCGCCGTAGCCCGCGGCAGGCGTGGGGTCAGGTATGCGGCCCAGGGCTGGATCCGGCAACATCTGACCTACCTCTCCCCATGGACCGCGCACTGCGGCGGCTACGCATCGCTACGGCCGTCGTCAGGGATGTCGACCGGAACCCGTCCCTTGTTACGCCGAGTGATGGCAGGAGGAGTGAATCTTCACCCTATCAGGGGAAGGATTCACCCTAGCGAATGACGGATCGCGCTACGCCGTATGCACGCTCGGTGAACGAAGGTCCGGAAAGCGATCGGTGACGCACTGCGGCTGGACCCGATGGGTATACGCTCCTGCGCGGTAACAGAGCGGAACCATCCGGTGGACCGGAGGAGACGCGATGGCTGTCACGGCTACCAACTTGACGCCGTTGGTGATGCAGCTGGGTCGAGCGCGCGCCGCTGTCATGGATGTCCACGCCGTGCTCAACTCGACGTGCTCCGCGATTCCCGGCCTGCTCGGGATCGCCGGTGCTGTGCTGCAGCTGGCCGAGCCTGCCGACGACCGGCGGTTCTTCGCTTCCGACGCATGGGCGGCGTGGATCGGCGAGATCCAGTACCGCGAGGGAATGGGGCCGCTGCTGACGGCGCTCCGCACCGGCAGAGTGCTGGTGATCCACGATCTCACCCGCATCGGGCCGCCTACCGTTGCCGCGACGGCCGCAGAATACGGGCTGGTCTCCTCGCTGGCGTTGCCCATCGAGACCGACGGCGTACGGGCAGGCGCGCTGCAGCTGCTCGGAGAGGCACAGCGGCCGGTCGAGGCCGCGCACGCCGACGTGCTGCGACCACTGCTGGAGGTGCTTGCCGCGCGGCTCCTCGACGTGCAGGACCTGCGTCGCGCGGCGTTGCGTCCGACATCCGGCGCTGCAGGCGCCGCGGCCGCCGACCGAGCCGGCCCGCGTCGCGTGTCCGACTCCGGCATGCTGCCTTCGGTACGTTCGTCGGCCCCATCGCCGAGAAAGCGGGCCACGGACTGATCACCACGGGCCCGGCCCGGGCCCGCTTGCCGAGGCCGGTTCCGGTCGGCGCAGGTGGGGCGGCACGCGCCTGCGGGGCCGCTGCCAGCAGGGATCCGGCGCACCAGATGGCCGCTCGACGACTGCTCGCCGCGTGCTGACGACCGCTCACCGCGTCCGGACATACCCGACGCAACGTTGACATCTTCGACATTTCCGCAGGTCACAGCCCTATGAGGGGCGCTCGTCCGCGCCGGTGGCGACGGCTATGTTCCGTAAGGTTGGCGCCGACCAGCAGAACCCACCGTATAACCCCGATGCGGGATCGGTCAGCAGATCCGGGAGACCCACCCGACATGAGCAGGCACGAACGCGCGATGGACGTCGGAACTGACGAGCCGTTCTGTACTTCAGGCGACGTTCGGCCGGTCGCCGCCAACCTCGCGAGCGCGGTGCAACGGTGACCCCCGGCCTGCCCAGGTGCACGGCAGTGGGTGATGCGCTGTGACCCTTCGTGACTATCTGCGGGTGCTTCGCGAGCAGTGGGTCGTGGTGCTGCTCGCCATCCTCATCTGTCTCGGATTGGCAGCTGCGTACTTCTTCATTCGGCCGCCACAATATACGGCCAAGCTGACGATGTATGTCTCCTCGCAGGGCGCCGATACGACGCAGGCGGCTTTTCAGGGCGCTCAGCTTTCCCAAGACCGGGTTGCGTCGTACACGGAACTGGTCACCAGCCCCCGGGTGACGGGCGACGTGATCGCAAAGCTCGGCCTGCCCGAGACTCCCGACGAACTCGCCGCGAAGATGACAGCGACCAGCAAGCTCGATTCGGTGCTGATCGATGTCACGGTGAAGGATCCGTCCGCGCAACGCGCGGCACAGATCGTGAATGCGGTCGGCGACGTATTCCCGACCTTGGTCGGTGAGTTGGAGCGTCCGACCGATCCTCGTCTCGACGCGGCCGTCGCTGTCCGGGTCGTCAAGCCTGCGGACCCGCCCATCCTGCCGTCGTCGGCGGGAATAGCCGTCATCGGTGCGCTGGGTCTGCTCGTGGGCGTTGCCCTGGGTATCGGCTGCGCGTTCCTGCGCAACGCGCTCGACGTATCGATCAAGTCACTCACTCAGCTTCAGGAAATGGTCGGCGCACCGAACCTCGGGATCATCGCGCACGATGCAGGCGTACCCAAGCGTCCCTTGACGGTCCATGACGATCCCCGATCGCCGTGGGCCGAGGGATTCCGGCAACTGCGCACCAACCTGCAGTTCGTCGACGTCGACAACCCCCGCAAGATCCTGCTGATAACCAGCTCGATGCCTGGCGAGGGCAAAACGACCACGGTCGCCAACCTCGCCATCGCCATGGCCTCGGCCGGTAACCGGGTGCTCCTGGTGGAGGCCGATCTGCGCAGGCCGAGGATCGCCAAGCTGCTCGGCTTGGACGGATCGGCCGGACTGACCACAGTACTCACGGGCAAGACTCGGCTGGACCACGTCGTGCAGTCATGGGCGGGCGGTGCCTTCGACATTCTTGCCAGTGGTCCGTTGCCACCGAACCCGAGCGAACTGCTCGGTTCCAAGCACATGCTGGGACTGCTTCAAGGCCTTCGCATGCAGTACGACGTGGTGCTCATCGACTCGCCGCCCTTGCTTCCGGTCACCGATGCTGCCGCCCTTGCCCCGATCACCGACGGCGCGATACTTGTGTGTCGTTACAAGCAGACCACGCGCGTACAGATCCAGAGCGCCATGCGCGCCTTGAGTGCTGTGTCCGCCCCGTTGCTGGGAACTGTCTTCACTATGGTTCCCGGACGCGGGCTGCAAGGTTATGCCCAGTACAGCTCCGCCTATCGCATGGACGGCGACGTCGGCCGTTCGCCCAGCGCTGCGAAGGCTGAGCAGTACGACGGACGGAAGACCAACGGCCATCGGCCGCCGAGTCAACCGGTTCCCGGTGATGGTTTGCGGGATGCGTGGCCGAGTACGAAGCTCGACCGGCACCGATGATGCCGTCGAGCGGGTCCGTCGCGGCCGTCGTGCCGTCATTCAACGGTGCAGCGGCGATCGGCGAATGCCTGGCCAGTCTGCGGTCCTGTCCGCTCATCACGGACATCGTCGTCGTCGACAACGCGAGCTCTGATGCCACGATCGAGGTCTGTCGACAGCACTCAGTTCGCATCATCGCGCGGCCGACGAACGGGGGCTTCGGGACAGCGTGCAATGAAGGAATTGCCGCCACGGACAGCGACTACATCCTTCTGATCAATCAAGACGCGGCGCTCTCTTCGTCGCTCGACGAAGCCAGGCATGTGCTCGACGCCGACCCGGCCGTCGGCGTCGTCGGCGCCCGGATGCTCGCGAGGAGCGGCGAGTACCGGCCGACCGTCATGAAATTTCCGAGTCTCAAGGGCATCGCGCTCAAGCGATTTTCCTATGACCGGCCGCTCAACGCCTTTCTGAAAGACGCCACTGTCGGATCAGCATCCAGGACAGTGGACTACTTCGAGTTCTCTTTTGCGCTGATTCGGCGCACGGCCTTCACTGCGGTCGGCGGTTTCGACGAGTCGTACTTCATGTACGGTGAAGAGCGGGATCTGCTCTTCAGGATGCGGACTGCGGGTTATACGGCCAAGGTCGTCGGCGGCGTCTCCTACGTGCACGACGGAGGATACTCCCCGGATCGGTACGGCATGATCGTCGATGGACAACGGCGGTTCATCCGTGACCACGTCAGTTTCCCGACGTCGTTCCTCTACCACAATGTGCTTTCTGCGAAGTCGGTCGTGCGGTGGCTCCACAACCGGGCAACTCGCTACCGGGGCTCCAGAACCGTCGAGGAGGGTGCGAATTCGGCGAACCCGAAGAACCGCATCCTGCTGCTGCACAGCTCCGCGGACCTCTACGGGTCGGATCGCAGCCTGCTGGCGCTCGCCGAGAATCTTGTCGACCTCGGAAATCGTGTGACGGTCGCGGTCCCCGGGGCAGGCCCGCTGACGACGCTCCTGCGCGAGCGGGACATCGCGGTCGTCGAGACCGCGGCCGTACTCAAGATCTCGCGTGAGATGCTCGGGAATCCGCTCGTGCTCCTGGCAGGCCTGGGTCAGGCGCTGCGTGGTCTACCGGTGCTCTGGCGGACCGCGAGAACAGCGGACGTTGTCCACTCGAATACCACGGCGGTGCTGGCAGGCGCACTTCTGGCGAAACTGCTCAGGATCGGGCACGTCTGGACGGTGCGCGAGATCGTCGGCGACCCGTTGCTGGTCGCCCGATGCTTGGCGAAGCTCGTGCTGCACGCCAGTGACGTCGTGGCCTTCAACAGCGATGCGACGGCAGACCACTGGTACCACCTCGAGCCACGTCTGCGGCGCAAGGGCACCGTCGTCAGCAATCAGGTCGATCGACCCTCACACCTCCACGACGACCAGGACGGCAGGCGGCATCTGTCCCTCGACCCGTCGGCCAAAGTCATCTCACTGGTCGGCCGGGTCAACGCGTGGAAGGGGCAAAGCCTGCTGCTCGATGCTTTCCGAGCTGCGGCCCTCCCACAAGAATGGGTCTTGGTCTTCGCAGGCGATGCTCCTGCCGGTGAAGAGTGGCGAGAAGAGTCGTTGCGCAGCGCGGCCGCTGACCTGGGAGACCGGGTGCGCCTGCTCGGGTTTCAGCCTGACCCGGGCCTGGTCTACGCCGCCTCAGACATTGTCGTGATGCCGAGCACACTGCCGGAACCGTTCGGCCGAGTGGCGATCGAA
>DASWUV010000294.1:0-1726 GCA_036401495.1 Pseudonocardia sp. | reverse complement strand
CCAGCGCGAAGCGGGCGTAGTGATCGGCGGGATCGAGCTCCAACACCCGGGCGAAGGCCTCCTCCGCGCGGCCCAGCTGTGCGGAGTTGAGATAGGCGCGGCCTGCGAGCAACTGGACGGAAACGTCGTTCGGCCGGTGCTCGAGCACCGGGAGCAGCGCCTGCAGCGCATCGAGCGGCCTGCTCCGTGCGACGAGCATCTCGGCGCGGCGGAAGGACTCGAAAAGGCTCTCGGGGGCGGCTGTCATGGTCGTCCCAAGGTTAGGTGCATCGGCCACGAACCGCGAGGCTTGACATCCTCCCCGGTTCGCGGTCCGGCGCCCGTTAGGCTGACGCCGCAGATCGACGGGAATTCGTGGGACGGAGCAGCGGTGGCGGTCATCGAGCAGGTCGGTGCGCGCGAGATCCTCGACTCGCGGGGCAACCCGACGGTCGAGGTCGAGGTCGCGCTCGACGATGGGACCCTGGCCAGGGCGGCCGTGCCGTCCGGCGCGTCGACCGGCGAGCATGAGGCGGTCGAGCTGCGCGACGGGGATCCGCTGCGCTTCGGGGGCAAGGGCGTCGAGAAGGCCGTGTCGGCCGTGCTCGACGAGATCGGCCCGGAGCTGGTGGGCATGGAGGCGGTCGACCAGCGCCTGGTCGACCAGCGCCTCGTCGACCTCGACGGCACCCCGTCCAAGTCACGGCTGGGCGCCAACGCGCTGTTGGGCGTGTCGCTGGCGGTGGCGAAGGCGGCGGCGGAGTCGTCGGGACTGGAGCTGTTCCGCTACGTCGGCGGACCCAACGCGCACGTGCTCCCGGTGCCGATGATGAACATCATCAACGGGGGCGCGCACGCCGACACCTCCGTCGACGTGCAGGAGTTCATGATCGCGCCGATGGGCGCAGAGTCGTTCCGCGAGGCGTTGCGCTGGGGCGCGGAGGTCTACCACGCGCTCAAGTCGGTGCTGAAGACGAAGAAGCTCGCCACCGGGCTGGGCGACGAGGGCGGCTTCGCCCCCGACCTGCCCGGCACCCGCGCGGCGCTCGACCTCATCGCCGAGGCCGTCGAGAAGACCGGGTACGTGCTGGGGCGCGACATCGGCCTCGCGCTGGACGTCGCGGCCACCGAGTTCTTCGCCGACGGGGTCTACTCCTACGAGGGCAAGAAGCTCTCGGCGGGGGAGCTCTCGGCCGTGTACGCCGATCTGGTGGACGACTACCCGCTGATCTCCATCGAGGACCCGCTGGCGGAGGACGACTGGGACGGCTGGGTCGAGCTCACCAGCGCGATCGGCGCGAAGGTGCAGCTGGTGGGCGACGACTTGTTCGTCACCAACCCGGAGCGGCTCGACGACGGCATCGCGCGCGGCGCGGCGAACGCGCTGCTGGTGAAGGTCAACCAGATCGGCACGCTGTCGGAGACGCTGGACGCGGTCACGCTCGCGCAGTCGTCGGGCTACCGCTGCATGATGAGCCACCGCTCGGGCGAGACCGAGGACACGACGATCGCCGACCTCGCCGTCGCCACGGGCTGCGGGCAGATCAAGACGGGCGCCCCGGCCCGGTCGGACCGGGTGGCGAAGTACAACCAGCTGCTGCGCATCGAGGAGGCGCTGGGCGACGCGGCCCGCTACGCGGGCGACCTGGCCTTCCCGCGGTTCACGGCGGCCGACCCCCACTGATGGTGAGTCGTGCAGCTCGGCACACCGAGTCGGGCATCTCGGCACGGCCAGAGCGCGCCCCCA
>DASWUV010000293.1:0-2037 GCA_036401495.1 Pseudonocardia sp. | reverse complement strand
CACCGCGAGGCCCGTCGAGACGTACTTGCGGAGCAGCTCCGCTACCTGGTCGGCCGTCATCGCCGGTCACTCCCGGAAGCTCGCGTGGACGTGGTCGTAGTGGCCGCCGGTGGCGGTGCGCACGTCGTAGATGCCGCCGCCGGTGTAGCGGGTTGCCCAGTTGCCCGGGTCGTCCTCGACGCTCGGGTCCCAGTAGCGGCCCTGCCAGATGACGTACTTGACCTGCAGCGGGCCCGCGTTGGCGCGCAGCCACTCGGCGACCTTCCAGCCGCCCGCGAGCTCCGCGCCCTTCGCGAACGTGCCCGGCCGCGTCACCATGAAGTCGCACGCCTCGCCCCGTGAGTGGTCACTCGACGGGTTCCAGGCGTGGCGGTCCCAGCAACCCGCCGAGTGGACGACCGGTCCGCCGCGCCACCCGCCGAATGCAGCGCCGACGGCATCGAGGCCGTGCCGGGTGGCGCCGGTCAGGCAGCCGTCGTCGCCCGTCGGGTCGGGCACGGCACAGCCGGTCGCGCCGCCCTGCCACGCCTCGGGTGCGCCAGGCGTCGCCCGCCCGACCGGGGCCGCCGGAATGCCGTGGGCGAACGGGTCCGCCGGGGCGGTTGCGGGTGCCGGCGTCGTGAAGCGCGTCAGGTCGTCGTGCACCGCCGCGAGATAGCGTTGGACGAGCGCGACGCACCGGTCGTCGCAACCCGCTTCGCCCGGCGCCGGAACCCCGGTGCGGCTGCCGGTGACCCGCGCGCAGCCCGCCACGTGGCAGACCAGCATCGCGTCCAGGGGGGCGGTGGGCTTGCCGGTGGAGTTCAGGTGCGCGGTGACGGTCCGCACGTCGGCGCAGACCGAGCGGATCGCGATCCGCAGGTGATCCTCCGGTGCCAGGACGGGCGCCCCGTCTGCGGGCGGGTCCGACGCCCACGGGCTGCCGCCCGCCGCCATCCACGACGCCTGGTCGAGTTGGTAGAGGCCTGCGCGGCCGCCGGGCCGGTCGGAGCGCAGTCCCGCGTTCCAGCCCGACTCGGCCTGCACCTGCGCCACGACCCACAGCGGCGGCAGCTCGGGGCAGGACGCCGCGGTGAGCTCTCTGATCAGCGGCAGGGACTGGCGCGCCAGTGCGGGCAGCAGCGCCACCGCTACTCCCGACGCGACTTCCGGCGGCTCGACTGCCGCCGCGGGGAACGCGCCGACCAGCAGCAGACCCGCGACCATGGCCGCCATCGCCGCGAAGGCGACGGTCGTGACCAGGTACGCCCGATCCACGCCCCACGCCGCGGGCTCCCGGAACCTGGTCACCACGCGCCGCCGGGCAGCGGCTCCTGCAGCGGGTCGTCGTCGGCGAGCGTGTGGTCGTCGCCTTTCGGGGCGGCGCGCACCGCAGGCGGCTCCTCGCCGAGCGTCTCGTCCCACGCGTCGACGACCAGCCGTCCGCCGTCGAGCGTGACCGGCACCGACAGCCTGATCCACGTCGACGCCAGGCCGCGCCAGCCGCGTCCGGTGGGGGCGGGCGCCGCCGCTGCGACGCCCGGCACCTGCGCCTCGGCGTCGGCGGGATCGGCGCTGTGCTCGCCGACCGCGCGATACGGCGTGACGCGCACCCGGACGTCGACCAGGACGCGGCCGTCGCCGTCGGGCCGAACGAGGCCGGGCAGCGCGAACTCGGCGCGCTGGCGACCCTGCCCCGGCCAGCCCAGCCGGGCCGGGTCCCGACCCGGCGTCGACAGGTACTCGACCAGGACCTGACCGCGGCGTTCCGGGTCATCTTCGTCCCACGACAGGTAGTCGACGGCGAACGCGCCCGCCAGAGATGCCGCCGCGGCCGGGTCCGGCGCCGCGAGTGGTTCGGCGGGCACCGGCGGGAACCCGTAGGGGTCGGTCGGCGGATCGCCGGTGACGCGAGCATCTCGACTGGTGAGGGGCACCGCGGGCCGTGCGGCCCTGGTGGCGGGGCCCGCTGTGCCCGGCCCGGAACTCCTCGCCGATGGGCGCTCGTGGGGCAACCATCGCGGCCCGCCGGTGGGCGCCCACGGCGCGCCGGAACCG
>DASWUV010000292.1:0-22499 GCA_036401495.1 Pseudonocardia sp. | reverse complement strand
CCGCCGGGTTCGGCGCCCTCGAAGCCCGAGTACGCCGCCGCGTGGGCGCCCTTGTCGAACACCGCCTCGATCCCGGCGACGTCGAGATCGGGATGGAACGACGCCCCCGGCGTCCGCGCGCGGCAGTGCGGCGGCCAGGTGGCGACGTAGTCGGGGGCGGCGGAGAAGTGCGCGCCGGGGTCGACGTGGTGGTCGCGGGTGGCGACGACGTGCGCGTAGCCGCCTTCCCTGATCCGGGCCGAGATCGCGGCGGCCACCGCGGCCCCGCCCGTGACGGGCAGCGAGCCGCCCTCGCAGAAGTCGTTCTGGACGTCGACGACGATCAGCGCTGTCTTGCCGTCGCCTGCGGGGCTCATGCGAACACCGTAGGGATGGCGGGCTCCCCGCGCGACAGCTTGAGCCCCTCCCACGGCACCGACACGAGCGCCGCGCGCAGCCGCTCGCGCGCCCCGTCGAGGGACTCCACGTCGGGGACGATCTCGCCGCCGCGCATCAGCGGCACGGGCAGGACCCGGTCGTCCGGGCCGACGGTGACTTTCCCCCCCGCCCCCGCCAGTGGGTGCACGACCTCCTCGATCGCCGTGCCTGTCGGCTTGTACCGGCGGATCGCCGACTTCCGGCCGCCACGCGACTCCTTCGCCGTGCTGCGCTTGGCGACCGGCCGCCCGTCGACCTCGACCAGCTTGTAGACCATGCCCGCCGTCGGCGCCCCGGACCCGGTCACCACCGACGTGCCGACCCCGTAGGAGTCCACCGGTTCGGCGCGCAGGGAGGCGATGGCGTACTCGTCGAGGTCACCGGAGAGGATGATCTTGGTACCGGTGGCGCCGAGCTGGTCGAGCTGGTCGCGGGCTTGGCGGGCGAGCTCGCCGAGGTCGCCGGAGTCGATGCGGACCGCGCCGAGCCCCGGGCCTGCCGCGCGCACGGCCAGCTCGATGCCGCGCCGGATGTCGTAGGTGTCCACCAGCAGCGTCGTCTCCGGGCCCAGCGCCTTCACCTGGCTCTCGAACGCCTGCTGCTCGTCGTCGTGCAGCAACACCCAGGAGTGTGCGGCCGTGCCTGCCGTCGGGATGCCGTGCCTGCGTTCGGACTCCAGGTTCGACGTCGCCGCGAAGCCCGCGAGGTACGTCGCGCGGGCCGCCGCGACGGCGGCCGCCTCGTGGGTCCGCCGCGACCCCATCTCGATGATCGGCCGCCCGGCCGCAGCCGTGACCATGCGCGCCGCCGCGGAGGCGACCGCACTGTCATGGTTGAGGATCGACAGCGACAGCGTCTCCAGCATGACGGCGTCGGCGAACGTGCCGCGCACGGTCAGGATCGGCGAGCCGGGAAAGTACAGCTCGCCTTCCGGGTAGCCGTCGACGTCGCCGGAGAAGCGGTAGTCCGCCAGCCAGTCCAGCGCGGCGCGATCGACGATGCCCTCCAGCGCGCTGAGCTCCTGGTCGCCGAACCGGAACCGGCTGATCGACTCCAGCAGCCGCCCGGTGCCCGCGACCACGCCGTATCGGCGCCCGTCCGGCAAGCGGCGCGCGAAGATCTCGAAGACGCAGTGTCGAGCCGCCGTGCCGTCGGCAAGGGCCGCCGCCACCATGGTCAGCTCGTATCGATCGGTCAGGAGCGCGGTGGACACGCCCGCCGTGGAGGGACTGCCGCTCATAGAAAGGCAGCCTAGGGGCCGTGCGGAGTCGGTTGCGACGGTGTCACCATGGACACATGGCCGCGCCGCTGCCCACACCCACCCGCGAGGTGGATCCCGTCGTCGTCGAGGATGTGGCCCCCGACATCCCGTGGCAGGCGGTCGTGTGGAACGACCCGGTCAATCTCATGTCTTACGTCACCTACGTGCTGCAGAAGCTTTTCGGGTACCCCGAGCCGAAGGCCACGGCGCTGATGCTCGACGTGCACAACAAGGGAAAGGCCGCCGTTTCGGCGGGCGACAAGGACAAGATCGAGGCCGACGTGGCGAAGCTGCACGCCGCAGGTCTCTGGGCGACCATGCAGCGGAGCTCGTGAACGGTTGGAAGAAGGCAGGGCGCGGCGCGAAGGCCAGGCTGGTCGGCACGTTCGACGCGCAAGAGGCCGCCGTGCTGCGCGGTCTGCTCATCGAGGTGCGGCAGATGCTGGCCGCCCGCACCACCGACCATCCCGCCGACGAGCTGGCCGTCCTGACCGGCATCCGCACGGGCCCGTCCACTCGGCCAGGTGACCGCGTGCTGGCCCGCCTGCTGCCCGACTTCACCACCGAGGACGCTGATCTCGCCGCGGGACTGCGCTCGCTGCACGAGCCCGAGCTGATCGAGGCCAAGGACAACGCGGCGAAGGCCATGCTGGACGCGCTGCCGCCCGCAGGCGGCCGGGTCGAGCTCACCTCCGCCGAGGGCGACGCCTGGCTGGCGGCGCTCAACGACGTCCGCCTCGCGCTGGGCACCGCGCTCGACGTCAGCGAGGAGATGGAGGACGACGTCGACCCGGCCGACCCGCGGGCCGCGCACCTGGGCATCTACCACTGGCTGACGTTCGTGCAAGACGGGTTGGTGCAGGCGCGGATGCGGCTGTAGCGCCCGGTGTGAGCCTGCCCGGCAGGGTGTGCGTCGCAGCCGGTCCGGGCCGTACTCTGGTGTTGTGCTGGTCATCCGCCGCGACCTCGCCGACGAGATCGTCGCCCACGCCCGTCGGGACCACCCGGACGAGGCGTGTGGGGTGATCGCGGGGCCTGACGGGTCCGACCGGCCGGAGCGCTTCGTCCCGATGCTGAACGCGGCGCGCTCGCCCACGTTCTACGAGTTCGACTCCGGCGACCTGCTGCGCCTGTACCGCGAGATGGACGGGCGGGACGAGGTGCCGGTGGTGATCTACCACTCGCACACCGCGACCGAGGCCTACCCCTCGCGCACCGACGTCTCCTACGCGTCGGAGCCGTTCGCGCACTACGTGCTCGTGTCGACCCGCGAGCCCGAGACGCACGAGTTCCGGTCATACCGGATCGTCGACGGTGTGGTCACCGAGGAAGACGTAGAGGTCGTCGAGAGTTACATGTTCGCGCACACCGGCGCGGACGATGTCCCTGACATCTCCTGACGCCCGTCCGCCGACCCTCGACACCTGGAGCCACAGCATGGCCGTGACCGTCTCGATCCCCACAATTCTGCGCACCTACACCGGCGGCGAGAAGACCGTCGAAGCGAAGGGCAGCACCGTCGCCGAGGTCATCGACGACCTGGAGGCGCGCCACTCCGGCATCGCGGGCCGCCTGGTGAACAACGGCAAGCTGCACCGCTTCATCAACATCTACGTCGACGACGAGGACATCCGCTTCTCCGGCGGCCTCGAGGCGCCGGTGGGGGAGAACTCGACGTTCACGATTCTTCCTGCCGTCGCCGGGGGCGCGCGCGGCTGATGGCCCGCTACGACTCCCTGCTGGCGGCGGTCGGCGACACCCCGATCGTCGGGTTGCCGTCGTTCTCGCCCGCGCCGGACGTCCGGCTGTGGGCGAAGCTCGAGGACCGCAACCCCACCGGGTCGATCAAGGACCGCCCGGCGCTGGCCATGGTCGAGAAGGCCGAGGCCGAAGGGCTGCTGCGCCCCGGCGCCACGGTGCTGGAGCCCACGTCGGGCAACACCGGCATCTCGCTGGCCATGGCGTGCAAGCTCAAGGGCTACCGGTTGATCTGCGTCATGCCGGAGAACACCTCGCGGGAACGCAGGCAGCTGCTCACCATGTACGGCGCGGAGATCATTTCGTCGCCCGCGGCCGGGGGGTCCAACCAGGCCGTCGCCATGGCGAAGCAGCTGGCGGCGGAGAACCCCGAGTGGGTGATGCTCTACCAGTACGGCAACCCGGCCAACGCCGACGCGCACTATCGCACCACCGGTCCCGAGATCCTGCGCGACTGCCCCGAGATCACGCACTTCGTCGCGGGGCTCGGCACCACGGGCACCCTCGTCGGCGCCGGGCGGTTCCTGCGGGAACGCAAGCCCGACGTGCAGGTCGTGGCGGCCGAGCCGCGCTACGGCGAACTGGTGTACGGCCTGCGCAACCTCGACGAGGGCTTCGTGCCGGAGCTGTACGACCCGGCCGTGCTCACCGCGCGGTACTCCGTGGGCTCCTACGACGCGCTGCGCCGCACCCGTCAGCTCGTCGAGCAGGAGGGGATCTTCGCGGGCATCTCCACCGGCGGGATCCTGCACGCGGCGCTGGCCGTCGCGGAGAAGGCTGCGGGGGCGGGCGAGCGCGCCGACATCGTGCTCGTCGTCTGCGACGGCGGGTGGAAGTACCTGAGCACCGGGGCGTACAGCGGCACCCTCGACGAGGCGGCCGAGGCGCTGGAAGGCAGTCTCTGGGCCTGACCGCTCCGATCGGCATTCTTACGCGGACCGACGCCGGGCACGCGTAGCCTCGGTCACATGGTCGCCCCTGTGCGTGCTCCGCGGCGGTCCGTCGCGCGTGTGCTGCCGCCGCATCCCGTGCTCGCCGCCCTCCTCATGCTGGCGTTCACCGCGCTGCTGTACGCGATCGAGCTGGTCGACCACCTCCCCGGCTCGACGCTGGACTCCCACGGCATCTACTCCCGCTCCGTCCCCGGACTGCTCGGCATCCTGTGGGCGCCCCTGCTGCACGGCGGCTGGCCGCATCTGTGGGCCAACACGATCCCGTTCCTCGTGTTCGGCTTCCTCGCGATGGCGGGCGGCATCGCGCAGTGGGTGCTGGTGACCGCCACGATCTGGCTGGTCTCCGGCCTCGGCGTCTGGCTGGTCGGCCCGGCGGACACCTCTACCATCGGGGCGTCCGGCGTCATCTTCGGCTGGCTGGTGTTCCTGCTGGCCCGCGGCTTCTTCGCGCGCAGCCTCCGGCAGATCGCGCTGGCTATCGTGCTGTTCGCGGTGTGGGGGAGCGTGCTCGTGGGCGTGCTGCCCGGCGCACCGCAGATCTCCTGGCAGGGCCACCTGTTCGGCGCGCTCGCCGGGCTCCTGTGCGCCTGGCTGGTGGCCCGCGCAGGCCGCGGTCGTGCTCAGCGCGGTCCCGCGGCCCTCGGCTCGCCGTGATTCTCCGTGGGCGCCACCGGCGACGGCGCACGCTCTAGACTGCGGCCGTGCCGGACCTCGACGCGCCCATCGGGATCTTCGACTCCGGCGTCGGCGGCCTCACCGTCGCGCGGGCGGTGATCGACCAACTGCCTGCCGAGCGCGTCGTCTACGTCGGCGACACCGCCAACGGGCCGTACGGTTCGCTGCCCATCGCCGAGACCCGCCGCCACGCCCTCGCGTTGGGCGACGCGCTGATGGACCGCGGGGTCAAGGCGCTGGTCGTGGCGTGCAACACCGCGTCGGCCGCGTGTCTCGTCGACATCCGCGAGCGCTACCCCGTGCCGGTCGTGGAGGTCATCCTGCCCGCGGTGCGGCGGGCGGTCGCCGCCACCCGGTCCGGTCGCATCGGGGTGCTCGGCACGCAGGCCACCATCAGGTCCGGCGCCTACCAGGACTCGTTCGCCGCCGCGCGCGACGTCGAGATCACCGCGGCGGCATGCCCCCGGTTCGTCGACTTCGTCGAGCGCGGCATGACCAGCGGCAGGCAGATCCTGGGCCTCGCACAGGCCTACCTCGCGCCGTTGCAGGAGGCGCGGGTCGACACCGTCGTGCTCGGCTGTACTCACTACCCGCTGCTCGCGGGCGTCGTGCAGATCGTGCTCGGCCCCGACGTGACGCTCGTGTCCAGCGCGGACGAGACGGCCAAGGACCTCGTGCGCGTGCTCATGGCCCGCGACCTCGCCCGCGACGCGGAAGATCCGCCGCCTGCTCCCCACCAGTTCCTCGCCACGGGCGACCCCGAGCCGTTCCGGCGGTTGGGCAGGCGCTTCCTCGGGCCGGAGATCGGCGTGGTCGCCGGGCTGGGCGTCGCGGCGGGGTGACGCTGCGGCGATCCGGTCCCGCGGGTGGGGTGCGGCGGGCTGGGGCGAGCGGCGGGCTGGGGTGGCGGGCGCGCCGGGGTCGTCGCCCCCTCACCGAGGCGCTAGAGGGCGCGCGGTAGCTTCGGGTCGTGATCGGCTCGCTCGTGGTCGTGGTGCTCGTCGTGACTGCTGTGCTCGCCATCTACGGCATCGCCATCACCATCGCGAACCGGCCACCGGGGCGGGCGCTGCGGATCGCGGTCGGCGCCACGGTCGCCCTGCTCGCCGTGCAGGCCGTGATCGCCGCGATCCGGGTGTTCTCGGGGGTCACGCTGGAGGAGACCTCCACGTTCCTGATCTACCTCGTCGTCTCCGTGCTCGTGCTGCCCATCGCGCTGCAGTTCGCCACGGCCGCGGACGAGGACGAGGGGCCGACGCGCTGGGGCGGGCTGGTCGTCGCGGTGGCGGCGGTGGCCACCGCGGTCGCCGTCCTGCGGCTCCAGGGACTCTGGGCGGCAGGCGGTGTCTGATCAGGTGTCCGGGCCCCGCGCGACCCGGTCCGGTCCCGGCCGGGTGCTCATCGCCGTCTACGCGATCTTCGCCCTGTCCGCGACCGCGCGCGCTGTCGTGCAGATCGCGACCAAGTTCGACCAGGCGCCCTTGGCTTACCTGCTCTCGGCGCTGGCGGGCGTCGTCTACATCGTCGCGACCTTCGCGCTGGCCAGGGGCATCCGCCCACTCGCGTGGGGCGCGGTCGGGTTCGAACTGCTGGGGGTGCTCGCGGTCGGCACGTTCACCCTGGTTGCGGCGGGCGACTTCCCCGACGACACCGTGTGGTCGATCTACGGGCGCGGCTACGGCTTCGTGCCGCTGGTGCTCCCGCTCGTCGGCCTCTGGTGGCTGCGCCACACCCGCCCGCGCTAGCGTTCCCCATGCGGTTGATCGTGCTGGGGTGTTCGGGCAGCGGGCCGGGACCGACCTCGCCCGCCTCGGGCTACCTCGTCCAGGCGGGCGCGACGCAGCTGACGCTCGATCTCGGCAACGGCACGTTCGGCGCCCTGCAGCGACACCTCGACCCGTGGTCGCTGGACGCCGCCGTCTTCTCCCACCTGCACCCCGACCACTGCGCCGACTTCACCTCGCTCGCCGTGCACCGCCGTTACCACCCGCATCCGCCCTACGACCCCACCGCGCGGCCGCTGGCCGTATTCGCGCCCGGCGAAGCGCCGACGCGCTTCGCCGCCGCGTACGCCACCAGCGCGGCCGAGCGCGCCGAGACCGACCTGAGCGACGTCTTCGCCTTCCGGCCGCTGACGGACGGGTGCAGCGTCGAGATCGCGGGGGTCACGCTGCGCGCCGGGGCCGTGGACCACACCTGCGAGGCGTACGCGCTGCGCGTCGAGCACGAGGGCGCCACCCTCGTCTACTCCGGCGACACCGGGCCGTGCGAGGGACTGGTCGAGACCGCGCGCGGGGCCGACGTGCTGCTGTGCGAGGCCAGCTGGCCGCACGTCAGCGAGACCGGGGAGGAACCGCCTCGGGGCGTGCACATGTCCGGCCGCCAGGCGGGCGAACACGCCGCCGCGGCGGGCGTCGGGCGCTTGTTGATCACGCACGTGCCCACGTGGTTCGACGCCCAGGCGCTGCTCACGGAGGCCAAGGAGGCCTTCGGCGGTCCGGTTGAGCTGGTGGCGCCGGACTCCGGGTATGCCATCTGAGCGTGCCCCATAGTCTGTCGAGGTGACCCGCGCAGACGGCAGAACCGACGAAGAGCTCCGCCCCGTGACGATCACCCGCGGCTTCCAGAGGCATCCCGCGGGTTCGGTGCTCGTGGCGTACGGCGACACGAAGGTCCTGTGCGCGGCGAGCGTCGCCGAAGGGGTGCCGCGCTGGCGCAAGGGCTCCGGCCTCGGCTGGCTCACGGCCGAGTACGCGATGCTGCCGTCCGCGACCAACACGCGCAGCGAACGGGAGTCGGTCAAGGGCCGGGTGGGCGGCCGGACGCACGAGATCTCCCGGCTCGTCGGCCGTTCCCTGCGCGCCTGCATCGACCTGCGGGCCCTCGGCGAGAACACGATCGCGCTGGACTGCGACGTCCTGCAGGCCGACGGAGGCACCCGCACCGCCGCGATCACCGGTGCGTACGTCGCGCTGGCCGACGCGATCACGTGGCTCGGCGCCCACGGGCGCCTGACCGACCCCAAGCCTCTGTCGTGCCAGGTGGCGGCCGTGAGCGTCGGCGTCGTGGACGGCAGGGTGCGCTTGGACCTGCCCTACGAGGAGGACTCGCGGGCCGAGGTCGACACCAACGTCGTCGCCACCAACACGGGCACCCTGGTCGAGGTGCAGGGCACCGGCGAGGGCGCGACGTTCAGCCGCAAGACGCTCGACGCAATGCTGGACATCGCGCTCGCGGGCATCGGCAGGCTCACCGACCTGCAGGCGGCGGCGCTCGCCGAGCCCTACCCCGGCGAGCTGCCGTGAAGCTGCTGGTCGCGACCCGCAATCCAGGCAAGCTGGTGGAGCTGCGGCGCATGCTCGTCGACGTCGAAGGGCTCGACGTGGTCGGTCTTGCCGACGTTCCGCAGTACCCGGAGGCGCCGGAGACGGGTGCGACGTTCGCCGAGAACGCGCTGGCCAAGGCCAGGGACGCGGCGGAAGCCACCGGCGTGGCCGCCGTCGCCGACGACTCGGGACTCGCTGTGGACGCGTTGAACGGGATGCCCGGCGTGCTGTCCGCGCGCTGGAGCGGCCGCCACGGCGACGACGTGGCGAACCTGGAGCTGGTGCTGGCCCAGCTTCGGGACGTGCCCGACGGGCGGCGCGGGGCCGCGTTCGTCTGCGCCGCGGCGTTGGTCGTGCCGGGGGGCGTGGAGACGGTGGTCCAGGGCGAATGGACGGGCGTCGTCGCCCGTGGCCCGCTGGGCTCGAACGGCTTCGGCTACGACCCGATCTTCGTGCCGGACGGCGAGACGCGCACGTCAGCGCAGCTCTCCGCGGCGGAGAAGGACGCGACGTCGCACCGGGCCCGCGCGCTCGCCGCCCTGCTGCCGCATCTGCGCGCGCTCGGCTGACCACACGAGCCACATTCGGGCGCCGTGCGGGACGGCTCCGCGCCACCCGACCGGGACCGGTACCGTTGGTGGACGTGAGATGGGGGCGGCTGACAGCCGCGGTGGCGGCCGTCGTGGGCGCAGTCGTCGTTGCTCTCGTGGTGATGCACGGGGGCGGCGTCGCGGGGGTGCGCGCCCAGGTCGCCTCGGCGGGCGCGTGGGCGCCGGTGCTGTTCGTGCTGCTCCAGGCCGTCGTGACGATCACGCCGCTGCCGCGCACCGTGTTCACCGTCGCCGCAGGCGTGCTGTTCGGCACGGTGTGGGGGCTGGTCTTGACCATCACCGCCACCGTGCTGGCCGCGATGGCCGCCTATGTGCTGGTCCGCTGGGTCGGCGAAGCGCTGGTGGAGCGGCACGCCCACCGGCCGGGCTACGTCTGGGTGCGGGCGCGGCTGGACCACAGCGGGCTGCTCGCGATGGTCTCGCTGCGGCTGCTCCCGATGATGCCGTTCTGGATGCTGAACTACGCGTCAGGTCTGGCGCGGGTGCGGGTGTTCCCGTACCTGGTGGGCACCGTGTTCGGGGTGCTGCCCGGCACCGTCGCCATCGTCGTGTTGGGCGACGCCGTCACGGGCGGCCACGTGCACCCCGCGATGTTCGTCGTGTCGGTGCTCGGTGCGGTGGTGGGGCTGGCGGGCACCGCGATCGCCGCGCGCCGCAGCCCGGCGGTGCCGCCCACCGACCCGGTGGTCGATCCCGCCTGACCGCGGCGCCTGGCCCGATCTGCCGTTACCGCCCGACGTTGCGGAGCGCCTCGCGGACGGCCTTGCTGGTGCTGGGCACCGTCGCGGTCGGGCCGATCTGGCCCGCCACCGCGTCGAGGGTCTTGAGGCCGTCGCCGGTGATCAGCAGCACGGTCTCGGCGTCGGGGTCGAGCGTGCCTTCGGCCACGAGCTTCCTGGCGTTGGCGACGGTGACGCCGCCCGCGGTCTCGGCGAAGACGCCCTCGGTGCGGGCGAGCAGGCGGATGCCCTCCACCACCTCGGCGTCGGACACGTGCGAGACCGCGCCGCCGGTGCGCCGGACGGTGTCGAGGACGTACGGGCCGTCGGCCGGGTTGCCGATGGCCAGAGAGCGGGCGATGGTGTCGGGCCGCACCGGGCGGATCACGTCGTGGCCTTCTGCGAACGCCTGCGCGACCGGCGAGCACCCCGTGGCCTGCGCGCCGTACACGCGGTAGGGGGTGGGCTCCACCAGCCCGAGTGCGCCGAGCTCGGTGAAGCCCTTGTCGACCTTCGTGAGCTGCGACCCCGACGCCACCGGCACGACGACCTGCTCGGGCAGCCGCCAACCCAGCTGCTCGGCGACCTCGTACCCGAGCGTCTTGGAGCCCTCGGCGTAGTAGGGGCGCACATTGACGTTGACGAACGCCCAGTCCTCGTGCTCGGCGGCCAACTCGGTGGCGAGCCGGTTGACGTCGTCGTAGTTGCCGTCGACGGCGAGCAGCGTGCCGTCGTACACGGCAGTCGTCAGCACCTTGGCCTGTTCGAGCGACTTCGGGATCAGCACCACCGAGTCCCAGCCCGCGCGGGCGGCCGCCGCGGCGACGGCGTTGGCGAGGTTGCCCGTCGAGGGGCAGCACAGCACCCGGAAGCCCAGCTCGCGCGCGGCCGCCAGGGCCACGGCGACGACCCGGTCCTTGAACGAGTGGGTCGGGTTGCCGGTGTCGTCCTTGATCCACAGGTTGCGGATGCCGAGCGCGGCGCCCAGCCGGTCGGCCTTGATCAGCCGCGTGAGGCCGGGTTCGGTGTTCGGGTGCGTGGTCACCGTGGACGGCACGGGAAGCAGATGGCGGTAACGCCAAATCGACTTCGGGCCTGCCTCGATGGAGGCGCGGGTGACGTCGCCGAACTGGTAGGCGATCTCCAGCGGCCCGAAGCACTGCGGGCAGGCGAACTCCGCGGCCAGTGGCACCTCGTGGCCGCACTCGCGGCACGACAGCGCCCGGGCCGGGCCGAGATCGAAGGATGTGGACGTGCTGAGGTCAGCCGTCAGTGTCATGGAAAGCTCCTCATCTTCCCCGCATACCGCGGGTCGGAATTGGCACCGTGATCGACCGCGCAGATCGCGCGTCGCCGGTTGCCGGGGTGTCAACGGGCCGTTCCCTCAACCCCTCTGGATGAGCCATATGCAGTTGTGTACCGATCACGTTACGGCAGCCGAGCCCGCGGCCCAAGCGGTGCCCAAATTCTGGGAGCCGCGTCACGGATCGTCGGTGCGCTGGTCCACCATGGCGCCATGGCCCCGTCTGCGCTCCAGCTCGTCCTCGGTGAGGAGGAGCTGCTCGTCGAGCGGGCGGTCGACAGGATCGTCGTCGAGGCGCGCGTCGACGATCCGGCCGCGGAGCTGCGCAGGCTTCGCGCCGTCGAGGCCACGCCCGCCGAGGTGGCCGAGTACCTCTCGCCGTCGCTGTTCGCGGAGGGCCGGGTCGTGGTGCTGCTGGCGGCCCACGAGGCGGGCAAGGAGCTGTCCGCAGCGATCCTCGATCACGCGGCCGACCTGCCCGGGGGGATGGTGCTGGTCGTGCACCATGCGGGTGGGGCGCGCAACAAGGTGCTGGCCGACGGGCTGCGCAAGGCCGGGGCGGCGCTCACCACCTGTGAGCGGCTCACCCGTTACGAGCAGCGCGCGGAGTTCGTCCGCGGCGAGGCCCGGCGAGCGGGGGGCCGGATCGCTGCGGACGCGGTCGGCGTGCTGATCGAGGCGGTGGGGTCGGACCTGCGCGAGCTCGCCGCAGCCACGAGCCAGCTGGTCGCCGACACCGGCGGTTCCGTCGACGAGTCGGCGGTGCGCCGCTACTACCGCGGGCGCGCCGAGTCGTCGGGCTTTGCCGTGGCCGACAAGGTCGTGGCCGGTGACCGCGCGGGCGCGCTGGAGGCGTTGCGCTGGGCTCAGGTGCTGGGCGTTCCGTCGGTCTTGATCGCCGACGCGCTGGCCGACGCGGTGCGCACGCTGGCGCGGGTCGGCTCAGCGGGCAGCGGCGACCCCAACCGGCTCGCGGGCCCGCTCGGCATGCCGCCCTGGAAGATCCGCAAGGCCCAGCAGCAGGTGCGGCATTGGCGCCCTGAGCGCCTTGCCGAAGCGTTCGCGGTCGCAGCGCAGGTCAACGCGGACGTGAAGGGCGCAGCGGCCGATCCGGACTACGCGTTGGAGCGGGCGGTGCTGCGCATCTGTGCCGCCCGCGGCCGCTGAGCTACCGAGGCGGTAAGGCGCTGGGCAGGCTCGGGCACAGCTCACACCCTGCGCGCGCACACACCCTGCGCGCTCACACACACCGCGCGTGGCTCGCACACATTGCGGGCGGTGTGTGCGGACCCCGCCGGGTGTGTGCGAGCGCGCGGGGTGGTTCCGCGTCGCCGGTCAGACCGGGGTGTTGATCCGCTTGGCCATCGCCGACTTGCGGTTGGCCGCCTGGTTCTTGTGGATGACGCCCTTGCTGGCCGCCTTGTCGAGCGCACGGGCCGCGGCACGCTGCAGCTCGACGGCGTTGTCGCTGTCGCCCGCCTCGACGGCCTCGCGGAACTTGCGCACGGCCGTGCGCACGGAGGACCGCACCGACTTGTTGCGCATGCGGCGCTTCTCGTTGGTCTTGACCCGCTTGATCTGGGACTTGATATTGGCCACGCGTCTGCCTCGAGTCTCTTCCTGCCACCGGTGTCGGGATGCTCCGGCGGCGGGATGGTACGAGCACGCCGGGCGCTCGGTCGACCACTCTACCTGGTCACGAGGCGACCTCCGCCGACACCCCGGGCACCGGCCCGTAACCCGGCCGTAGCACGTCCCACTGGTCGTCGGCTGGGGCGCTGCGCGAGGATGACCACGCCGTCGACCCCGACCCCTCGGGCGTGGTCGACGGACGGCCGTGAGGAGGACGCGTGGTTCGAGCCGTTCAGCGCGACGACGATGCGCAAGCGGTGAACGGTGTCGAGAGCTCGGCCCTGTTCGACGGCTACCTCGAGCCCGACCGGCCGCATGCCGACGCGTTCGACGAGATGTTCCACGCCGACGGGCGCGTCCGCTCGGCCTACCGCGCCCTGCACGAGGCGATCGCGCCGACCGCCGTCACCGATCTCGCCGTCCGGTCGGAGGCGCTCGACCGCGCTTACCTCGACCAGGGCATCACGTTCTCGTTGTCAGGGCAGGAGCGCCCGTTCCCACTGGACATCGTGCCGAGGGTGATCTCGGCGGCCGACTGGAGCAAGCTCCAGCGCGGCATCGTGCAGCGGGTCCGCGCGCTGGAGGCGTTCCTCGCCGACATCTACGGCGACGCCGAGATCGTCCGCGACGGCGTCCTCCCGCGCAGGCTGATCACGAGCTGCGACCACTTCCACCGGGCCGCCGCCGGGCTGACCCCGCCGAACGGGGTGCGCGTCCACGTTGCGGGCATCGACATCGTGCGCGACGAGGAAGGCACGTTCCGCGTCCTCGAAGACAACCTGCGCAACCCCTCGGGCGTGTCCTACGTCATGGAGAACCGCCGGACGATGGCCAGGGTGTTCCCCGACCTGTTCACCCGCCAGCGGGTGCGCGCGGTCGGCGACTACTCCGTGCACCTCCTGCGGGCCCTGCGCGCGGCCGCGGCGCCGAACGTGGCCGACCCGACGGTGGTGGTGCTCACCCCGGGCGTCTACAACTCCGCGTACTTCGAGCACTCGCTGCTCGCGCGGCAGATGGGCGTCGAGCTGGTCGAGGGCAGGGACCTGTTCTGCCGCGACAACGCCGTCTACATGCGTACGACGGTCGGCGAGCAGCAGGTCGACGTGATCTACCGGCGGATCGACGACGAGTTCCTCGACCCGCTGCAGTTCAACCCCGACTCGGTCCTCGGCATCGCGGGTGTGCTCAACGCAGCCCGCGCGGGCCACGTCGTGATCGCCAACGCGGTCGGCAACGGCGTCGCCGACGACAAGCTCGTCTACACCTACGTGCCGGATATGATCGGCTACTACCTCGGCGAGAAGCCGCTGCTGCCCAACGTCTCGACCTACCGCTGCTGGCTCGACGAGGAGCGGTCGTACGTGCTCGCGCACCTCGACGAGCTGGTGATCAAGCCCGTCGAAGGCTCCGGCGGGTACGGCATCCTGTTCGGCCCCGACGCCACGGCCCGCCAGCTCACCGCGGCCCGCCGCGCCATCCGCGACACGCCCCGTGGCTGGATCGCCCAGCCCGTGGTGCAGCTCTCGACGGTGCCCACCAGGGTCGACGACCGGCTCGTGCCCCGCCACGTCGACCTGCGCCCCTTCGCCGTCAACGACGGCGAGGACGTCTTCGTGCTCCCCGGCGGCCTCACGCGGGTCGCGCTGCCGAAGGGCAGCCTCGTGGTGAACTCCAGCCAGGGCGGAGGCAGCAAGGACACCTGGGTGCTTGCCGCCACCCGGGCGCCGGAGGCCGATCGCGAGCTGGGCCGCGGCGGCCTCACCTCGGTCATCCCCATGAGCTCGCCCGCCGCGGAGCACGGGCCCGAGCTGACCACGGGCCAGCAGCAGCAACAGCAACAGCAGTCGAGCGACGCGTGTTAGCCCGCAACGCGGAGTCGTTGTACTGGGTCGGCCGCTACGTCGAGCGCGCCGACGACACCGCCCGCATCCTCGACGTCTCGGTGCACCAGCTGCTCGAGGACGCCACGGTGGACGCCGACGCCGCCACGCGCATCCTGCTCGGCGTGCTCGGCGTCGACGCCCCTGCGGACGACGTCATGGACGCGTGGTCGCTCACCGAGCTCGTCGGCTACTCGGCCGACCAGTCCGCTTCCATCGTCTCGTCGATCGCCAGCGCCCGCGAGAACGCCCGCGGCGCGCGCGAGGTCGTCTCCGTCGAGATGTGGGAGTGCCTCAACGTCACCTGGAACGCGCTTCCCGAACGGCAGCGCTACGCGCGGTGGGTGGGCCCGCACGCGTTCTTCAGCTACGTCGAGGACCGGGCCGCGATGCTCAACGGGCTCGCGGCCTCGACCATGAGCCGCGACGACACGTGGCGGTTCTACCTGCTCGGCCGGTCGGTCGAGCGCGTCGACATGATCGTTCGGCTGCTGCTCTCGCGCGTCGCGGACCGGATGAACTCGCCCGCGTGGCTCACCGTGCTGCGCAGCGCGGGGGCCGCCGACACCTACCTGCGCACCTACCGCGGCGCGCTGGACGCGGGGCGGGTCGTGCAGTTCCTGCTCATGGACCGGCTGTTCCCCCGCTCGGTGTTCCACGCGCTGCGGCAGGCCGAGCTGTGCCTGACCGAGCTGGACAACCGCCCGGTCGTGCGGATCGGGGCCAAGGCGGAGGCGCTGCGGCTGCTCGGGCGGGCGCGCTCGGAGCTGGAGTTCCTGCGGCCGGAGGAGCTGCTCGACGATCTGTCCGCGCAGCTGCTGAGCCTGCAGAGCTGCATCCGCGACGTGGGCGAGGCCGTCTCGCGGCAGTATTTTCACGCGACCCCGTGGGTGGCCTGGACCGCGCCGGAGGTCAGTTGACATGAACGGCAGTTGCGTGACTTCAGCGACCCCGTGGGTGGCCTGGACCGCGCCGGAGGTGTCCTGATGGGGTGGCGCATCCGCGTCGTGCACACCACCGGCTACTCCTACGAGACCGCCGTGCGCGAGTCCTACAACGAGGTGCGGCTGACCCCGCGCAGCGACAACCGGCAGAACGTGATCGTGAGCCGGGTCGAGACCGTCCCGGCCACGCGCGCCTACCGCTACACCGACTACTGGGGCACGACGGTCACCGCGTTCGACCTGCACGCCCCGCACACCGAACTGGCCGTCACCGCGACCTCGGTGGTCGAGACGGCCGACGCGCTGGCGCCCGCCCGCTCGGCCACCTGGGCGGAGCTCGCGGGCGACGAGGTGCAGGACCGCTACACCGAGATGCTGGAGTTCACCGACTACGTCGTCCATAACCGCGACCTCGGGCGCGCCGCGCGGGCGCTGAAGCGCGGCAAGGACCCGGCCGACGCCGTGCTCGCCGCCGCTCACTGGGTGCGCGAGCACCTGACCTACCAGCAGGGGACGACGGGCGTGCACACCGGCGCCGTCGAGGCGTGGGAGGCGCGCACCGGGGTCTGTCAGGACTTCGCGCACCTCACGCTGCTTCTCGTGCGCGAGATGGGCATCCCGGCCCGCTACGTCTCGGGCTACCTCCTGCCGAGTGCGGCCACCGACATCCGGCAGACGGTGCGCGGGGAGAGCCACGCCTGGGTCGAGGCGTGGACGGGCGGCTGGTGGGGCTACGACCCGACCAACGGCATCGAGATCGGGCACCGGCACGTGTGGGTGGCCGTCGGCCGCGACTACGCCGACGTGCCGCCGCTCAAGGGCGTCTACTCCGGTGGGGAGGCGGCGGCACTCGAGGTGACCGTCGACATGACGCGCCTGGCCTGACGTCCGCCCCCGAGCGTGGCGTGCTCACGCGGGGGCGATGCGCGGTATCGCGGCCGTGATCTCCTCCGGCACCGTCACGGGGAAGCGGCGCGACGGCGTGCGGCGGCGGTGCGCCGCGGGGGCCGAGACGGCGCTGACGACCCGGTTGCCGCCGGACCGCTTCGCGCGGTACATCGCGGCGTCGGCCGCAGCCAGCGCGGCGGCGGGCTCGCTGTGCAGGGGCACGCGCCCGACGCCGACCGACATCGTGACCCCCGCGCCGACGTCGAAGGGCAGCTCGGCCACCGCGTGGGTGGCTCTCGTCAGCGCCGTCTGCGCGATCGGCAGTGCCGTGATCGGCATGACCACGACGAACTCGTCGCCGCCGTAACGCCCGACGAGGTCCCGCGCCCGCAGCGTGGTGCGCAGGCACGCGGCCACGGCGCGCAGGACCTGGTCGCCCGCGGCGTGCGAGCGGGCGTCGTTGACGGCCTTGAACCGGTCGAGGTCGATCAGGGCGACCGCGCAGGGCTGGCTGTCCGCCGACGTCGTGGCCTCCCGGAGCCGCAGGTCGAGGGCCCGGCGGTTGGGCAGACCCGTGAGCGGGTCCTGTAGGGCCTGCAGGGCCTGCGCGGCGACAGCGCCGTGCATGCGGGCGAGGCGGTGGCGCTCGGCGTGGCTGCGGAGCGCGGTGAGCCGGGACTCGCGCAGCGCCCACAGCTCCTCCTCCAACGCAGCGGAGTAGCGCGCGAGAGCGTCCGACCGGCCTGTGCCGCCTTCGATGCGGGACAGCTCGCGGTGCAGCGCGATCGCGAGCCCCGGCTCGGTGCTGTCCGCGCTGAGCTCGTCGCGCAACGGCTGCAGCACGGCGGTGGCGTCGGCCCGGCGTTGGGTGGCCATCAGGCAGCGCGCCGTGGCGATGGCCAGGACGATGCGGTCTTCGGTGAAGTGCGCGGTCTCGGCGACCCCGTCGAGGATGGCCAGATGGTCGGCGCCGGGGCGCGCGAGCGCGTAGGCCGACCTGATGATCGAGCAGTCCGCGGCCGCCCTCCCGTCCCCTGGGCGCTCGTGCACCCTGCTCCAGAGAACAGCTGCGGTGCGGGCGGTCTGCGCGGCGCCGACGAAGCGGGTCGCCGCCGCGGCGAGCCGACCGCCGCGCTCCAGCCGGATCGCCCACGACAACTGCAGCCGGATCCGGTTGAGCTGGTGCACGAGCCGTTCCATGTCGCTGCCGTGCACCTCGGCGACGGCGATGGCGTGCTGTGAGACGTCATCGGCCAGCTCGTGCATGCCGAGCTTGAGCAGCACGAGCACGAGGCCGTTGAGCGCGCGCGAGAGCCTGCGCGCCTCGTCGGCCGCGGGCGGGACGTCGGCCTCGGTGAGGATCGCGAACGCCGCGGCGGCGTCGACGAGCGCGCTTTCGCCCTGCCCGAACGTGATCGCGCGGTGGGCGCGCATGGCCGCGACCTCACCGAGCATCCGCGTGTCGCCTTCGAGCTCGGCCAGCTCGGCCAGCTCGGCCAGCAGCGCGCCTGCCTCCTCGACGTCAGCACGGTCCTCGCCCAGGACACGCAGCATCGCCGCGAGCCGCAGCAATTCGTGGACAAGGGCGGTCGGCCCCCGGCCGCGTACGGCAGCGAGCATCGCGTCCAGCCCGCGCCGAGCGGCGGCCCGCCGTCCCGTCGCCTCGGCACGCTGCTGCCAGAGGAACTTCTCGGTCGCTCGCTCGGCCAGCTCGCGCTCGTCCAGCACCGCTACGTCCGCGGCGCAGCGGCACTCGGGTTCGCCCGCAAGCAGAGCGCAGCCCTCATCACGGATGGACACCGGTCGCTCCCTCGGATGGCCGGTTCAACGGGTCGGCCGGGGCTGGGGTCCCGGCGCGCCCGCCATCGTGGCACGAGGACAGCGCGGGAGACAGGCACAAGCGCCGAACGTCACGATTCCGTCACGCAGGTGCCTTGAGCTGCAGGCTCACCAGGTGCGGTAGGGCAGGAACTTGCCGTTCAGAGTGATCTTGACGCGGTCGCCCTTCGGGTCCGCGACGCGCTCGAGGTCCATTTCGAAGTCGATGGCGCTCACGATGCCGTCGCCGAACTCCTCGCGCACCAGCTCGTGGATCGTGCGCCCGTAGACCTGCACGACCTCCTGCAGCCGGTAGACCAGCGGCTCCGACGTGTCGACGGCGGCCTTGCCGCGCACCGGCGGCAGCGTCAATGCGTCGACCAGCGGGGCGTCCAGCTCCAACATCGCGCCGAGCGTCGCGGCCTGCTCGGCGGTCAGCGGGTGCTGGCCCAGCAGCGCGGCCGTCGTCCACTCGGTGGAGCGGTCGACGGACTTTCCGAGGTCGGCCCACCGCACGCCCGTCCGCTGCTTGGCGGCGATGACGGCGGCGGCGGCCTGAAGGCGGTCGGGCGAGTCGCTCATGGGCCTGATTGTGCTACCTCAGGTCGAGGCCCGCCGCCCGGTCGACCCGGCGGTGGAAGCGCTCGCCCAGGCGTCCGCCCAGCGCCGCGGTCAACGCCGTGCCGACGACCGTGATCGCCAGCACGACGGCGCCGCTGACCGTCAACGCGGCGACGTCGAAGGGAATCGTGGGCAGGTGGACGGTCGCGGCCAGGTCGGTGTTCGCGCCGACGACGGTGGCGGCCACGGCCGCCAGCACCGCCACGATCAACCCGAGAAGCCAGGTGAGCAGCCCGTTGCGGGCGCCGTCGAACCGGGCCAGCCGCCCGGCGACGTAGCCGCCGAAGAAGTAGGCGACGACGAGCACGACTGCCGCGGTGCCCATGCCGCTCAACCCGACGTCGGCGGCGTCGGCCACGAACGGCACGCTGTTGAGGTTGCGGCCCAGTGCGGCGACCACGAGCGCCACCACGCCGGTGAGCAGCACGGTCATGCCGAGCGCGACCAGCCAGCCGAAGAACGCCGCGCCCAGCTTGGAGCCGCCGAACCGCTCCCGCACGGGCGTCGCGGCGACCGCGACGGTGGGCACTTCGGAGCGGGGCTCCTCGACGACGGGCTGGCCGCCGACCCGGCTCGGTTCTTCGGCGCCATGCTCCACAGTGGTCATGCGCGCCCTGTTCCCGGTTTGTGAAGCGCGGAAACGGAGCACGGCTCGGCGCGTGGGACGATGGAGGGACCACGTACGAAGAGGGAACCCCATCTGTGAGCTCGTTCGCCGACAAGACGTTCACCGCTCCGTCGCTGATCCGGAACTTCTGCATCATCGCCCACATCGACCACGGCAAGTCGACGCTGGCCGATCGCATGCTGCAGCTCACCGGCGTCGTCGACGCGCGCACGATGCGCGCGCAGTACCTCGACCGGATGGACATCGAGCGCGAGCGCGGCATCACGATCAAGGCCCAGAACGTCCGGCTGCCGTGGAAGGTGGGCGAGCGGGAGCACGTGCTGCACCTGATCGACACCCCCGGGCACGTCGACTTCACCTATGAGGTCTCGCGGGCGCTGGAGGCGTGTGAGGGCGCGATCCTGCTGGTGGACGCGGCGCAGGGGATCGAGGCGCAGACGCTGGCCAATCTCTACCTCGCGCTGGAGAAGGACCTCACGATCATCCCGGTGCTCAACAAGATCGACCTGCCCGCCGCCGACCCCGACCGGTACGCCGCCGAGATCGCCCACATCGTCGGCTGCGACCCGACCGAGGTGCTGCGGGTCAGCGCGAAGACCGGCCAGGGCGTCCGCGAGCTGCTCGACGAGGTGGTGCGCCAAGTGCCCGCGCCCGTCGGCGACGCCGACGCCCCCGCCCGCGCGATGATCTTCGACTCGGTCTACGACACCTACCGCGGCGTCATCACCTACATCCGCGTCGTCGATGGCAAGATCACCCCGCGCGAGCGGATCAGGATGATGTCCACGGGCACCACCCACGAGCTGCTCGAAGTCGGCATCGTGTCCCCCGAGCCCAAGCCGTCGGTCGGGCTGGGTGTCGGCGAGGTCGGCTACCTGATCACGGGTGTGAAGGACGTGCGCCTCTCGAAGGTCGGCGACACCGTGACCAGCCTGCACCACGGCGCCACCGAGCCGCTCACGGGCTACCGCGAGCCGCGCCCGATGGTCTACTCGGGGCTCTACCCCGTCGACGGCTCCGAGTACCCGGAGCTGCGCGAGGCGCTGGACAAGCTGCAGCTCAACGACGCCGCGCTCACCTACGAGCCGGAGACGTCCGCGGCGCTGGGCTTCGGCTTCCGCTGCGGGTTCCTCGGCCTGCTGCACCTGGAGATCACCCGCGACCGGCTCGAGCGCGAGGCCGGGCTGGACCTGATTTCCACGGCGCCGAACGTCGTCTACCGGGTGATCAAGGACGACGGCACGGAGATGACCGTCACCAACCCGTCGGACTGGCCCACGGGCAAGGTCGCGCGGATCTTCGAGCCGATCGTCAAGGTCTCGGTGCTGGCGCCGTCGGAGTTCATCGGCGCGATCATGGAGCTGTGCCAGAGCAGGCGTGGCCAGCTCGGCGGCATGGACTACCTGTCGGAGACCCGCGTCGAGCTGCGCTACACGATGCCGCTCGCCGAGATCATCTTCGACTTCTTCGACGCGTTGAAGTCCCGCACCCGCGGCTACGCCTCGCTGGACTACGAGGAGGCGGGCGAGCAGGAGGCCGAGCTCGTCAAGGTCGACATCATGCTGCAGGGCGAGGCCGTCGACGCGTTCTCCGCGATCCGGCACAAGGACGACGCCTACGGCTACGGCACGTCGATGACGTCAAAGCTGCGCAAGCTGATCCCGCGCCAGCAGTTCGAGGTGCCGATCCAGGCGGCCATCGGGTCGCGGATCATCGCGCGCGAGAACATCAGCGCGATCCGCAAGGACGTGCTCGCCAAGTGCTACGGCGGCGACATCACCCGCAAGCGCAAGCTCCTGGAGAAGCAGAAGGAGGGCAAGAAGCGGATGAAGACCATCGGTCGGGTCGAGGTGCCGCAGGAGGCCTTCGTCGCCGCGCTCTCCACCGACGCGACCCCGGAGAAGACGAAGAAGTAGCCACGCGCCGCGCTGGTTCAGCTGACGCGGAACCGGCGGGCCGCGCGTCTCGCCTATGCCTGCGTACGCAGAGGAGGGACCATGAGCGCCATGACGACGGTCATCCCACACGGTCGCCCCTTCACGGTCGCGGACCTGGCGGGGATGCCCGATGACGGCAATCGCGGAACCTGCGGGTGATGGCCGCGCCCTTAGCCCTGCAGACCGCGTTCGACAGCGAGGTGCAGCCCGACCTCTTCGTCGCCCGATACGCCGACCTGACGCCGAAGAACCTGCCGGTGGCGCCGCTGCTGGTCGTCGAGGTGCTCTCGCCGAGCACCGCTCTGCACGACCGCAACACGAAGAAGGCGCGCACGTCGTCGGCGACCAGTCCTACACCGCGCGGTGCCCGTTCCCGGTGGCGATCACACCCGCCCGCCTGCTGGATGGCACTCGCCCCTGACGGCCCCCGATGCTGGGCTCGGTCGGTTTTTCCCGCGCTGATCGGGGCATATCCGCGGGCCGGGCGAGGTTTGGTCGATCATGCGCGCAGTGCGATACGACGGGTTCGGCGGGACTGCGGTCCTGCACATCGACGACGTGGCGGTGCCGGAGCCTGCACCAGGTGAGGTGCTGGTCAAGGTGGCCGCGGCCGGGATCAACCCCGGCGAGGTCAACATCCGCGAGGGGATGCTGGCGCAGCGCTTCCCTTCGACCTTCCCCTCCGGGCAGGGCAGCGACCTCGCGGGCACCGTGGTGGAGCTCGGCGAAGGCGTCGACCAGGTCGTGTTGGGCGACGAGGTGATCGGCTGGACCGACGGGCGCGCCAGCCACGCCGATTTCGTGATCGTGCCGGTCGGGCACCTCACCCCGCGCCCCGCCGAGGTGCCGTGGGAGGTGGCCGGATCGCTCTTCGTCGCCGGGGCCACGGCCTGGGCTGCGGTCCGCGCGGTCGATCTCCACGACGGTGACACCGTCGTGGTCTCCGCGGCTGCGGGCGGGGTCGGCACCCTGGCCGTCCAACTGGCCCGACGCAGCGGCGCCACGGTCATCGGCCTCGCGTCGGAGGCCAACCACGAGTGGCTGCGCACGCACGGGGTCGTGCCCGTGACCCACGGCGACGGTGTGGCCGAGCGCATCCGGGCGGCCGCGCCCGAGGGGGTCGACGCG
>DASWUV010000291.1:0-9892 GCA_036401495.1 Pseudonocardia sp. | reverse complement strand
GCCTCGCTCGCGTGCGACCTCGAGTGGTTCTGGCCCTCGCGGCGCGGTCACGCGTTCGACGAGCTCTGTCGCTGACCCCGCCTTCGGCCCCGTCACGACCCGCGCCCGCGCGCCCTTGAAGAGGATTCCCCGGATCACCATGCGCAAGCACCTCCGCCTGATCTCTGCTGCCGCCGCCGTGCTCGCACTCGGTACCGCGTGCTCCCGCGCCGCCGAGGCGCCCGCGACAACCAGCGCGGCCGCCACCCCCGCGGCCGAGCTGCGGCTGGGCTACTTCCCCAACATCACCCACGCGCCCGCCATCATCGGCCTCGCCAACGGGTTCTTCACACAGCAGCTCGGTACGACCAAGCTCACCACGCAGACGTTCAACGCAGGCGGCGACGAGGTCTCGGCCCTGCTCGGCGGCTCGCTCGACGCGGGCTTCATCGGCTCCAGCCCGGCGATCAACGCATTCGCCAAGTCCAACGGCGCGGCCGTGCGCGTGATCGCGGGCTCGACGTCGGGCGGCGCGCAGCTCGTCGTCTCGCCCGACATCACCTCGCCCGACCAGCTCAAGGGCAAGATCATCGCGACGCCGCAGAAGGGCAACACCCAGGACGTCTCGCTGAAGAAGTGGCTCAAGCAGAACAACCTCGAGCAGGGCACCGGGCCCGACAAGGTCACCGTGCAGAACCTGGACAACGCACGCACCCTCGACCTGTTCAAGACCAAGCAGCTCGCGGGCGGCTGGCTGCCGGAGCCGTGGAGCTCCCGCCTGGTCGACGCGGGCGCGAAGGTCCTCGTCGACGAGAAGACGTTGTGGCCCAACGGCCAGTTCCCCACGACGGTGCTGATCGTGCGCACCCAGTACCTGCAGGAGCACCCCGACACCGTCACCGCGCTGCTGCGCGGCGAGCAGAAGGCGGTCGACTTCGCCACGACCAACCTCGCCGACGCGAAGACGGTGACGAACGACTCGATCAAGAAGCTCACCAACTCCGCGCTGACCCAGAGCGTGTTGGACCGGTCGTTCACCGAGCTGTCGTTCACCCTCGACCCGCTCGCCGCGACCTTCCCGCAGCTGTCCAAGGACAGCGTCACCGCAGGCGTGACCGCCAAGGAGACCAACCTCAAGGGTCTCATCGACGTGACCGCGCTGAACGGCGTGCTCTCGGCATCCGGCAAGCCCGCGGTGGACGCCGCGGGCCTCGACAAGGCACAGGGGTAGCGCAAATGACCACAACGGTGGAGCACCGCTCTGTGCAACTCGCGCCGCCCGCCGTCGTGCTGAAGGGCGTCGCCAAGACCTTCGGGTCCGGTCCGCATGCGGTGCCCGCGCTGCGCGACATCGACCTCACCGTCCGGTCCGGCGAGTTCGTCTGCCTGCTGGGCGCCTCGGGCTGCGGCAAGTCGACGCTGCTCAACGTCGTCGCCGATCTCGAGCGCCCGACGGCGGGCGAGATCGACCTGCGCACCGCGCGACCCTCTTTCATGTTCCAGGAGTCCGCGCTGCTGCCCTGGCTGACGGCGGGCCGCAACGTCGAGCTGCCGCTGCAGCTGTCCGGCTTCGGTCGCCGCGAGCGGCGGGAGCGCGCCGAGTCGCTGCTGTCGTTGGTCCGCCTCGAAGGCCAGGGCGGGAAGCGGCCACACGAACTGTCGGGCGGCATGCGCCAGCGCGTGTCGCTGGCCAGGGCACTCGCGTCCGCGACCAGCGCCGACGAGCCGGGCATGCTGCTGATGGACGAGCCGTTCGCCGCCCTCGACGCGATCACCCGCGACATGCTCCAGAGCGAGCTGCTGCGCATCTGGGAGGCGACCGGCACGACGATCCTGTTCGTCACCCACGACGTGCGGGAGGCCGTGCGGCTGGCCCAGCGGGTCGTGCTGCTCTCGTCGCGGCCGGGCACGGTGGTGCGCGAGTGGGACGTTCCGCAAAACGGCGCGGCGGACCGCGAGACGCTGCACGACGAGATCACCGCCCGACTCCGGCAGGTGATCACCAGCCATGCCGCGTGACGTCGACGTCCACGAGGACGTTCGCGACGTCCCGGACGACCTCGAACTGGACATCGCCGATGCGCTCAAGGGCCTCGACGCGCTGGACACCCCCACGGTCGTCACCAGACCGCGGTGGCGGCGGGCGCTCGCGGTGGGGTTGCCGCCGCTCGTGGCGCTCGTGCTGTTCGTCGCCGTGTGGCAGCTCATCTGGGCGTCCGCGATCACCAGCGAGTACAAGGTGCCCGCGCCGCTCTCGGTGTGGCAGGAGTTCTCGTCGATCGTCGCCACCGGGCAGGTGTGGTCGATCCTGTGGACCTCGATCAGCAGGGCATTCATCGGCTTCGCGATCGCGCTGATCATCGCGACGCCGCTCGGGTTGCTGGTCGCCAAGGTGGCGCCGGTGCGCGCGGCGATCGGCCCGATCCTGTCGGGCCTGCAGAGCCTGCCGTCGGTCGCGTGGGTGCCCGCCGCCATCCTGTGGTTCGGGCTCACCGACGCCACGATCTACTTCGTGGTGCTGGCGGGCTCGATCCCGTCCATCGCGAACGGGCTGGTCGCGGGCATCGACCAGATCCCGCCGATCCTCCCGAGGGTGGGTCAGGTGCTCGGTGCGCGCGGGCTGACCAGCGCGTGGCACATCCTGCTGCCCGCCGCTCTGCCCGGCTACATCGCGGGCTGCAAGCAGGGCTGGGCGTTCTCGTGGCGCTCCCTGATGGCCGCCGAGATCATCGCGGCGGGCCCGCTGCTCGGGTACGGACTGGGCGCCTACCTCAAGGACGGCAGCGACCTGTCGAACATGCCCGGCGTGATCGCCGCGATCTTCCTCATCCTGGTCGTCGGCATCGGCATCGAGCTGCTGGTCTTCCGGCCGATCGAGCGCAGGGTGCTGCGCGCCCGCGGTCTCGGGGCCGCCTGAGCCCGCCGTGCGCGGAAACCGTTGCCGGAGCGACGGTTTCCGCGCACGGGGCTTAGGCCGCCGCGCGCTCGGGTGCCGCGCTGAGTGTGCGCAGGACGGCGCGGGCCACGGCGTCGTTGTAGCGCAGGCTCTGGGCGTTCATCCCGGGCCGGGTGAACGCGCCCGCGACCTTCACCGTCGTGTGCGGGCCGACCGCGAACCGCCGCGGATGCGGCCGCCCCGCCGCGTCGACGAGCGCGCCGTCGGCGGGCCGGACCCTGAGTTGGCCGGTGTTGCGCAGCACGGCGCCGTGCTCGTCGCGCAGCACCTCCTCGCTCGCCGCTCCGTGCCGCATCAGGGCGGCCACCAGCGGATCGCTCGAACGGGACGCGCTCGGGTCGGGCAGCCGCGCGTCGACGAGCACGCGGGTGGTGACCACGTCCGGAATGGCCGACGACGTCGCACGGAAGACCCCGTCGGCGATGTCCACCCGCATCCCGGGCCCGAGGAACCGCACGTAACCCGCGCGGGCCAGCGCCAGGAGCTGGCGCACCCGGAACCCCGGCGGCCCGCTGGCGACGCCGTTGAAGAAGCCCTGCCACCAGCCCATGTCGACGGCCCGCGACCGCGTGGACAGCACCCCGCTCAGCCGGGCGAGCTCGCTGTAGACCGACAGCATGGCGACGAACGCGCCGAGATGCGGCGTGTGCCGCTCGTCGACGTGCTGGCGTAGGTCCTCGGCGATCTGCGCGCGCACCAGCGGCTGCAGCGCGTCGAGGCTGTCCGCCTGAATGCCCTCGAGCGGGCGGTCCAGCTTCGCCAGGTCGAGGCGGTCGAGCGGGTCGGGCACCGCCTCGACGATCAGCGCGTCCAGCTCGGGCCCCCAGCGGAGCGTCGCGAACCGCGACGCGAACTCCGGCCACGGCACGGCGACGCGGTCGGGATGGCCCACGAACAGCTCGTGGTACCAACCCCAGGCGATCTCCTTGGCCATCGACGGCCACACCTGCGCCACCATGTCGACGGGACCGCCTGCCGCGATGAGCGGATCAATCTGCTCGGGCCCGAAGAACCGCGGCAGCTGCGGACGGCCCGCCCGCAGCTGGTAGTGGGTCTTGGAGTGGTAGGGCGCGCCCCGGGGTGAGCCCGCCAAGAGGTAGGGCTCCTCGCCGGACGGGACGTAGAGCAGCCCGTCCGTCGAGGAGCCCGCCCGCTCGAACCGGCCGCCGCGGCCTTCGAACAGCAGCACGACGAGATCGATGAACGCCAGGCCGAGCCCGCGCACGAGGACCGGCTCGCCCGGGGCGATCACCGAGAGGTCGGTGTCGGTGGTCTGCTCGGGCGGCAGGTAGCGCAGGCCCGCGGCGGCCGCGCGGGCCGCGAGATCCAGCTCGTCGGACGTGGGGGTGGCGTCGAGGTGGCCCGACGCGAGCACCACGGCGTCCACCCGCAGGGGCGGCCCGTTTTCCAGATGCAGGATCTGGGTGTCGCCGTCCTCGGTCAGGCCGGTCGCGCGGGTGCGGTGCAGATGGACCCGCATGCCCGCGGGCAGCCGGGCGATGACGTCGCGCAGCACCCAGCCCAGGTAGGCGCTCTGCAGGCGGCGGCTGGGAAAGGTGGCGGCGGTGACGCGGGCCAGCTCGTCGACCAGGTCGGGATCGACGACCGGCCCGGTCTGCGCCCACTCCCAGAACGAGGGGCCTGCCACGATCGGGCCGTCGCACAGCACCGAGTCGTCGGTGTACATGGTGACGTCCGCGGCCATCGAGTTCATGGCCAGGAGCGGCGACTGCTCGTGTCGCCAGATCCGCCCCGCGCCCGCGGGAAAAGGGTCGACGAGGTGCACGTCGATCCCGTCGGGATGCAGCTCAGGGGCGCTCGCGGCGAGGCGCTCCAGCACGCCCGTGCCACGGGGACCTGCTCCCACGATGGCGATACTCGACGTGGGCACAGCGGGGCTCCTTTCGCGGGCGGGCAGGGTCAGCGACCGTGCCTCGCTTGCGCCGCCGCGGTACGGCACAGATCCACGTGCCACCGCCGTACGAGCCGAACTCCCACGTGGTCGAGGGTAGGCGCGCCGGGCGGCCGCGGCCACCGGATCGGGGGAAGGTCACGTTCCGCGCTGTGCGGCGTCGACGAGGTCCGCGAGCGCGGTGGCGAGCGCGGCGGCCCGGGCGGCGTGCACGTCCCGCCGGATCTCGAGCATGAGCGCGGCCGGTGTCCGGCCGTGCGGCACATAGGCCCCCGAGAACGGGCTGTCCAGTCCCACCTCGAAGCCCGCGAACGCCGTGCGGGCCGCCTCGACCAGCCACGACGGCGTGTGCGTCGGGTCGGTGCCCAGGCAGACCTCTGGCCGCGGGCCGTCGGCGTGGCGCTCGTAGGGCAGCGGCCGCGCCGGGTAGGAGTGGACGTCGAGCAACGCCGCCACGCCTTCGTCGACCAGCCGCGCGACGGTCTCTCCCCACGGCCGGAAGTACGCGGCGAGCAGCGCCTCGGCGTGCGCCCCTCCGGCCGCGCGGATCGGCTGCCCGCGGGTGCCGTGGGTGTAGACCGCGCCCATCCCGACGGCCGCCATCTCCTCGCGCTCGTCGGGGAAGCGCTCGACGTCGACGACGAACCGCGACACCGGGTTCACGAGCACCGCGGGACGCACGGCGGCCAGGTCCGCGGCGGCCCGTGCCAGCTCGTCGGTCCGGTGGTCGGTCAGCGCCGCGATCTCGGCGGCGAGGGCGGCGTCGTCGAGCAGGAGGTGCGGGCGGGTCCAGTCCGGCACCTGCGTGCCCGCGTGCGGGACGTGCAGCAGCACACAGCTCCCCCGGTCGCCGGGAATGACCATCCGGTCAGTGTGGGTTGGGGCAGGTATGCCCGTCGAGTTTCTCGGTATAGGCGCGACCAACGACGGCACGGAGACGCACGCGCGCTCCGGCCCCGCCTTCGACGCCGAGTACACCCTCGCCCTTGCCCGTGCCCACGAGGACTCCGGATGGGACCGGGTGCTCACCGCCTACGGCTCGGGCAGCCCCGACCCTGCACAGGCCGCCGCGCTGATCGCGTGCCGCACCGAGCACCTGCAGCTGCTGCTGGCGCATCGGCCGAACGTCGCCTACCCGACGTTCACCGCGAAGACGGTCGCCACGCTCGACCAGATCTCCGGTGGCCGCCTCACCGTGCACGTCATCACCGGCGGCAACGACCACGAGCAACAGCGCGAGGGCGACACCCTGCCCAAGGACCGCCGCTACGACCGCACCCGCGAGGCGATCCAGATCTTCAAGCGGGCGTGGACCGAGCGGTCGCCCTTCGACTTCCACGGCGAGCACTACTCCTTCGACGACTTCGTGCTCGACGTCGAGCCCGCGCAGAAGCCGCGGCCGAAGATCTCGTTCGGCGGCTCGTCGGCCGCCGCGTACAAGGTCGGCGCGGAAGAGGCCGACATCTACGCCCTGTGGGGTGAGCCGCTGGCAGGCACCGCCGAGCAGATCGCCACGATCACGCAGCTCGCGAAGGACGCGGGCCGCCCGGCACCGCAGTTCCAGGTCGCCTTCCGGCCGATCCTCGGCCGCACCGAGGAGGAGGCCTGGGAGAAGGCCTACGCCACCGTCGCGGCGATCCAGAATCGGACGAAGGGCGGTGAGTCGCTCACCCGCCGCCACCCGCTGAAAGACCCGGAGAACGCGGGCTCCCAACGCCTTCTGGCCGTCGCGGAGCAGGGCGAGCGGCACGACCGGGCACTGTGGACGGTCACCGCGGCGGCCACCGGCGGTGCAGGCAACTCGACCGCTCTGGTCGGCACGCCGGAGACGGTCGCCGCCGCCCTCATGGACTACTACGACCTGGGTGTGCGCATCCTGTCCGCGCGCGGCTACGACCTGATCCCCGACGCCGTCGAGTTCGGCCGCGAGGTGATCCCGCTCGTGCGCGCCGAGGTGGAAAGGCGGGAGCGGACGCCCGTGCGCGGATAACGTTGTTCCCGCAGCGTTTTCCGCGCACGGGAGGTACACGTGGCCGACGACGAGGCATTGATCGGCGTCGACGACATGGAAACGCCCTACTGGGCGCTCAGCTACGAGAAGGTGGCGAAGGCCAAGCTCCGCGAGGTGGCCACCGCCGTGCCGCGCACGATGGCGGTCGTCGTGCGCTGGGCGTGGGAGGCCGCTCCGGGCCTGACGCTGCTGTCGGGGGCGCTGCAGCTGGTCACCGGGTGCATCCAGGCGTTCGGCCTGCTCGCGACGGCCAACGTGTTCGCGGGGCTGCTGGCGCAGGGCCCGACCCCCGAGCGCCTCGCGGCGGCGCTGCCCGCGCTGGCCGTCGTCGTCGCCGCGTACGCCGGGCGCGGCCTGCTCGCCGCCGCGGAAGGTGCCGCGGCGGCCGCACTCGGGCCGCGGGTCCAGCGGGTGGCCGAGGACGAGCTGTACGCCGCGCTCCTGCGCGTCGACCTCGTCGCGTTCGACGAGCCCGACTTCACCCAGCTCATCGAGCGGGTGACCATGACCGGCCCCGGCCGGGTCCGCAGCGCCGTGCGGGAGACGAGCGATCTCACGTCGCTCACGGTGTCGACCGCCTCCGCCGTGGTCGCCGCCGGGATTCTGCATCCCGTGCTCGCGCCGACGGTGCTGCTCGCCGCGGCCCCGCAGGCGTGGGCCCAGGCCAAGGGCGCCCAGCTGGCGTTCGACTCGTGGCTGCGTACGAGTTCACAGGCGCGAAGGCTCGCGGTGGCGAGTGACCTGATCGCCCAGCGCGACAACGCGGCCGAGGTGCGGGCGTTCACCACGCAGGAGGTGCTGATGGCCGAGCACCGCCGGATCGCCGACGGCCTGCTGGCCGAGGCGATCAGCGTGGCACGGCGCCAGAACCGCGCGACGACGGCGGGCCGTGCGCTGTCCGGCGTCGGTACGGCGCTCGGGTACGGCGTGCTCGGGGTGCTGCTGTACGCGGGGGCGATGCCGCTGGCGGTCGCGGGCACGGCCGTGTTGGCGATGCGGGCGGCGGCGAGCTCGATCGTCAGCTCGATGTTCCAGGTCAGCCAGCTCTACGAGTCCGGCTTCACGTTGGACCTGCACCGCACGCTGATCGTGGACGCAGGCAGGCGGAGCAGGGCGTCGGGCAGCGTGCTCGACGCCGACCCCACCGAGATCACCGTGGACGGCGTCTCGTTCCGCTACCCCGGCCAGGACGAGGATGCGCTCACCGACGTGTCGCTGACACTGCGGCGGGGCGAGGTGATCGCGCTCGTCGGGGAGAACGGGTCGGGGAAGTCGACGCTCGCCAAGCTGCTCACCGGGCTCTACCTGCCCACCGCGGGCACGGTGCGGTGGGACGGCGTCGACACGGCGGGGGTCGACGCCGCCGAGCTGTACGCCAGGGTCGCCGTCGTGATGCAGGACCCGCTGCGCTGGCCGATGACCGCGGCCAACAACGTGCGCATCGGCCGCCTGGACCGGCCCGACCCCGACGACGTCGTCCTCGCCGACGCGGCCGCCCGGTCCGGCGCCGACGCCGTGCTGGCCGCCCTTCCCGACGGGCCCGCGACGATGCTCTCACGGCAGTTCCAGAAGGGCCGCGACCTGTCCGGCGGGCAGTGGCAGCGGCTGTCGGTCGCGCGCGGCCTCTACCGCGACGCCCCGCTC
The DNA here is from genome assembly GCA_036401495.1 of Pseudonocardia sp. Taxonomy (GTDB): domain Bacteria; phylum Actinomycetota; class Actinomycetes; order Mycobacteriales; family Pseudonocardiaceae; genus Pseudonocardia. Next base: position 1,390 of record DASWUV010000291.1, on the reverse strand, counting down.
GTCATCGCCGATGAGCCCACCGCGGCCATGGACGCCCGCGCCGAACACGCGGTCTTCGCCGCGTTGCGCGGGCTGGGCGGCGCCGAGCGGATCACCGTGCTCGTCACGCACCGGCTGGCCAACGTCCGCAACGCCGACCAGATCGTGGTGCTGGACCAGGGGCGGATCACCGAGCACGGCACGCACGCCGAGCTGATGGCGGCCGACGGCACCTACCGCGAGCTGTTCTCTCTCCAGGCGCGGGCCTATGCCGACGAGACACCGCAGGCGGCGATCTAGTCTGACTGCTCTGTGTAATAGGATGGTTGCACTGAGCGATAAATTCACTGCTGGGCAGTCCCCCGGTCAGGTAGTCCAGATCCGTCGACGCTCCCCCGTGGCGGCGGTCGGCAAAGGAACGAACATGACTCCTGCTCCCCCCGAGGTTCTCACCCGCCAGGTCACGGCCCTGCGCAGGCTCGCGGAGCCCCGCGCCGAAGCCGCAGGCCGGGTCGCGATGCGGCCGGAGTTGATCGACTACGACGAGGAGCGCAGGCGCCACCGCGTCGCAGGCTTCGGCTACCTCGCAGCATTGGTCTGCATCGGCTGCATCATGGCCGTCGGCATCGGTTTCGCCGCAAGCCCGACCAGGCTGCAGGCCGCCCCGCCCGCGCCCCGGCCGTCCAACGCGGCCGTGGTGCTCCCGCCACCGCCCGTGCCCGTCGCCGTGACGACGACGAGCGCGCTCCCCCCGCCCACTCCGCCGCCGCCCCCTCCGCCGCCCGCGCCCGCGGCACGGCCCGCGGCCCCGCGGCCCCGGTCCGTCCGACCGGCCCCTTCGGTCCGACCGCGCCCCCATCCGGTCACCGTCCCGCCGTCGGCGCCGCGCACGCCGTCGGCCGCCCCGACGACGACCGCCGCGCCGACGGAGGCCCCGTGCTACCACCGTCGCCGATGTGGCTCCGGGGGGTCCCGGTCCGGCACCGACCCCGCCGCTCCCGGGCCGCGCGACGGATCTGATTCCGCCCCCGTCGGCTGACGCCCGTCCGCGCGGCGGATCACGACCGAGCTCGTCGCGCCGGGCGCCCTGACGGCCGCCGTCCCGACGTACGACGGGGCGGCGACCCTTCCGGGACCGTGGCCGCAGCCGCGCTTATCCTCGGGCCGTGCTCGCCGCGAACCCCCCCAGCGACCCACGGCGAACGGGGCGACACCGGTGAGGCGCGGCTGTCTCGCGGCGGCGTGCGCGCTCGTGGCGGTCTCGGTGTGCGGCTGCGGATCGACGCCCGCGCCCCGGCCGTTGCCGAGCCCACCCGCCCCGACGAGCTCGGCGGCCGCGGTGCCCACGCCTGCGCCGACGGCGGCGTCGCCCAGGGCGACCGCGCCCACGACGGCGCGCCCCGGCCGGATG
>DASWUV010000290.1:0-10597 GCA_036401495.1 Pseudonocardia sp. | reverse complement strand
CCGCCGCCCCGCCGGAGGGGGTCATCCCGGCGACGTGATCGGCGACCGTCATGGCTGGGCGACCCGTCGGGGCGGGCTCCGTCGTGGCCGCTCCCATCGGAGGCGTGGCCGTGTCGTCCGAGTGTGTGGTCGCGGCGATCTGTCGGGCGTCCGCGCCTGCCGAGTTCTGCGGGGCGACCGGGGCGGCCGGGGCGGAGGCGGAGCGGGGGCCGCCGTGGGCCGCCGCGGCCGCGTCCTGCAGGGCCTCCTCCTCGCCCGGGAGGGGGGCCAGCGAGGCGACCAGCGCGTCCAAGTCGCCCCGGCTGCCGGTGAGCTGCGCGATCATGCGCTGGCGCTGGGCGCGCAGCCGCACGACGGCGGCCTCGGCGTCGGCGACGATCTGCCCCGCCCGCACCCGCGCCGCCTCGATGATCTGACGGCCCTGCTCGTCGGCCCGCCGCTGCAGCTCCTCGGTGGCGTTGCGGGTGGCGAGCTGCTCGGCGATGAGCGCGGACAGCGCTTCCTTGCGGCGTTGGTCCATCGCGATGCGGAAGTCGGCCTCGACCTGCGCGCGCCGCGACTCCGACTCCGCCCACGCGTCGGCGCGACGGCGCTCGGCCGTGGCGTCTGCTGCGGCCGCGGCCTCGAAGTGCTGCCTGCGGTCGGCGTCGAGTCGCGCACGCGCTTCGGCGATCTCGCGCTCGGCGGCCCGCGTGGTGCTCGCGAGGCGATCCTGGTGGGCGCGGGCCGTCGTCTCCAGTTCGGCGCGGCGCGCCGCGTGGCGCTGCTCGGCGGCCTCCGCATCCGACCTGAGCTGTATCTGCACGGCGTCTGCCTCGGCGCGCGCGTCCTCGACCATCGTCGCGGCCCGCTGCTCGGCGTCGTGCAGGCGCTGCTTCACCTCGGCCTCGGCGCGCGCCAACATCTCGGCGACCTCGTCCTCGGCCATCCGGAGCATCGAGCGCATGCGCTCGCTCATCCCCTGCACACTCTGCTGAGGACTGACCAGCGTGCGGACCTGAGCGCGCAGCCGCTCGGCGCGTGCCCGCGAATCATCGAGCTCGCGCGTCAACTGTGCGGACTGGTCGACGGCCGCGTCCCGGTCGGTGGCCAAGATGCGCATCTCGGCGTCCAGCCTGCGGAGGTGGCCTTCGACCTGGGCCTGGTCATACCCCTTGCGTACGATCTCGAAGCCGGTGGCGGGCAAGGGCGCAGCGGAGTCTCCGGCCATGTGCACACCGTACCGGGCGCAACGCGGACGGTCCTGTTGCGCGCGGCACGAGTCGACCGTGATCACACCCCGCGGAACCGGTTGATCCCCTGCAGGTGACGTGCGCGTTTCTCGTGGTCGGTGACGCCGAGGCCCTCGTCCGGCGCCAGCGCGAGCACGCCGACCTTGCCCTGGTGGCTGTTGGTGTGCACGTCCAGCGCCGCCTGGCCGGTCTCCGCCAACGGGTAGACCTTGGAAAGGGTCGGGTGGATCAGGCCTTTCGCAATGAGCCGATTGGCTTCGAAGGACTCCCGGTAATTTGCGAAATGCGATCCGACGATCCGCTTGAGGTTCATCCACAGATAGCGGTTGTCGTAGCTGTGCTCGAAACCGGACGTCGACGCGCACGTGACAATGGTGCCGCCTTTACGTGCGACGTAAACGCTCGCGCCGAAGGTCTCGCGGCCCGGGTGCTCGAAGACGATGTCGGGATCGTCGCCGCCGGTCAGCTCCCGGATCCGACCGCCGAAGCGTTTCCATTCCTTCGGGTCCTGGTTGTGCTCGTCGCGCCAGAACCGGTAGCCCTCCGCGGAGCGGTCGATGATCAGCTCCGCGCCCATGGCCCGGCAGATCTCCGCCTTCTGCGGCGACGACACGATGCAGACGGGCGTGGCGCCGCCGTTGAGCGCGAACTGGGTGGCGTAGGAACCGAGGCCGCCCGACGCGCCCCAGATCAGGACGGTGTCACCCTGCTTCATGTCGGCGCCGTTGCGCGAGACGAGCTGGCGGTACGCGGTGGAGTTGACGAGGCCCGGCGCCGCGGCTTCCTCCCAGGTCAGGTGGGCGGGCTTGGGCATCAGCTGGTTGGACTTGACCAGCGCCAGCTCGGCGAGCCCGCCGAAGTTGGTCTCGAAGCCCCAGATGCGCTGCTCGGGGTCCATCATCGTGTCGCCGTGGCCGTCGGGACTCTCCAGCTCGACCGAGAGGCAGTGCGCCACCACCTGGTCGCCCGGTTTCCAAGCGTTGACGCCGGGTCCGGTGCGCAACACGACGCCCGCGAGGTCGGAGCCGACGACGTGGTGGGGCAGGTCGTGGCGGGCGGTGAGCGGTGAGATGCGGCCGTAGCGGCGGAGGAAGCCGAACGTCGGCAGCGGCTCGAAGATCGACGTCCAGACGGTGTTGTAGTTGATGGCGCTGGCCATCACCGCGACGATCGCCTCGCCGGGGCCGAGCTCGGGTGTGGCGACGTCGTCGACGTGCAGACTCTGGCGCGGGTCTTTCTGCGCTGACGGAAGGCCCGCGAACATGTCGACCTCGTCGGCGTGCACCGTCACACCGCGGTAGTGATCCGGTACGGCGATGCCCGCGAGAGCGTCGAACTCTTCGGCTTGGATCGCGTCGAGGATCTCCTGCACGTGGACCTCCCGGGGTCGCCGCTGCGTGATATCCCAAAAGTTACTGCTTGGTATGGTAATCACAACGAGGCGGGCAGCCAGGGTCCACTGTGTCCGGCGTCACCGATCTTGATCGGTCCGTGAATCGGTCAATGCGAGCCTGCGGCGGGCTCCACGAGCTCGACGAGCACGCCGCCCGCGTCCTTCGGGTGGACGAAGTTGATGCGCGACCCAGCGGTTCCGCGGCGCGGCTCGGGATAGAGCAGCCGCTTGCCCTGGGCTCGCAGCGCCTCCGACGTCGCCTCGATGTCGACCACCCGGTACGCCATCTGCTGGATGCCGGGACCGTTGCGGTCCAGGAACTTGCCGATCGACGAGTCCGGCCGCAACGGGGCGAGGAGCTGGATCGCGGCGCCGCCGTCGCCCGCGGACAGCATGGCCTCGCGCACCCCCTGTTCCTCGTTGGTTTCCGTGTGCGTGGCGACGAGCCCGAACGCCTGCTCGTACCAGGCGATCGCCTCGTCGAGGTCGGCGACGGCGATGCCGACGTGGTCGATGCCGAGGATCTTGTGCTCACCCATGCCCGGGAATGTAACCCCCGATCAAGGCTGTGCGGCGCATCACCGGGACGGCCGCCAACCGGCGCGTATGGTCGATCTATCCCCGCCACCACGGTCGTTGGAGGACACATGCCCACATCGGTGATCGTCGCCGGAGCCCGTACGCCCATGGGACGGCTGCTCGGCTCGCTCAAGGGCTTCTCCGGTGCGCAGCTGGGCGGTGTAGCGATCAAGGCCGCGTTGGAGCGAGCCGGGGTCGCGCCCGACCGCGTGGAGTACGTGATCATGGGCCAGGTGCTGACGGCCGGGGCGGGGCAGATCCCGGCGCGGCAGGCCGCGGTCGCGGGCGGCATCCCGATGGACGTGCCCGCGCTCACGATCAACAAGGTGTGCCTTTCGGGGATCGACGCCATCGCGCTCGCTGACCAGCTGATCCGCGCGGGGGAGTTCGACATCGTCGTCGCAGGCGGCCAGGAGTCGATGACCCAGGCGCCGCACCTGTTGGGCAAGTCCCGTGAGGGATTCAAGTACGGCGACGTGACCATGACCGACCACATGGCCTACGACGGGCTGTTCTGCGCGTTCGACCAGGTCGCGATGGGCGCCTCGACGGAGAAGTACAACGGTCGCTACGAGCTGACGCGAGCCGAGCAGGACGCCTTCTCGGCGCGCTCGCACCAGCGGGCCGCCGCCGCCGCCGAGAACGGGATCTTCGCCGAGGAGATCGCGCCGGTGTCGATCCCGCAGCGCAAGGGTGAGCCCGTCGCGTTCAGCACCGACGAGGGCATCCGCGCCGACACCACCGCCGAGGGCCTCGCCAAGCTGCGCCCCGCGTTCTCCTCCGACGGGACGATCACGGCGGCCTCGTCGTCGCAGATCTCCGATGGCGCCGCGGCGGTCGTGGTGATGAGCAAGGCGAAGGCGGAGGAGCTCGGTCTGACGTGGCTGGCCGAGATCGGTGCGCACGGCGTCGTCGCGGGCCCGGACGCGAGCCTGCACGAGCAGCCTGCGAACGCGATCGCCAAGGCGTGCGCCAAGGAGGGGATCGACCCCGCTGACCTGGATCTGATCGAGATCAACGAGGCCTTCGCGGCGGTGGGCATCGTGTCCACCCGCAAGCTCGGCGTCGACGAGGAGAAGGTCAACGTCAACGGCGGGGCCATCGCGCTCGGCCACCCGATCGGCATGTCCGGCGCGCGCATCGCGCTGCACCTGGCGCTGGAGCTCAAGCGCCGCGGCGGTGGCGTCGGCGCGGCGGGGCTGTGCGGCGGCGGCGGTCAGGGCGACGCGCTGATCATCCGCGTCCCCCGCCCAAGCTGAGCAGGGTGAGTCGCGCGATCCGGCACGGTGAGTCGGGCCGCCCGTCCAGGTGAGTCGTGCGATCCGGCACGGTGAGTCGGGCATTTCGGCACTGGCGAATCCTGGGTGTCGAGGGGACGGAAGGTGGGCAGCGGCCTGGCAGACGCAGATATCGCCACGCTCGTCTCCCGGGCCCAAGCAGGCGAGCAACTCGCCATCGCGCGCCTGCTGTCGCTGGTCGAGGCGGGCGGCCCGCAGGCGCGTGCGGTTGCCGTCGCGTTGCCGCCGTACCGGGGCCGGGCACACGTCGTCGGGCTGACGGGACCGCCGGGCGTCGGCAAGTCCACCACCACATCCGCGCTCGTCGCGGGTCTGCGGGCGCGGGGCGACCGCGTCGGCGTACTGGCGATCGACCCATCCTCACCGTTCTCGGGCGGTGCGCTGCTCGGCGACCGTGTCCGGATGGCTGAGCACGCCGAGGACGCGGGGGTGTTCATCCGGTCGATGGCGACCAGGGGGCAGCTGGGCGGCCTCGCCTGGGCGACGCCGCAGGCACTGCGGGTGCTCGACGCTGCGGGCTGCGACGTCGTGCTGATCGAGACGGTCGGGGTCGGCCAGTCGGAGATCGACGTCGTGGCGCTCGCCGACACGACCGTGGTCCTGCTCGCACCCGGCAGCGGCGACGGCGTGCAGGCGGCGAAGGCGGGGGTCCTCGAGGTGGCCGACGTGTTCGTCGTGAACAAGGCCGACCGGGACGGCGCTGCCGAGGCCGTGCGCGAGCTCCGGAACATGATCGGCTTCGGGGAGCGCGGAGAGTGGACGGTGCCGGTCTTGCGGACCGTCGCGTCCCGAGGCGAGGGAATCGACGAGTTGTCGGCTGCGCTCGACGCGCATCGGACCTGGTCTGACGGCTCGGGGGAGCGGGAGCGCAGGCGCGCTGCCCGGGTGCAGGCCGAGATCGAGGGGATCGCGCTGGAGCGGCTGCGCGCCCGCATCGGCGACCTGCGGGGTCGGTCGGTCCTGTCTGACCTGCGGAGACGGGTCGTGGCGGGCGAGCTCGATGCGTACGCCGCCGCCGACGAGCTGGAGGCCGCACTCCGCAACCGGGACGAGCCGGACGCTCCTCCCGCGACGTGAGCGCGGCAGCAAACGCCATCCGGCAATGTCGTCACGCACAGGCGGGACGTCGGACGCCGTGCTGAAACGCCCAACTCGCCGGGGCCGATTGCGCGACTCACCCTTTTGGGGGCGCACTGGGAGACATCCCCGGCGCGGCGTGTCGAATTCACCAATTCGGCGTGGCCGATCGCTGGACTCACCTTTGTTGGGGAGCGGGGCCGGGAATTGTCGGTGGGGGGAGCTAGCGTCGTCACGTGTTGATGCGAGAGGGCGTCAACGGGGTTAAAGGAGAAGTGATGGACCTGACTACCTGCTCGGTTTGTGTCATTGCGGCGTCGGCGGGCGGTGCCGTCGGCGGTTATGTGGCGGGCGGCAGGCGCGGTAGGAGTCGCGGCAGGCGGGCTCCCCGCGGCAGCCGCACGATGCGGACGTGGCCAGGCGGCCGCCGCGACAACCCGCGACCGCCGAAGGGCAGGCCGGACCGGCCGCCTCCGCCCGGCTGACCACGGGGAGGTGCAGGCGTGCTCCTCGACGTCAGTCGAAGTCTCCCGCCGCGTGGCGCACCCGCCCGAGCAGGTCGGTCAGCTCCGCCTCCTGCTCGGGGGCGAGGCCGACGAGGCCGAAGCCGATGGACGTGACGGATTCGGTGGCCTTCTCCCGCAGCGCGATGCCCGATTCCGTGATCTCGACCAGCGTGGCCCGCCGGTCGGAGGGGTGCGGCATGCGGCGCACAAGATCGTCGGCCTGGAGTCGGTCGACGATGTTGGTCACGCTCGTCGGGTGCAGTTGCAGGCGCTCGCCCATCATCCGCATCGGGAGGCGGCCGTTGCGGGCGAAGGTGAGCAGCACCAGCGCCTCGTAGCGGGCGAAGGTCAGGCCGTGGGGCCGGAGTGCCCCATCCACGGCGGACAGGAGGATCTGTTGAACGCGCATGACGCTTGTCACGGCCGCCATGGTGCGGGCGGGCCCGATCCGCCGTTCCCAGAGCGTCGCGGCCCGCATGATCGGGTCGAACGGCAGGGGCTCGCGGGGCGTCATGACGGGCGACGCTAGCAGCGCGCGGGCCGAGGAGTCGCGGCCACGCGGTGTGTGCGGCAGGCTCGCCGACATGCTTTTCGCGTTCAGTATCGCCCCGGCCGGGCTGGGTGACGACAGTGTCGGTGACATCGTCGCCGAAGCCGTCCGGGTGGTTCGCCAGTCCGGGCTGCCTCACGAGACCACGTCGATGTTCACCACCATCGAAGCCGACACGTGGGACGAAGGCATGGCCGTCGTGAAGAAGGCCGTCGAGGCCGTGCAGGCGCGAGCGCCTCGCGTGAGCCTCGTCTTGAAGGCCGACATCCGCCCCGCGCACAACCGCGAACAGCTGACGGCGAAGGTCGAGAGAGTCGAGAAGGCGTTGAAACGTGCCCCGGGTGACTGAAGGGGACCACCCGAGAGTGATCCCCTTCAGTCCGGCGCCCGCTGTCGGACGACGGCTCAGCGCGACGCGATGTTGAGCGTGAAGAAGAAGACGCCGACCAGAATCGCGACGAAGCCGAGTGCGATCGCGATCTTGGGCTGCTTCGTGGAGTTGGGACGGCGCACGGCCGTCACACCGGTGCCGATCGCGGCCAGTCCGACGATCCAGCCGAGGATCGAGACCGGGCTGACGAGCAGCGCGATGATGCCGATGATGAGCGAGATCTTGCCCATCTTCGGGCTGTCCTGCTTCGCAGTCTTCTTGCGGGCCTCGGCCAGCAGGCGCTCAGCGACGTCGTTCTCGGAGCTCATGCAGTTCCTCCGGGGAAGGGTGCCGCGATGTCGCGGCCGGATCGTTGGGTACGCAGAGCGACAAGCGGTCACTCCCGCTTGGTCAACGAGCCGGGGTGGGCACTGGTGCTCCGCCGGTTCGGTGATCACCGACTCCGTGGCCTCCTCGGCTGACTCCGCTGGGTGACGGCGAAATGCCGGACAAGGCCGTCGACGCAGATGGTCGGACGTCCTACTATCTCGGTCATGGCAGGCATCGTCGATGACCACGAGCACCGGGCGCGCCGAATGTGGCGGGCTGTCGAGCCGCTGCACGCCGTGACCTACTTCGCGCCCGAGTCCAAGGCCTGCTGCGACGCCCTGGGCACCAAGGGCTACTGGATGAGCTACTTCGCCCAGCGCGCCGCACCCCTCGGCACGGCGACACCGGAGCTGGTCACCGCACTCTTCTACAACTTCCACCCCGCCTTCGTGGCCCGGGCGGTGCCCGACGTGTGGGCCGTCGCGTCGCCGCTGCGGTTCTTGCAAGCACGGCTCGACGGCGTCAGCGTGGCACTGCGCAGACTCCTCGGGCAGGACACCCTTGACTCGCCCGAGCTGGCCGAGGCCGCGGAGATCGCTCGCGACGCCGCGCTCGCCGCCCCCACCGCGGGCCGCGCCCTGGCCGCGGCCAACGCCGCGCTGGACTGGCCCGACGTGCCGCATCTCGTGCTGTGGCACGCCCAGACGGTGCTGCGCGAGCAACGGGGCGACGGACATGTCGCGGCGCTCGTCACCGCGGGCCTCGACCCAGCCGAGGCGCTGGTGCTCTTCGCCGCCGACAGCGACCTCGACGGCGCCTGGCTCCGGCAGCGGCGCGGCTGGTCGGAACAGGAGTGGGCGGCGGCGGTGCAGCGGCTCGTGGCGCGCGGTCTGTTCGTGGACGACGACGCCCAGGGAGCCTGCGGGCTCACGGCGGCAGGCCGGGCTCTGCGCAGCGACGTCGAAGCCCGCACCGACGAGCTGGCCGACGCGCCCTGGGTGGCGGTCGGGGCGGCCCGCGCCGAGCGCCTCGTCGAGCTGGTGGAGCCGTTCGTGGCCGCGGTGTTGGCGGGCGACGGGTTTGTCCCGGTCAACCCGATGGGTCTGCGTCCGCTCGCGCAGGCCTGATCGGCGGCAGGGACGCAACGCTCCGCCGCACGGCGTGCCAGGATGAACGGCGTGTCCCGACCTGATCCTCGTGGCCGTGCCCGCGCGGCCGCACCCCCGTCCGCCGCGCTGTCGATGGCAGGCGCGGTCGATCTCGCTGCCGTGAAGGCCCGTTCCGAAGCAGCGGCCCGCGCCCAAGCAACACCCGCAGGCACGGGGCCTGCAGGCGGCAGCCCCTACATCGTCGACGTCACCGAGCAGACGTTCCAGGCCGAGGTCATCGACAAGTCGCTGCAGGTGCCCGTGGTCGTCGACCTGTGGGCGACGTGGTGCGAGCCGTGCAAGCAGCTCTCGCCCGTTCTGGAGCGGCTCGCCGAGGCCGCAGGCGGCGCGTGGACGCTCGCGAAGGTCGACATCGACGCCAACCCGCGCATCCGGCAGGCGTTCGGCGTGCAGTCGGTGCCGACGGTCGTCGCGGTCGTGGGCGGCCAGCCCGTCGACGGCTTCAGCGGCGCGCTTCCCGAGCCCGACGTCCGCAAGTGGATCGCGGCACTGCTCGACGCGCTCCGCGACCGGATGCCCGGCATCCAGGAGGCCGAGCAGCGTCAGGGCGGCGACGCCGAACCGGTCGAGGAGCCGGACGACCCACGGTTCGTCGCTGCCGAGGACGCGGTCGAGCAGGGTGACTGGGCGGCCGCCGAGGCCGCGTACTCCGCCATCCTCGCCGCCGAACCGGCCAACGAGCAGGCCGAGGCCGCGTTGGCGCAGGTGCGGTTCATGGCCAGGGCCGAACTCGCCGACCCAGCCGCGATCGCGCGCGCCGACGCAGCGCCCGACGACGTCGACGCGCAACTCGCCGCAGCCGACGCCGAGCTGACCATCGACGCCGTCGAAGCCGCGTTCTCCCGGCTGGTGGCCACGGTCGGGCGGACGTCAGGGCCGGAGCGGGACCGCGCTCGGCAACACCTCATCGGCCTGTTCGAGCTGTTCCCGGTCGACGACACGCGCGTCACCGCCGCCCGCCGCTCGTTGGCCCGCGCGCTGTTCTGAGGCCCGGCCGGACGAGATCACCCCCGCCGCCCCGCTACAGGCACGCTTTGGCGCCGCCGAACACGCCCGTGCGGAAGTGGTCGATCCGCTCGTAGCCGTGCTCGGCGGCGTCGGCCGCCCCCTTCGCGTCCCGGTCGGCCCAGTCCTGTTCGAGCAGGACCTGCACGGCTTCGTCGAGATCGCCGGGGGAGAGCGTGAGCGCGTCGCCCGCCGTGAACAGCCCGCCCGTGTACGCCCCGGCCAGGCACGTCGCCGCGGCGCCTGCGGCGCTGCCCGTCACCGGGCGGCCGAGCGCGTCGAGCACCGCGAGGCCATAGCGGTCTGCCACCAGCGTCGCGCCCGCGTAGTCGCCGAACTTCTCCTCCAGCGCGGCCAGCGCGGGCCGGTCGACGACGACGGGTTCGCCCCGGCCGCACCACGCCGCAGGCCCCTGCGCGGCCACCGCGCAGCCTGCGGCGGCGGGGCCGAGCGACGGCGCCTGCCACCCGGTGGCCCCTGCGCTCGCCGCGACGCCCGTGAAGAACGCGGGCGCGCTCGCCTCGACCCCCTCGAGCAGCTGGTCGGGCGGAAGGTTGCCGTGGCGGGCCTTGTCCGTGGCCGAGCCGAACGCCCGCTGGGTGAAGGGGTGGCTGGCCGTCGTCATCCCCGAGCAGCTGGTGGCCGATCCGTCGTAGCCGTCCTGGAACGCGGACACCCGGTCGAACGCGTTGCCGTGGGCAGCCGAGTCGCGCGGGCTCACCCCGAGCGGATCGCGAAAGGCGATGAGCGCCGCCACCGCCTGGTCGGTGCCCACCGACAGCCCCGGCGGCGGCTGCTGCGCGAAGTGGGCGAGGGCCACGCCCGCGTAGCAGTCGGCCATGGCCTCCAGCAGGATCGTCGGATACCGCGCGGGCTGCCGCGCCTGCAGCTCGTCGACGCCGAGGCGGGTCTGCACCGCGTGGCCTATCTCGTGGGCCAGTACGACCAGCACGGCGGTAGCGCCGTCCTCGCGCTCCACCTTCGGGATCAACCCGTCGGCGTCCCAGACCACGGCGTCGCCCGACGGGCAGTAGAACGCCTGGTCCGCAACGTCAGCGGCCCTCGAGACGCACGGCGCGTCGCGGTCG
>DASWUV010000289.1:0-9373 GCA_036401495.1 Pseudonocardia sp. | reverse complement strand
AAAACGTCGCCCTAGCGACGTTTTCCGCGCACGGCTAGCTGCAGACCGCCCCCTGCGACGCGGAGCCCACGAGCTTTGCGTACTTCCCCAGCACGCCGGTCCGCAGCTCGGGCTGTTGTGGTAGCCAGCCCTCCCGGCGGCGCGCCAACTCCGCCTCGTCGACGTCCAGGTTCAGCGTGCGGTGGGCAACGTCCAACACGATCCGGTCGCCGTCCTTGACGAACGCGATCGGCCCGCCGTCCATCGCCTCCGGTGCGACGTGCCCGACGCAGAGCCCCGTCGTGGCGCCCGAGAAACGCCCGTCGGTCAGCAGCAGCACGTCCTTCCCCAGCCCGGCGCCCTTGATCGCGGCGGTGACGGCGAGCATCTCGCGCATCCCCGGTCCGCCCTTCGGCCCCTCGTAGCGGATCACGACGACGTCGCCGGGCTGGAGGTCGGGGACGGCGGCCATCGCTCCGGCCTCGCCGTCGAACACGCGGGCGGTGCCCTCGAACGTCGCCTGGTCGAAACCGGCGCTCTTGACGACCGCGCCGTCCGGGGCCAGCGAGCCGCGCAGGATCGTGATCCCGCCGGTGGGGTGGATGGGCTTGGACAGCGACCGCAGGATCTCCCCGTCCAGGTCCGGCGGGTCGATCGCGGCGAGGTTCTCGGCGACCGTCGAGCCCGTGGCGGTGAGCGCGTCGCCGTGCAGCAGGCCCGCGTCCAGCAGCGCCTTCATCACCACCGGCACGCCGCCGACCTGGTCGACCGAGCTCATCACGTACTTGCCGAACGGCTTGACGTCGGCCAGGTGCGGCACCCGCTCGCCGATGCGGGTGAAGTCATCGAGCTCCAGCGGCACGCCCGCCTCGTGCGCGATCGCGAGCAGGTGCAGGACGGCGTTGGTCGACCCGCCGAACGCCATGACGACGGCGATCGCGTTCTCGAAAGCGTCGCGGGTGAGCACCTGCCGCGCGGTGATCCCCTTCTCGATCATGCCGATGACCGCTTCGCCGGACGCGCGTGCGAGCCCGTCCCGACGCCGGTCGACGGCGGGCGGCGCGGCCGACCCCGGCAGGGCGAGGCCGAGCGCCTCGGCCGCGGCCGCCATCGTGTTGGCGGTGTACATGCCCGCGCAGGCGCCCTCGCCGGGGCAGATCGCGCGCTCGATCGCGTCGACCTCCGCCCGGGTGATCAGCCCCCGCGCGCACGCGCCGACGGCCTCGAACGCGTCGGCGATGTTCACCTCCCGGTCCCCGATGTGGCCGGGCAGGATCGAGCCCGCGTAGACGAACACCGCAGCGAGGTCCAGCCGGGCGGCGGCCATGAGCATGCCGGGCAGGCTCTTGTCACACCCGGCGAGCAGCACGGTGCCGTCGAGCCGTTCCGCCTGCACGACGGTCTCCACCGAGTCCGCGATGATCTCCCGGCTGACCAGCGAGTAGTGCATGCCGACGTGGCCCATCGAGATCCCGTCGGAGACGGAGATCGTGCCGAACTCCATCGGGAACCCGCCCGCCCGGTGCACGCCCTCCTTCGCCGCGATGCCGAGGCGTTGCAGCGAGAGGTTGCAAGGGGTGATCTCGTTCCAGCTCGACGCGATGCCGATTTGGGGCTTTGCGAAGTCTTCGTCACGCATGCCTACCGCGCGGAGCATGCCGCGAGCGGCCGCACGCTCCAGCCCGTCGGTGACCTCGCGGCTGCGCGGCTTCAGATCTGTCATGGGCCCACCCTTCCGTATCCGGAGCCGGGCACGCCACGCATCCGTGCTGGAACCGGACCGCTTCGGTAGGTAGCCGTCACTTCGTGTCTCACCTGCTCGTTGGCGCCGTCGGACGGGCAGGGTGAAGGGAACGGAATGACACGCACGACACAGCGGCTACGACGGATGGCGGCGGTAGCCGGTATCGGCCTGGTCGCGGCGGCGGTGGTGACCGGCACAGCGCTGGCCGCCGACGACAGCGGCAACGTAAAAACAGACCACTCGCCTTTCGTCAAGGGCACGCCCTGCACGGAGACGGCGCGCGCCTGCGTCGAGCTGACGGACAACCAGGCGTGGCTGATCCACGAGGGGCACATCACCAAGGGACCAGTGTTGATCAGCCACGGCGGCCAGGGCAAGGAGACGCCGACCGGCACGTTCCAGGTGCTGTGGAAGGACCAGAACCACAAGAGCGCGGAGTTCAACAACGCCCCCATGCCGTACTCGGTGTTCTTCGCCCCTGGCGGCATCGCGTTCCACCAGGGCAACCCGCAGAACCCTTCGGCGGGCTGCGTGCACCTGGCGAAGGACGACGCCGAGGCGTGGTTCGCGGACCTCAACGTCGGCGACGAGGTGCAGGTCCACTAAGCGGGACCCCTCAAGTCTGGCCCGGCGGCCGACGGGGGGCCGGGCCCGAACCGCAGCAGGGCGACACCGCTTCGACCCAGTCGGAGGAGTGTCGCCCTGCTGCTGTCTCGCGCGCCCGTGAGCAGCTCAGGAGCGGTCGCGCCCCGCGCCCGCGAAGTCGCGGTCGCGGCGCACGTTGGCGCGCCTGCCCTTCAGCGTCGTGCTCCCGCGCAGGCTGCGCAGCACCTCGTCGGCCGCGTGCTCGGGGACCTCCACCAGCGCGTGCCGCTCGTGGATCTGGATCGCGCCGATGTCGCGCCCCGACAGGTTCGACTCGTTGGCCAGCGCGCCCACGATGTCCTGGGGGCGCACTCCCCCGGCCCGGCCCGCGTTGACGAAGAGGCGCGTCATGCCCGACTTCGGCGGACGCTGGCCCGCGCCGCGGCCCTTGGCCTGCCGGTCGAAGCGCTCGCCGCGCCCCTCGGCACGGCCGCCTGCGCCGCCGCGGCCCGCGCTGACGACGGGGATGTCCTCGTCGTCGTCCGGCGTGCCTGCGACGGCCTGGAGCCGCTGGACGGCGGCGGTGGCGACGTCGAGGAGGTCGTGCTCGGCGGCCAGTCCGGCGAGCATGGCGCGCACGTCCTCGGTGTCGACCGCCGCGGTCTCGCCCGCCTCCGTGTCGAGCCCGAGCAAGGTCTCCTCGAGCGCGGCGCGGGTGCGGTCCAGCCGAGCGGCGCGCAGGTCGGCCGCGGTCGGGACGGCCGCGATGATGATCGGCTGCCCGGTGAGCCGCTCCACGTTGCGCAGCGCGTACATCTTCGACGGCGGCACGAGCGTGATCGCGACGCCCTCGCGCCCGGCTCGGCCCACGCGGCCGATGCGGTGCACGTAGTCCTCGGACGACTGTGGCACGTCGTGGTTGACGACGTGGGTCAGCAGGTCGATGTCCAGGCCCCTGGCCGCGACGTCGGTGGCGACCAGCAGCTCGGTGCGTCCGCTGCGCAGCCGCTCGACGACGCGGGTGCGGTGCTCCTGGTCCATCCCGCCGTGCAGGGCCTCGGCGCGCAGCCCGCGGCCGGTGAGCGTCTCGGTGACCGCGTCCACGTCCAGCCGGGTGCGGCAGAACACGATCGCGGCGCGCGGACGCTCGGCCTCCAGCACGCGCCCGAGCGCGGCCGTGGTGTGCGTGCGCGGCACGAGGTAGGCCGTCTGGCGCACCTTCGGCGCCTCGCCCTCCGGCACCTCTTCGCGCTCGATCCGCACGGTGACGGGCTCGCGGAGGTACTTGCGGGCGAGCGTCTCGATGCGCCGCGGGATCGTGGCGGAGAACAGCACCGCCTGGCGGGTGTCCGGGGTGGCGTCGAGCAGCGTCTCGATGTCCTCGACGAAGCCCATGTCGAGCATTTCGTCGGCCTCGTCGAGGACGACGATCTCCAGCTCGGACAGGCGCAGGGCGCCGCGGTTCATCAGGTCGATGGCGCGCCCCGGCGTCGCGACGACGATGTCGACCCCGGACTGCAGGGCCTTCCACTGCGGCCCGGCGGGCGCACCGCCGTAGACGGTGACGACCCGCGCGCCGAGCCGGGCGCCGTAGCGGCTGACGGCCTCGGACACCTGCAAGGCGAGCTCACGGGTGGGGGCGAGGATCAGCCCGAACGGGGCGTCGCCACGGCCGTGGGCGGGGCGGATGTCCGCGAGGCGCTCGAGCATGGGCAGCGCGAAGGCGGCCGTCTTGCCGGTGCCGGTGGCGGCTTGGCCGATCAGGTCACGGCCCTCGACCAGCGGCGCGATGGCCTCGGCCTGCACCGGGGAGGGGTGGGTGTAGCCGAGCTCGTCGACGACGGCGAGGAGCTCGGGGCGGAGCGGGAGGTCGGCGAAGGTGGGCAGGTCAAGCTCAGTGGAAGTCACGTCTTACTTTCGTCGCAGTGGCGGCGACACGGTTGCGTGCCCCGCATGAGCCCGCTAGGCCCACTGCACGACTTCTGCCTGGCCAACCGCGGTCTCCAGTGGCGCTTAACGCACCACCCTGCGTCTATAGTCCCAGGTGCTCGGGGCCACTGTCACGTCGGCCCCCGACCTCACCGTCGAATGAGCCTTGCGCCCCTGCTCAACGCCCTTGCGACCGCTCGGAGATCCGCGGCGGGGCTCGCCCGACGCGTGCCGATCCCGTTGCGGCTGTCGACGCCGTAGCGCGGCGCCGCCGCCGCGATCGCCATCAGCACGACCAGAATCACGACTGCCACCATTTCGACCACTCCCACTGCCCCGATGCCTCTGATGCCTTGATCTTCGGCGTAAGGGTGGGCGGCGGGCGTCGGGCAATCACGCCGATTCGGCTGGCGGCGGCCTTACCCGAGGGTGGCGGCGTAGTCGGGCACCTCGGTGAACAGGCCGCGCGGGGGCCGGACGTAACCGGTGGGCTTGGGCCGTTTCGGCAGGTGCAGCTCGGCGCGCTCGACCGGCTTCCACGGCACGCTGGACAGCAGATGGGCAATCGTATTGAGGCGCGCACGGCGCTTGTCCTCAGACTCCACGACCATCCAGGGGATGTCAGGGTTGTCGGTGGCGGCGAACATGTCGTCCTTGGCGCGGGAGTACTCCTCCCACCGGGTGAGCGACTCCAGGTCCATCGGCGAGAGCTTCCACCGCTTCAGCGGGTCGTGCAGGCGACCCCTGAACCGGCGCTCCTGCTCGGCGTCGCTGACCGAGAACCAGTACTTGCGCAACAGGATTCCGTCCTCGATGAGCAACCGTTCGAAGATCGGGCACTGACGCAGGAACCGCTGGTACTCGGCGAGGGTCGCGAAGCCCATGACCCGCTCGACGCCCGCGCGGTTGTACCAGCTGCGGTCGAACAGCACGATCTCGCCCGCGGCGGGCAGGTGCTCGACATAGCGCTGGAAGTACCACTGCGTGCGCTGCCGCTCGGTCGGCGCGGGCAACGCCACGATGCGGCAGATGCGGGGGTTGAGGTACTCGGCCACCCGCTGGATCGTGCCGCCCTTGCCCGCGGCGTCGCGGCCCTCGAACACGACGACGAGGCGCGTGCCCGAGGTCTTGACCCACTCCTGCATCTCGACGAGCTGCACCTGCAGCCGCAGCAGCTCGGCTTCGTAGCGCTTCTTGGGCACCCGTTGGATCTTGGCCGGGGTGGCGTCGGTCTTGCTGCCCATACGGGTCCCTACCTCACTTGTCGTTGCCCGCCAGGCCCGCACGCCGCAACGCGTCGGCCATGGCGCTGTTGCCCAAGCCCGCGCCGCCCGGCGCGGGCTTCCGGTCGCCGCGACCGCGCGCGTCCCGGGCCCGATCGTCCCGGCCGCGATCGTCCCGGCCCGAGCCGCCTCGGCCGCCGGAGTTGCCCCGGCCTCCGTTGCCCCGGCCCGCGTCACCCCGGCCCGCGTCGCCCCGCCCGCGGTCGTTGCCGCTCCGGTCTCCACGGGGCTGGTCGCCGCTCTTCTGGTCGCCTGCCTTCTGGTCGCCGCTCTTCTGATCAAGCGTCGGCCTGCTGCCGCCTCCCTGTCTGCCGCGCCCCTGCCCGTCACGTCCCTGCCCGTCACGTCGGGGGTCGCGGTCGGGCCTGCCCCCGCCCGCCTCGTCGTCGAGGCGCAGGGTCAGCGAGATTCGCTTGCGCGCCTCGTCGACCTCCAGCACCTTGACCCGCACGACGTCACCGGACTTGACGACTTCACGCGGGTCGGCCACGAACTGCTTCGCCATCGCCGACACGTGGACGAGCCCGTCCTGGTGCACGCCGACGTCGACGAACGCGCCGAACGCCGCCACGTTCGTGACCTGGCCCTCCAGCAGCATGCCCGGCCGCAGGTCGGAGATCTTGTGGACGCCCTCGGCGAACGTGGCGGTGCGGAAGGCCGGGCGCGGGTCGCGGCCGGGCTTCTCCAGCTCCGTGAGGATGTCGGTGACCGTGGGCAGTCCGAAGCGCTCGTCGACGAACTCCTTCGGCGAGAGCGACTTCAGCTTCGGCGCGTTGCCGATCAGGGTGGCGATATCGGTCTTCGCCCTGGTCAGGATGCGGCGCACGACCGGGTAGGCCTCCGGGTGCACGCCGGAGACGTCAAGCGGGTCGTCGCCGCCGCGGATGCGCAGGAACCCGGCGCACTGCTCGAACGCCTTGGGGCCGAGGCGGGGCACATCGACCAGCGCGGTGCGGGTGCGGAACGGGCCGTTGGCGTCGCGGTGGGCGACGATCTGGGCGGCGAGGGACTCGGTGACCCCCGAGACCCGTCGGAGCAGGGGCGCGGACGCGGTGTTGACGTCGACGCCCACGGCGTTCACACAGTCCTCCACCACCGCGTCGAGCGAGCGCGACAGGGACGACTCCGGCAGGTCGTGCTGGTACTGCCCGACGCCGATCGACTTCGGGTCGATCTTGACGAGCTCCGCGAGCGGGTCCTGCAGGCGCCGTGCGATGGAGACCGCGCCGCGCAGCGACACGTCGAGGTCGGGCAGCTCGGCCGACGCGAACGCCGACGCCGAGTACACCGAGGCGCCCGCCTCGCTGACCACGACCGGGATGAGCTTCAGACCGGGGTTGCGGGTGGCCAGCTCACGGGCGAGCTTCTCCGTCTCGCGCGATGCCGTGCCGTTGCCGATCGCGACGAGCTCGACGTCGTGGGCGGCGGCCACCTTCGTCAACGTGGCGAGTGCAGCGTCCCATGCGCGGCGGGGCTCGTGCGGGTAGATCGTGTCGGTGGCGACGACCTTCCCCGTGGAGTCGACGACGGCGACCTTGACGCCGGTGCGCAAACCGGGGTCGAGGCCCATCGTGGCGCGGCTGCCTGCCGGGGCGGCGAGGAGGAGGTCGCGCAGGTTGTTGGCGAAGACACCGATCGCCCCCTCCTCCGCGACGGTGCGCAGACGCACCCGGATGTCGATCGCGAGGTGCAGCAGGATCCGGGTGCGCCAGGCCCAGCGGACGCATTCGGCGAGCCAGCGGTCCCCTGGCCGCCCCTCGTCGCGGACGCCTGCCGCCGCGGCGATGATGCGCTCCCACTCGGTGACGACGCCGGGCTCGGGCTGCGTGTCGTCCGGCTCGATGGCGACGTCGAGGATCTCCTCCTTCTCTCCGCGGAACGCCGCGAGGATCCGGTGGGAGGGGAGCTTGGTGAAGGGCTGGGAGAACGCGAAGTAGTCGGCGTACTTCGCGCCTTCGGTCTCCTTGCCCGCGCGCACGGTCGTGACCATCCGACCGCGCGTCCACATGCGTTCGCGCAGCCCTCCGATGAGGTCGGCGTCCTCGGCGAAGCGCTCGACGAGGATCGCGCGGGCACCTTCCAGCGCAGCGGCCGGGTCGGCCACCTGCTCGGTGACGTAGCCCGCGGCGGTCTCCTGGGGGTCCAGCGTGGGGTCGGCGAGCAGCGCGTCGGCCAGCGGCTCCAGCCCGTTCTCGCGCGCCACCTGCGCCTTCGTGCGCCGCTTCGGCTTGAACGGCAGGTAGATGTCCTCAAGGCGGGCCTTGGACTCGGCGGCCATGATGCGTTCCTCGAGCGCGGGGTCGAGCTTGCCCTGGCGGCGGATCTCCTCCAGTACCGCGACGCGGCGGTCCTCCAGCTCCCGCAGGTAGCCCAGCCGCTCCTCGAGGGTGCGCAGCTGGGTGTCGTCGAGCGTGCCGGTCGCCTCCTTGCGGTACCGGGCGATGAAGGGCACCGTCGCGCCCCCGTCGAGCAGGTCGACGGCCGCGGCGACCTGATGGGGGCGGACGCCGAGCTCGTCGGCGATGCGCTGGCGGATGGTGTGGGCACCCACGGTCGGCTGCGGGGCAGAAGTAGGTGCCGAAGTAGGTGTGGAGGGCGGCGCGGAGGGCGATGCCGAAGGCGATGCGGTCGTACCGGTCACGCAGACATAGTCCCCGCTGGGTCCACGACAGGTACCGCCGGGCGG
Organism: Pseudonocardia sp.; assembly: GCA_036401495.1. Lineage (GTDB taxonomy): Bacteria > Actinomycetota > Actinomycetes > Mycobacteriales > Pseudonocardiaceae > Pseudonocardia. The sequence continues at coordinate 1,167 of DASWUV010000289.1, read as the reverse complement.
AACAAAGTCGAAGGCCCCTGGTGGGGTGGATCTTGTTGCGTTTCGGTGGCTATGGCGGCGAGAACTCCACAGGATCGTCGAGGACGGGGCGCCCGCACCAGGTCCGCAGGGCCGCACTCAGGGCGTCTGCGTCCCTGCCCGCCCACGCCACGTGGCCGTCGGGGCGCAGCAGGATCGCGTCCGCCGGTGGCCGCGGAGTGGTCGCGGTCACGACGTCGACCCGGCCTGCCCACGCCGCTGCGACGGCCTCGAGGTCAGCTCGTCCGGCCAGGTCGAGCAGGACCGGGTGGCCTGCGCGCAGCACCTCGTTGACGCGCGTCGGGCCGGTGGCGGTGTGCAGCGGCAGATCGGCCAGCGGGCGTCCGACCAGGTCGTGGCGTGCGGGGTCGGCCGTGTCCAACCCCGTGTCGTAGCGGGTGTCGGCGCCGGACATCAGGTCGGAGAGGTGGCGCACGTTCGCACCCGACCGGAGCAGTTCGGCGAACACCTGCCGGAGCGCGGAGACGTTCGGCCCCGGACCGAGCAGGGCAAGCTGCGCGCGGCTCGACATGATCACCCGCTCGCCGACCGGGTGCCGCTCGGTGTGGTAACTGTCGAGCAGCCACGGCGGCGCCCATCCATGCACGTCGGCCGACAGCTTCCAGCTCAGGTTCAGCGCATCGAGCATGCCGAGGTTCAGCCCTGGGCCACCGACGGCCGACTGGACGTGCGCGGCGTCGCCCACGAGGAAGACGCGGCCGTGGCGGTAGCGGTCGGCCTGGCGGGAGTTGGTCGTCGTGGTACGCCGGGCCTCCGCTCCCCCGGGCGCCGCCGCCACCGGAATGTGGACGCCTGCCACCCGGTGCAGGGCCGCGGCCAGCTCGTCGAGCATGATCGGCTGCCAGGTCCAGTCCTCCCGCTCCGGGGTCTCCTCGCTCCACTCGATCACCGACACCAGGTGCACCCCCGGCTGGAACATCCCGAACGCCAACAGGCCGGTTTCGGTGCGGGTGAAGGTGGCCGGGCGCAGGCGGCCGAGGCCGGGGATGTCCAGCTCGCCGCAGCCGGGCACCGTGAACGGCGCAGCGATCACGACCCGGCCGGAGCGGCTGACGACGTTGCGGTCGGTCACGCCGGGGAAGCCGATCCCGCTTGCTTTACGGACCGCGCTGTGGCCGCCGTCGGCGC
>DASWUV010000288.1:0-12667 GCA_036401495.1 Pseudonocardia sp. | reverse complement strand
GGGCGACGTTGCGCACCAGCCACCGGGCGGTGCGCTGTTCGCCGAGGCGGGTCACGGGCCGGTCCCAGCCGTCGCTCGGGGTGCTGTCGACCTCGGCGAGGAAACCTTCCACAGCGCGGGCGAGATCCACGACGACGGCGGCGGGATCGGCGCGGCGGTAGCCGAAGCGGGCGGCGCGCAGGTCGTTGTACATGGGCTCGAGCGCGGGCCGGTCCTCGTGCTGCGCCCGGTGCAGCCGGATCGTGTGCACGACATCGACGTCGCGGAGATGGCAGAGGTACTCGGCTACCGACCAGCCCGCGACCTCGTCGACGCGCCGCGCGGCCGCCCCGGGCGCGAGGGCGGCGACCAGGTCCGTCAGCACCGCGGTGGCCCGCCTCAGCTGGTCCGCGACGTCGTCGACCGGCAGGTCCGGGTAGCGCAGGCCGCACTCGGCGCAGACGTGGTCTTCTCCGGCGATCGGGGGCAGTGCGGTCGGGGTGGCGGGCATCGCCCCAGCCTCGCCTACTGGTCGAGCTCGAACCACACCTGTTTGCCGCTGCCGCGCTTTCCGCTGCCCCAGCGGTCCGCGATCGTGCCGACCAGCCACATGCCGTGGCCCCCGTGCGGCCCGCGGTCGCGCAGCATCGGCGGCGTCGGCGAGCCGTCGACGACGCTGACCCGCAGCTTCAGCCGGGACAGGACGAGCTCGATGGTGAAGGTCGTGGTCGGCTGCACGTGGCGCACGACGTTGGTCACGAGCTCGCTGAGCAGCAGCACCGACTCCTCGCGCCGGGCGTCCGCCGACCAGGCGGCCAGCAGCTCCTCGACGATCCTCCGGGCCAACGGCACGCTGCCCGACGCCGTGGGCAGGTCGATCCGTGCGCGCAGGACCGCGGCCGTGGCCCCGGACGTGGGCGCGGACATCAGAGTGACTTCGGCGTCTGGACCGACTCGTTCGGCTTCGTGTCCAGCACCTCGAACCGGCCGGTGAGGCCGAGCGCCGCGAACACCCGCAGCGCGGGCCCTTCACCGAGCCGGATGGCGAGCCGCCTGCCCGCCGCGGTGGCCCGCTGGTCGGCGAGCAGGATGAGCCGCACGCCGGTGGAGTCGACGAACTGCAGCGCTCTGAGGTCGATCACGAGTAGCGAGGGCGCTGCCCTCTCGGCTTCCTCGACCTGCCGTTCGGCCTGGTCGAAGGTGGAGATGTCCAGCTCGCCGGTGAGCACGACCTCCACCGCCTCCGCAGGCTCCGACAGGTCCGTCACGGCGTCGCCTCGACGACGAGGATCGCGATGTCGTCGCGCAGCAGGCCCCGCTGAAACCCTTCGACGTCGGCCAGCAGCCGGTCGGCCACCTCGTCGGCCGTAGGGTGCTCCACCGAGCCGACCAACTGCGCCAGCCGCTGCGCTCCGTAGAAACCGTCCACGCCCCGCGCCTCCGTCACGCCGTCGGTGTACAGAACCAGTATGTCGCCGCGGCGCAGCTCCAGCGTTACCTCGCTGATCTCCACGTCCTGGTAGACGCCCAGCAGGGTGCCGGGCGCGTCCACGGGAGTGACCTGCCCGTCGTGCAGCATGAGCGGCGGCGGGTGGCCCGCGTTGGCCAACCGTACGGTGGCGCCCGTCGCGGTGAGGGTGAGCTGCCCGTGGGCCACGGTTGCGAACCGGCTCGTGCGTTTGGTCTCGCGCAGCATCGCCCGGTTGAGCCGCTGCAGCACCGCGGTGGGGCCGAGCCCGTGGCCGATCTCGGCGCGCACGGTGTGCCGGATCAGGGCGGTCACCGCCGCCGCCTCCGCGCCCTTGCCGCAGACGTCGGCCACGACGAAGCCCCACTGGCCGGGCGCGGGGCCCGCGATGACGTCGTAGAGGTCGCCACCGACGTGGACGTCCGAGCCCTCGTCGGTCTGCGTGCGGTAGTGCGCGGCCAGCCGGAGGCCTGCCACCTCGGGCAGCGCCGCCGGGAGCAGGGCGTTCTGCAACGTGTGGGCGGTGCGCAGCTGGTTCTCGTAGAGGCGCGCGTTGTCCAGCGCGACGGCCGCGGTGGCCGCAAGCTGCTCGGCGAAGGCGAGGTCGTTCGCGTCGAACCGGCGGTCGGACTCGGCATGCACGAGCGTGACGGCGCCCAACCGCCGTCCCCGCACCGACAGCGGCACGACCACGGCCGACCGCATCCCGATCGACCGGATCAGGGCAAGGTGCTCCTCGTCGACGGCGGCGGCGGCGAGCAGTTCGTCGGAGATCTCGGGAAAGAAGGCCGACTCGCCGGTGCGGCTGACCTGGATCGCCCCGCCGCTGGCCTTCGGGTCGGGTGGGTAGCGTCGCTCCAGCTGCGCCACGAAGGCGACCTTGGCGGGATCCCGGTGCGCGACCGCCACCTGGGCGACGTCGTTTCCGCGGACGAGGTGCACGGCGCACCAGTCGGCGATCTCGGACGCGGCCAGGTCGGCCAGCTGCTGCAGCCGCTGCTCCACCGACAGCGGCGCCTCCATGAGGCGGCTTGAGCGGCTCAGGAAGGTCATGTGGCCCAGCCTGCGTTCGGCCTCGGCGCGAGCCGCCCGCTCGGCGAGCAGCAACCGGGCGCGGTCGAGACCCTGCGCGCACAGCGCGGTGACGGCCAGCAGGAACCTGCGCTCGTCGGCGGAAAAGGTGCGGGGCGAGCTGAAGCTGAACACCACCGCGCCGAGGTCCCGGTCGTCGACGGTGAGCGGCAGGCACGCGCTGGCCTGCATCTGGGCTGCGGTGCCGACGGGTGCCATGTCCGGATACCGGGCGCGCCACTGCTGCGCGCTCTCCAGCCACACCGGCTCTCCCGTGAGGACCGCGTCCGACAGCGGCCGCCCCGGATGCAGCTCCAGCCGCCGGTAGGGCCGGGTAACCTCGTCCGGCCAGCCCGTGGAGTGCAGGACTTCCAGCGTCTGTTCGTCGGTGCGGCTGTAGGACATGGCGGCGTCGGCGTCCAGCAGATCCGCCGCGGTCGTGACGACCAGCTCGCCGATCGCCGCAGGCGTGGTCGCGCCGAGCAGCTCGCCCGCCAGGCGTTGCAGGGCAGCCACGCGCAGGACGTGCGCCCCGTCGTCGACAAGCAGGCCCGGCGGCACCGCGTCGCTCATCCGCCTCACCCGTCTTCCCGTCCGCCGTCGTCAGACTTCGACGAGCGGCCCACATTGTGTCAGCGAACGTGCCACCGAGTGACCCGCCGTTGGGACCAATGGTTGATCACGAACTCGACACGAATTCGGCGGATTCGGCCGCTCCACGGGCCGAGCGGTGGTCATGCCCTGACCGCGCCGCACCCCGCCGCGTTACCAGATGTGAGGTTCTGGGCGATTTTGGTGACATGCTGGGGCGGTGTCCTCCTCGACGCCGCGGCCCGACGTTCGTGCCAGACCGTCCGTGACCCAGATCCACGGCACCCCCGAGCTGCGCCGGGAGGCCGTCCGACGGCGGGTGGCCGAGCTGGGCTTCGCCCGGGTCGACCTGCTTGCGCAGGAGTGCGGGGTCAGCATCATGACCGTGCACCGCGACCTCGACGAGCTCGAGCTGCGCGGGTTCCTGCGGAAGGTGCGGGGCGGGGCGACGAGCGCGCCGACCAGGACGTTCCACGGCGACCTCGCGCACCGCATGCAGGCTCAGTCGCGGGAGAAGCAGCTGATGGCCGAGTTCGTGCTGCGCACCGAGATCGCGCCGGGGCAGGTCGTGGCGCTGGACGACAGCACGACGTCGCTGGCGCTGGCCAGGCTGCTTCCCCAGTGTGCGCCGTTGACGGTCATCACCCACTTCCTCCCGGTGATCCGGGCCCTTGCCGACCAGTCGGGGATCGAGATCATCGGGCTGGGCGGCCGGTTCGTACCTGCCTACGACTCATTCCTCGGCCAGGCGACGGCCGCGGCGGCGGCCGAGCTGCAGGCCGACTTGTTGATCATGTCGACGACCGCGGTGACCGAAGGGGTCTGCTACATCCAGTCACAGGACACTGTGATCACCCGGCGGGCGCTCATCGCCAGCTCGGCGCGGACGGTGGCGTTGGTCGACCACACCAAGTTCGGCCGTCGCGCGTTGCACCGGTTGGTGGACCTGGCCGAGCTGGACCGCCTGGTGGTGGATCCGGACACGCCGCAGGAGATCCTCGCCGACCTACGGGGGCGGTCGGTGACCGTCGACGTCACCGTCGAGCACGCGTAACGGTTTGATATAGCGTGTGAAATTTACGCCGATGGCGGTCGGCGTTCTAGATCGATCCACGGGTTTGAGCTGCGCCGATACGGGGCCGCACTCGTTTCGGCAGATTCCGCGTGTTAAGTCTTGCGATCTGCTGCGAGGTCGTCTGTAATCCACGTCACCGATCAAGGAGGACCGATGGCGGAGGGCGTTGTCGTCTGCGTCGACGCGGGCACGACGGTCATCAAGGCCGTGGTGTTCGACGCCGCGGGGCGCGAGCTTCGCGTGGCGCAGACGGCCGCTGCTGTGCGGCAGCCCTCGCCGGGCTGCTCCGAGCAGGACATGCACGAGGTCTGGACCGCCGTCGTCGCGACGGTGCGCGCGGCGATCAGCGGGATGTCCTGGCAGGTGCAGGCGTTGGCGGTGACCGCGCAGGGCGACGGCGCCTGGCTCGTCGACGGTGCGGGCGAGCCGGTCCGCCCCGCGGTGCTGTGGAACGACGCGCGCGCGGTCGGCGTCGTCGAGGCCTGGCAGCGTCAGGGTGTGCTCGCCGAGGCGTTCCGCCGGACGGGCTCACTGGGCAACGCCGGGCTGCCGCACGCCGTTCTCACCGTCCTGCGTCACGAGGAGCCCGCGGTTCTCGCCCGTTCGCGTGCCGTGTTGACGTGCGGGGGCTGGCTGTTCCTCCGGCTGACGGGCGTGCTGGGGATCGACCGGTCGGAGGCGTCCGCGCCCTGGCTGGACCTGCGCCCCGACCCGGCGGCCCGGCCCCTGGTCGACCTGTACGGACTCGACGACCTGGCAGACCTGCTTCCCCCCGTGCTGACGGAGAGCGAGCGCGTACAGGGCCTGACCGCGCCCGCGGCGGCCCTGCTCGGGCTCCCGGTCGGTCTCCCCGTGGTGATCGCCCCCTACGACATCGCCGCCACCGCGGTGGGCGCGGGCGCGACGGCGCCGGGCCAGGCCGTGAGCATCCTGGGCACCACCCTGTGCACCGAGTCGGTCCTCGCCGCGGGCGAGGCGGTCCCCGGGCCGGACGCGACGCCCAGCGGGCTGACCCTCGACCTCGGTTGCGGCGGGCTGTTCCTGCGGTCGTTCCCCACCCTGTCGGGCACCGGCGTGCTCGAATGGGCGGCCGGGCTGCTCGACGTGGCCGACGCCGCGTCGGTCGTCGCGCTGGCCGCCGAGGCCGAGCCCGGCGCGGCCGGACTGACCGTGCTGCCCTACCTCTCACCCGCGGGCGAGCGGGCGCCCTTCCTCGACACCGCTGCGCGCGGGGTGATCAGCGGGCTGACCTTCGCGCACCGGCGCACCCACGTGGCCAGGGCGGTGCTCGAGGGGCTGGCGCACGTGGTGCGGGACTGCCTGGACGCCACACGCGGATCCGCCGCCGAGCTGCGGGTCTGCGGCGGTGGCGCGGCGAGCGAGGTGTGGCTGCAGATCATCGCCGACGTCACGGGCTGCGCGGTGGTGCGCACCGTCGACAGTCAGGTCGGGGCCAAGGGCGCGCTCGTCGTCGCGCTCACGGCGCTCGGCCACTACCCGGACCTTCCCGATGCCGCTGCGGCGCTGGTGCGCGACCGGGACCGCCGCGAGCCCGACGCGGCTGTCCGCGCGCTGTACGAGGACCGGCACGCCGCCTTCCTCGCCGATCGCGCGCTCGTCGCGCCCATGTGGCACCGGCGGACCTCCGCGACGGTGACCGGTCAGGAGCGCGTCGGTGTCTGAGCCGATCTGGGTGGGCGTCGACCTGGGCACGCAGAGCGTGCGCGCGGTCGCCGTCGACGACGACGGGGCCGTCGTGGCCTCCGCGGCCCGGCCGCTGACGAGCCACCGCGACGGCGACCGGCACGAGCAGGACCCGCACGCCTGGTGGTCGCAGACCGCCGACGCGCTCGCGGGCATGGTGTACCGGCTGCCCGCCGGGGCGGACCGGGCGATCGCCGGGGTCGCGGTGTGCGGCACGTCGGGCACGGTGCTGCTCACCGACCCCGACGGCACGCCCCGCACACCGGGCCTGATGTACGACGACGCCAGGGCCGGGGCCCTCGCCGCGCAGGCGCAGGAGGCGGGCGCCGCCGTGTGGGACCGGCTCGGCTACCGCATCCAGCCCGCATGGGCGTTGCCGAAGCTGCTGTGGTGGCGCGACCAGGGTCTGCTGCGCGACGGTGCCCGGCTGGCCCACCAGCCCGACGTGATCACCACCGCGCTGCTGGGGCACCCCGCGGCCGCGGACAGCAGCCACGCCCTCAAGACCGGCTACGACCTGCTCGAACGGCGCTGGCCCACGGAGGTCTTCGAACGCCTCGGGCTGCCCGCGCAGCTGCTGCCGCCGGTGGAGACGGCGGGCAGCCTGCTGGGCCGCGTGTCGCCCGCCGCCGCGCGCCGGACGGGGCTGCCGTCGGGCACGCGGGTGGTCGCGGGCATGACCGACGGGTGTGCCGCCCAGCTCGCCGCGGGCGCGTTGTCGCCAGGGGAGTGGAACAGCGTGCTCGGCACGACGCTGGCGTTGAAGGGCGTGACCCGCGACCTGCTGCGCGACCCGACGGGCGCCGTCTACTCCCACCGCGCTCCGCACGACGACCTGTGGCTGCCCGGCGGGGCGTCCAGCACCGGCGCCGCGGCGGTCACCGCCCTCTTCGGCGGCGCCGACCTCGAGCTGCTGACCCAGCAGGCGCGCACCGTGCGCGAGGTCCCCCTGTGCTACCCGCTGACCGGGCACGGCGAGCGGTTCCCCTTCGTGCGGCCCGACGCCCGCGGGTTCCTCGGCGCGCACCCGCTGCCCACCGGCCCGGACGAGGTCGACGACGCGCCGCGGACGTTCGCCGCGGTGTGCACCGGGCTGTCGCACGTCGAGCGGCTGTGCTTCGACCTGCTGCACGACGCCGGCGCGGACATCGCGGGCCCGGTCAGCTTCACCGGCGGCGGCGCCCGCAACGACTGGTGGAACCAGCTGCGCTGCGACCAGCTCGGCGTGGCCGTGCGGCTGCCCGCCAGCGCCGAGCCCGCCGTCGGCATGGCGGTGCTTGCGGCGGGCATGACGGAGGGCGACCTGACCGGGGCGGCGGCGCGCCTGGTGCACACCAGGGCGGTGCTGCATCCCGACCCGCGCCGGGGTGCGGCCTTGGCGCCCGGCTACGAGGCCTTCCTCGCCGCGCTGACCGACCGCGGCTGGCTCGACCCCCGCACCGCCGAGCACGCGCGCAGAAGGGCGGCGGCATGAGCTCCCCGACCGCGTCCCAACCCGAGGAGAACCCCACCGTGCCCCCCACCCAGCCCGTCCCCGTGCTGCTCGCCGGTGACCAGTTCGTGCTCAACCGGCTGCTCGAACGCGACCTCACCGCTCCCGAGCTCGGCGGCCCTGCCGCGTGGGCGCCGCGGGTGCTGGAGCTGCCGTGGCCACACGTCCCCTTCGGCCGGGTCGCCGAAGTCGACGAGGCCGCGGGCACCGAGGAGGAGATGATCGAGGCGCTGCGCGGCGTGCGGGTCTGCCTCACCCAGATGGCCCCGCTGACCAGCAAGGTCCTGGACGCCTGCCCCGATCTCGAGCTGTTCGCCGTCTCCCGGGGCGGCCCGGTCAACGCCAACCTGGCCGCGGCCACCGAACACGGCGTGACGGTGACGTTCGCGCCGGGCCGCAACGCCACCGCGACCGCCGAGTTCTCCGTGGGGCTCATGCTCGCCGCGGCGCGGGGCATCGCGGCGAGCCACGTCGGCCTGGTCGGGGGCCGCTGGGACAGCGACCTGTTCGCCTACGACGCCGTCGGCCCCGAGTTGGAGGGCGCCACGGTCGGCCTGGTCGGCGCCGGGGCGGTCGGCTCCAGGGTGGCGCGCATCCTGCTCGGCTTCGGCGCCCGCGTGCTCATCCACGACCCCTACGCGCCCGCGGGCTCGCTGCCCGAGGGCGTCGCGCACGTCGACTTGGCCGAGCTGCTGAGCAGCGCGCAGATCGTGTCGCTGCACGCCCGCGTCACCCCGGAGACCACCGGCCTGATCGGCGCCCGCGAGATCGCCGCGATGCCGAGGGGCTCGGTGCTGGTCAACTGCGCGCGCGGCGCGCTGCTGGACTACGCCGCGCTGGCCGACGCGCTGCGCGACGGGCACCTGCACGCCGCGGGGCTGGACGTGTACGACATCGAGCCGCTTCCCGCCGACCATCCGCTGCGCGGCCTGCCCAACGTCGTCACCACCCCGCACCTCGCGGGGGCCAGCAGGCAGGTCGCGCAGCGCGCCAGCGCGATGGTGGCCGCCGAGGCCGGGCGGTGGCGGCGCGGTGAGGCGCCCGCGCACTGCGCCAACCCCGACGTCCTGTCGGCCCGCTCGGGAGCGGCCCGATGACCGGGCCGACGACGGGGCGCGCGGCGACGCTCGTGCTCGCCCGGCACGGCGAGACCGTGTGGCACGCCGAGAACCGCTACGCGGGCACCAGTGACATCGACCTGACCCCGAACGGCACGCTGCAGGCCGAGCGGCTGGCCGGGTGGTCCCGCTCGCGCGGCATCACGACGGTCATCAGCTCGCCGGTCCGCCGCGCGGTCGAGACCGCCGAGCCCGCCGCCCTCGCCGTGGGCACGCCCCTCACCGTCGTCGACGACCTGCGCGAGGTCGGGTTCGGGGTCGCCGAGGGGCACACGCTGAGCGAGCTCGACCCGGCGATCGTCGCGCGGTTCCGCGCCGACCCCGTCGCCTACCCGTTCCCCGCGGCGGAACCGCCGTCACTTGGCGCGCAGCGGTGCGCCCAGGCCCTGCGCGGGATCGCCGCCCGCCATCCGGGCGGGGCGGTGCTGGTCGTGGCGCACAACACGGTGTTGCGGCTGGGCCTGTGCGTTCTGCTGGGCGTGCCGACCGCGCACTACCGCCAGGTGTTCCCGCGGCTGGACAACGCCGCGGTCACCGAGATCGCCGTCCCCCTCGACGGTCGGCGCACGCCTGCGTCGCTGCTCTCGCTCAACGTGCCGGTCACCGACCGGCCCGGCCGCCTCCGCGGTCTTGCTGTTCCCGCTTGACGTCCCGGTCCGCCTCGGACCGTGCTCGACCCAGAAGGAGTTTTCATGGAACAAGGTGGTTTCTTCCGCCGAGGACGGCCGCAGGGGCTCCTCGTCACCGCGGCGGCCCTCGCCCTCGCGCTGACCGGCTGCGCGTCCAACCCGCCCGCGAGCAGCGGCGGCGGCGCGGCCCCGGCGACCGCCGGTGGTTCGCCGGACGCGAAGATCGCGTTCTTGATGCCCGACCAGAACTCGACCCGCTATGAGGAGCACGACGCGCCGGGCTTCAAGGCGGAGCTGGCCAAGATCTGCCCCGGATGCACCCCGCTCTACAACAACGCGAACGCCGACGCGAACAAGCAGCAGCAGCAGTTCAACTCGGCGATCGCGCAGGGGGCGAAGGCGGTCGTGCTGGACCCGGTGGACTCCACGGCGGCCGCGTCGCTGGTGAACACGGCGAAGGCGCAGGGCGTCAAGGTGATCGCCTACGACCGCCCGATCCCGTCCATCCCGGCTGACTACTACGTCTCCTTCGACAACGAGGCCATCGGCAAGTCGATCGCCCAGTCGCTGGTGCAGAAGCTGAAGACGGGCCAGATCCCGGCGGGCAGCGGCATCCTCGAGGTCAACGGGTCACCGACCGACGCGGCGGCGGGCCTGATCAAGAAGGGCATCCACGAGGGCCTCGACGGGTCCGGCATCACGACGCTGGCCGAGTTCGACACCCCGGACTGGACGCCGTCGAAGGCGCAGGACTGGGTGGCGGGCCAGATCACCCGGTTCGGCACCAAGATCGTCGGCGTGGTGGCGGCCAACGACGGCACGGGTGGTGGCACGATCGCTGCGTTCAAGGCCGCCGGAGTGAACCCGGTGCCGCCGGTGACCGGCAACGACGCGACCCTGGCAGGCGTGCAGCTCATCGTGGCGGGCGACCAGTACAACACGATCTCCAAGCCCAGCGAGATCGTCGCCGCAGCCGCGGCCGACGTCGCGGTCAAGCTGCTGTCCGGTGAGGACGCCGCGCCCAAGACGACGCTGTTCAACACCCCGACGCAGCTGTTCGACCCCAAGCTGATCACGAAGGACAACGTCAAGACCGACCTCGTCACCCCGGGGATCATGAAGGCGTCCGACATCTGCACCGGCAACTACGCCACCGCGTGCGCCGGTCTCGGGCTGTCCTGACCTGGTCGGCCTGAGCACCATCCGAGTACCAGGGTGGCCCCTCGCCGCTGACACCGGCGAGGGACCACCCATCCACCCTATTCATCTCCTCATGAGGGACATCCATGTCACCGCCGACACCTGCCGACACCCGCGCTGCCGTCTCCCGAGCGCCTGACGCCGCGACCGAGCCGGTGCTGGCCCTGCGCGGCATCGGCAAGCGGTTCGGTGCGGTCAGCGCACTGACCGACATCGACCTCGACGTCTCCGCAGGCGAGGTCGTCGCGATCGTCGGCGATAACGGCGCGGGCAAGTCCACGCTGGTCAAGGTGCTGGCCGGGGTTCACCGGCCGGACGGCGGCGAGATCGTCTTCGCCGGCCGACCGGTGACGATCGCCGACCCCAGCGCGGCGATCGCGCTGGGCATCGCCACCGTCTTCCAGGACCTCGCGCTGTGCGAGAACCTCGACGTCGTCGCGAACCTGTTCCTCGGCCACGAGATCGCCCCGACCCATCTCGACGAGGTGGAGATGGAGGTGCGCGCGTGGGGGCTGCTCGGCGAGCTGTCGGCGCGCATCCCCAGCGTCCGCACCCCCGTCGCCAGCCTGTCGGGCGGCCAGCGCCAGACGGTCGCGATCGCCCGTTCGCTGCTCGGCGAGCCGAAGATCATCATCTTGGACGAGCCCACGGCCGCGCTGGGTGTCGCCCAGACCGCCGAGGTGCTGGATCTCATCGAGCGGCTCCGCGAGCGCGGCCTCGGCGTCATCATGGTCAGCCACAACATGGACGACGTGCGTGCGGTCGCCGACCGGATCGCGGTGCTGCGGCTGGGCCGCAACAACGGCGTCTTCGGCGCCGACGTGACGCAGGACCAGATCGTCTCGGCCATCACGGGCGCCACCGACAACGCCGTCACCCGGCGCTCCGCCCGCCGCGCCCACGCCGCCCCGACAGATGGCACGCCTGCCGCCCACGCCGGACCGGATCCCGCCGTCCCGACCGACGTCACCACCACGGAAGGGGTCGACGATGACTGACGTGCGCACCGACACCGGCGCCGAGCCCACGAGGACGCTGGACCGCCAGGACGAGCGGGTGGAGCACGGCACCGGCGCGGCGGGCGCGCTCGCGGGGTTCTCCCGCCGCCTGCGCTCGGGTGACCTCGGCGCGCTGCCGGTGATCGTCGGGCTGGCGGTGATCTGGACGGTGTTCCAGATCCTCAACCCGGTGTTCCTCTCCGCGGACAACCTGGTCAACCTGACGCTGGAGTGCTGCTCGGTCGGGGTCATCTCGCTCGGCATCGTGTGCGTGCTGCTGACCGGGCAGATCGACCTCTCGGTCGGCTCGGTCTCCGGTCTCGCCGGGGCGATCGTGGCCGTCCTGTTCGTCAACGACGGCTGGCCCGCCGCCCTCGCGATCGTCACCGCCATCGCGGTCGCGTGCGTGATCGGCTGGTTGTACGGCCAGCTGTTCAACCGGCTGGGGATGCCGAGCTTCGTCTCGACGCTGGCAGGCCTGCTGGCCTTCCTCGGCCTCCAGCTCTACATCCTCGGCGCCGCCGGTTCGATCAACATCCCGTTCACGTCGGGCCTGGTGTCGTTCGCGCAGCTGTGGTTCCTGCCGCCGTGGCTGTCCTACGTCCTCGCCGCTGCGGTCGCCGTGGCGGTGTTCGCGTCCGGCTTCCGGTTGGCCGCACGCAGGCGGGCCGCGGGGCTGTCGGCGCGTTCGATCCAGGTGCTCCTGCTGCGGGCAGGCGCCTTCCTGGTCGGGCTCGAAGCCGTGGCGTGGTACCTCAACCGCAGCCGCGGCGTCGGGTGGATGTTCGTGTTCTTCGCGGCGTTGGTCGTCGTGCTGAACTACCTGCTGACCCGCACCCAGTGGGGCCGCTCGGTGTTCGCCGTCGGCGGCAGCGCGGAGGCCGCGCGCCGCGTCGGCATCAACGTCCGGCTGGTCTACACCTCGGTCTTCATGGCGTGCTCGGGCCTCGCCGCGGTCGGCGGGATCCTCGCGGCGGCCCGGCTCGCCTCGGCCAACCAGAGCAGCGGCACCGGCGACGTCAACCTGAACGCGATCGCCGCGGCGGTCATCGGCGGCACGAGCCTGTTCGGCGGCCGCGGCAACGCGTGGTCGGCGCTGCTGGGGATCATCGTCATCCAGTCGATCTCCTCGGGGCTGACCCTGCTCAACCTCGACTCGTCGTTCCGCTTCATGATCACCGGCCTGGTGCTGGCGCTCGCGGTCGCCGTCGACGCCATCGCGCGCCGCTCGCGGGCGTCGCACGGGCAGGCGTGACGAGCTCCGGTCACGGCCGGGGCGGCGCCACGAGTCCGCTCTTGTAGGCGATGACGACCAGCTGCGCGCGGTCGCGGGCGCCGAGCT
>DASWUV010000287.1:0-1664 GCA_036401495.1 Pseudonocardia sp. | reverse complement strand
GCGCCCGCCCCGCCGCGCCTCGGCCGCCCAGCCGGCGCCCCCCGGCCCGGCCGCCGCCACTCCCCGAGCCTCCGCGCGGCCGGCGCTACTCCCACTCGATCGTGCCCGGCGGCTTCGAGGTGACGTCCAGCACCACGCGGTTGACCTCGGCCACCTCGTTCGTGATCCGCGTCGAGATGCGCTCGAGCAGGTCGTAGGGCAGGCGCGTCCAGTCGGCGGTCATCGCGTCCTCGCTGGACACCGGCCGCAACACGATCGGGTGGCCGTACGTGCGCCCGTCGCCCTGGACCCCGACGCTGCGGACGTCGGCGAGCAGCACGACGGGGCACTGCCAGATCTGGCCGTCGAGCCCGGCTGCCGTGAGCTCCTCGCGCGCGATGGCGTCGGCGGCACGCAGCGTCTCCAGCCGGTCCCGGGTGACCGCTCCGATGATCCGGATCGCCAGCCCTGGGCCGGGGAACGGCTGGCGGCCGACGATCCCCGCGGGCAGCCCGAGCTGCGCGCCGACCTTGCGCACCTCGTCCTTGAACAGCGCCCGCAGCGGCTCGACCAGCGCGAACTCGATGTCATCCGGCAGGCCGCCGACGTTGTGGTGACTCTTGATCGTCGCGGTGCCGGAGCCGCCGCCGGACTCGACGACGTCCGGGTAGAGCGTGCCCTGCACGAGGAAGCCCACGTGCTCCTCGGCGGCGACCTCGGCCGTCGCCGCCTCGAACACCCGGATGAACTCGCGACCGATGATCTTGCGCTTCTGCTCGGGCTCGGTGACGCCCGCGAGCGCGGCAAGGAAGCGTTCGGCGGCGTCGACGGTGTGCAGCCGCGCGCCGGTGGCGGCCACGAAGTCGCGCTCCACCTGTTCCCGCTCACCGGCGCGCAACAGCCCGTGATCGACGAACACGCACGTCAGACGGTCGCCGATGGCTCGCTGGACGAGCGCGGCGGCCACCGCGGAGTCGACGCCGCCCGACAGCCCGCAGATCGCCCGCCCGGCACCCACCTGGGCGCGCACGGCGTCGACCGTCTCATCGATGATCGACGCGGTGGTCCAGGCCGCCGGGATGCCCGCGACGCCGTGCAGGAAGCGCTCCAGCACCTGCTGCCCGTGCGGGGAGTGGCCGACCTCGGGGTGGTACTGGACACCCGCCAACCGCCGCACGGGGTCCTCGAAGGCTGCCACCGCCCCCCGCTCCGATGCCGCGGTCACCTCGAAGCCCGCGGGCGCGCGCACGACCGAGTCGCCGTGGCTCATCCACACCGGATGCCGGGCCGGGAGTCCGTCGTGCAGCACGCCGCCGCTGGTGCGCAGCTCGGTGCGGCCGTACTCGCGGGTGCCGTCCGGCGCGACCTCGCCGCCCAGCGCCAGCGCCATGGCCTGGAAGCCGTAGCAGAGCCCGAGGACGGGGACGTCGGCGTCGAACAGCGCGGGGTCGATGCGCCGCGCCCCCTCGGCGTACACGCTGGCGGGGCCGCCGGAGAGGATCACCGCGGCAGGCTTGCGCGCGACGATGTCCTCGACGGACGTGTCGCCGGGGACGATCTCGGAGTAGACCTGCGCCTCGCGCACCCGGCGGGCGATGAGCTGGGCGTACTGGGCGCCGTAGTCGACGACGAGCACCGTGGGCGGCTGCACGGGACCAGGGTAGTCGGCGCGCTCAGGCGCCGGA
>DASWUV010000286.1:0-6895 GCA_036401495.1 Pseudonocardia sp. | reverse complement strand
CCGACGGCCGCGCACTCCTCCCACTGGGCGACCGTGGCCGGGTCGACCGCGCCTTCGCGGCCCTCGCTCGCGGGGATGACGAACAGCGCGGCGTCGGCGGCGCGCAGACCGGCCCGGAGCTCGCCGACGAAGTCGCCGTAGCCGGGAGTGTCGATCAAGTTGATCTTGTACTGCCCGTGGTGCACGGGTGCGACGGCGAGCGCGACCGACCGTTGCTGGCGCACCGCGGCGGGGTCGTGGTCGCACACGGTCGTCCCGTCGACGACAGTGCCCGCGCGGGGGATCGCCGACGTGTGGCAGAGCAGGACCTCGACCAGCGTCGTCTTGCCTGCTCCCGACGGCCCCACGAGGACGACGTTGCGGACCTTGGCCGGATCGGTGACGGCGGCGTTGCCGGACCCGGGCCGGGCCTCCGTTCGACTAGCTGCTCTGACGGTCATGACACGACCACCTCCGCGACACTGCGTAGAAGCCAGTGGTTCATCTCACACCCGGTATCGGGATGGTCACAACCCCCTGTAGGCCCGGCGGTCCTTCGCCGGGCCAGGCCCGGTGCTGGGGTCCGGCGCCACATCCGCTCGGCAGTAGGGTTTGCGGGTGCCAGTTCCCGGACCCGGATACGCCATCACCGCACGGGTCGACGTACCCGCCTCCGCGAGCGCGGCGGGTGACCTGACCATGGCCGTCGGCCGCGTGGGCGGGGTCGTCACGGCGTTCGACGTGGTGGAGAGCACGGGCTCCACGCTGGTCGTGGACATCTCCTTCAACGCCCGCGGCGAGGCCCACGCCACCGAGCTCACCGAGGCGATCGAGGCGCTGCCCGGCGTGCGGGTGCGCAAGGTGTCGGACCGGACGTTCCTCCTGCATCTCGGCGGCAAGCTGGAGGTGCACTCCAAGGTCAGCCTGCGCAACCGCGACGATCTCTCCCGCGTATACACCCCCGGCGTGGCCAGGGTCTGCCAGGCGATCGCGGCCAACCCCGCCGACGCCCGCCGGTTGACGATCAAGCGCAACACCGTGGCCGTCGTGACCGACGGTTCGGCCGTCCTCGGACTGGGCAACCTGGGCGCGGCGGCCGCGATGCCGGTGATGGAGGGCAAGGCCGCGCTGTTCAAGCGGTTCGCGGGCGTCGACGCGTGGCCGGTGTGCCTGGACACGCAGGACACGGAGGAGATCATCCGGACCGTCCAGATCCTCGCCCCGGCCTACGGCGGGATCAACCTCGAGGACATCGCGGCGCCGCGCTGCTTCGAGATCGAGGCACGCCTGCGCAAGCTGCTGGACATCCCGGTCTTCCACGACGACCAGCACGGCACCGCGATCGTCGTCCTCGGCGCGCTGCGCAACGCGCTGCGGGTCGTCGGCAAGCGCCTCTGCGACTGCCGGATCGTGGTGTGCGGCGTCGGCGCGGCGGGCTCGGCGATCATCAGGCTGCTGGCAGGCGACGGCCCCGGCGACGTGCTGGCCGTCGACGTCGACGGCATCGTGCACCGCGACCGCCCCGGGCTGGACGAGAACCTCGCCTCGATCGCCGCGCAGACCAACAGCGCGGGAGTCGCGGGCACGCTCGCCGACGCGCTCGTCGGCGCCGACGTCTTCATCGGGGTGTCCGCGCCCGACCTGTTCGGGGCCGCCGAGCTCGAGACGATGGCGTCGGACGCGATCGTGTTCGCGCTGGCCAACCCCGATCCCGAGGTCGACCCGGCGGTGGCGTTGCAGCACGCCGCCGTCGTCGCCACCGGCCGGTCCGACTACCCGAACCAGATCAACAACGTGCTCGCCTTCCCCGGGGTGTTCCGCGGGCTCCTCGACGCGCAGGCCCGCGACATCACCGACAAGATGCTGCTGGCCGCGGCGGCGGCGATCGCGGCGGTCGTCCACGAGCCCAACCCGAGCTTCATCGTGCCCAGTGTCTTCGACGCCGCCGTCGCCCCCGCCGTGGCAGAGGCGGTCCGCACGGCGGTCTGAGGCGGTGCGCCCTGGGACCTACCCTGGTGACATGCCTGTGATCGGAGTGCTGGCCCTTCAAGGCGACGTCCGGGAGCACGTCGCCGCGCTCACCGCCTGTGGGGTGCGTGCCGTGGCCGTCCGCCGTCCCGCCGAGCTGGACGCGGTCGACGCGATGGTGCTGCCCGGCGGCGAGTCCACCACGATGAGCAGGCTGCTCACGACGTTCGACCTGCTGGACCCGCTGCGGACGCGCATCGCGGACGGGATGCCGACCTACGGGTCGTGCGCGGGCATGATCCTGCTGGCCCGCGATGTGCTCGACGGACGGCCGGACCAGGAGCAGCTCGGCGGCCTCGACGTCGTCGTGCGGCGCAACGCGTTCGGGCGTCAGGTCGACTCGTTCGAGACCGACCTGCTCGTCGACGGCATGCCGGACCCGCTGCGGGCGGTGTTCATCAGGGCGCCGTGGGTGGAGGAGACGGGCCGCGGCGTGCACGTGCTCGCGGCCGTCCCGCGGCTGACCGTCGCCGGGTCGGAAACGGGGGCAGCGGCCGGGCGCCCCGTCGCCGTGCGACAGGGTTCCGTCCTCGCGACGGCGTTCCACCCGGAGCTGACCGGCGACCTGCGCATCCACGCCCTGTTCTGCGACCTGGTCAAGGCGCGCGCCGCCGCGGCCTGACCACCGACCCGTTCGGCGTCGAGTCCTGTCGCCCAGCCCAACCCCGGTGCGCACCCGCTTGTTACACACATCGGTAACATGGTTTGGATCGGGTGAGCGGAAGGGATGGTCATGAGCGGGCACTCCAAGTGGGCGACGACCAAGCACAAGAAGGCCGTCATCGACGCCCGCCGGGGCAAGATGTTCGCGAAGCTGATCAAGAACATCGAGGTCGCGGCGCGCACCGGCGGCGGTGACCCCGACGGCAACCCGACGCTGTTCGACGCCATCCAGAAGGCCAAGAAGAGCTCGGTGCCCAACGACAACATCGACCGTGCCGTCAAGCGCGGGTCGGGGGCCGACGGCGGCGGGGCCGACTACCAGACGATCACCTACGAAGGCTATGGGCCGAACGGGGTGGCGGTGCTCATCGAGTGCCTCACCGACAACCGCAACCGCGCCGCCACCGAGGTCCGCCTCGCGATGACCCGCAACGGCGGCACGATGGCCGACCCCGGCTCGGTGTCCTACCTGTTCACCCGCAAGGGCGTGGTCATCGTCCCCAAGAACGCGCTCTCCGAGGACGACGTGCTGCTGGCCGTGCTCGACGCAGGCGCCGAGGAGGTCAACGACCTCGGCGACAGCTTCGAGGTCGTGTCGGAGGCCACCGACCTCATCCCGGTGCGCACGGCACTGGTCGACGCGGGCATCGACTACGACTCCGCCGACCCGACGTTCATCCCGTCCATGCAGGTGCCGCTGGACGCCGAAGGCGCGCGGAAGGTCTTCCGCCTCATCGACGCGCTGGAGGACAGCGACGAGGTGCAGAACGTCTACGCGAACTTCGACGTCTCCGACGAGGTCATGGCCGAGGTCGACTGACGGGGTTCACCCGACGTTGAGGAACAGACAGAAGGGGTGCCCGGCCGGGTCGACGTAGACCCGCACGTCGTCCTGGGGTTGAAACGGGGCGAGCACCGCGCCGAGCGCCCTCGCGTGGGCGCCCGCCGCGTCCAGGTCGTCGACGTGGATGTCGAGGTGCACCTGCATTTGCCGGCCGCCGGGCTCGGACGGCCAGGTCGGCGGCACGTACTCGCTCTCCTGCTGAAACGACAGCCCGGCCCCGCCGTCGGGCCCGGCGAGCTTGACCCACCCCGGCTCGTCCTGGATCCGCTTCCAGCCCAGCAGATCCTCGTAGAAGCGCGCCAAGGACTGCGGGTCGGCACTGTCGAGCACCACACCTGACACGGTCATGCGCGGACGGCTCATCGCTGGACCTCCTTCCGCTGCCCGACCGTGCCAGAGGGGGAGCAGTGCCGCAAACCTGGTCTCCCGGCGGGAGCCGTGATCGTCCGTCCGGCGCTTGGTCGGCCACGTCGTGCAGGGTCACCTCGCCCTTACCGCGGCACTGGCTACGCTCCGCCAGTGGCCGTCCACGGAATCGACCTCGGCACCACGAACTCCGCCATCGCCCGCATCGGCAAGGACGGGCGACCGGAGGTTCTCGCGGGCCTGTCCGGCGAGCCGACGACCCCGTCGGTCGTGCTCTTCGCGGGGCCGCGGGAGTACGTCGTCGGCGAGGGCGCGCGCCGCGAGGCCAAGCTGGACCCCGAGCATGTCTGCACTTTGGTCAAACGCCGGATGGGCGACGCGGAGTGGCGGTTCGTGGCGCACGGCACGGCGTGGTCGGCGCCCGCGGTCTCGTCGCTGATCCTCAAGAGCCTCGTGGCCGACGCCGGGTTCGCAACCGGCGAGGAACCCACCGCCGCCGTGATCACCGTGCCCGCCTACTTCGGCGACGAGGAACGGCGGGCCACCGGGCTGGCGGGCACCTACGCGGGCCTCGACGTCGTCGAGGTGCTCTCCGAACCGATCGCGGCCGCTCTCGCGTACGGATTCGGCAGGCTCGACGGGACGCCGACGCTGTCCGAGCAGGGCCCCAGCGAGACCGTGCTGGTCTACGACCTCGGCGGCGGCACGTTCGACGCGACGGTCATCGAGCTGGCCGACCGCCGCATCTCCGTACTGGCCGTCGAGGGCGACCACCAGCTCGGCGGCACCGACTGGGACGAGCGCATCGCCCTGTACCTGTCCCGCCGCTTCTGCGAAGACCACCCCGGCGCGGAGGACCCGCTCGACGACTCGGCAGGGGCGCAGGCCCTCGTGCTGGCCGCCGGGCGCGCCAAACACGAGCTCACGACGGCCGACCGCACCGAGGTCGTGGTCGCGCACGACGACGCCCGCTCCACCGTCAGCCTCTCGCGCGCGGAGCTGGAGGACATGACGGCGCCGCTGCTGCGCCGCACCCTCGACCTCACGCGCGCCTGCCTCGACGAGGCAGCGCGCCGCGGGGTGCCGGACGTCGACCGCGTGCTGCTGGTCGGCGGCTCGTCGCGCATGCCTGCCGTGGCCGACATGCTGCGCAGGGAACTGAAGCTCGATCCCCAGCTGCACGATCCCGACCTGGCCGTCGCCCGTGGTGCCGCCATCTACGCCGAGAAGACCGAGCTGGAGCGCCTGGTCACGGCCGACCTGCGGTCACGGGGACTGCTGCGCGACGGCGCTCCGCTCGACGACGCGGTCGCCGCTGATCTCGACGCCGCCTGCCGCAGGGTCGCCGAAGCGTTCGGCGCGGCGTTGATCCAGGTTCGGCGCGCCGTGGAGATCCGCGTCGACACCGTGGTGTCCCGCGGCTTCGGCGTGCTCGCGGTGAACGCCCAGCTCGGACGGCTGGAGGTGACGTGGCTGGTGCACCGCAACGACCGACTGCCCATCCGCACCAGCCGCTCGTTCGGCACTGTGCGCAACGACCAGCAGGTCATCGACGTCACCGTCGTCGAACAGCAGGGCCAAGCCGAGTCGACGCGGGCCCAGGACGCGAAGGTGCTCATCGCCGGAGAGATCACCGGCATCCCGCCGGGCTACGGCGAGGGGAGCGAGGTGCGGGTGACGTTCGAGATGGGCTTCGACGGCGTTCTGCACGTCACCGCGTTCCACGTCGACGCGGGCCTGCCGCTCGTGCTCACCGCCACCACCGGCGCCACGCTGTCCCAGGCCGAGGTCGCCCGCGAACGTGACGAGCTGGGGAAGCAACGCCGCCGTGAGTAGGCAGCCGTGACGAGCCTTGCGCCCTTCGACCCGAACGACTACCGCAAGCGGGTGCTGGCCGCCGTCGAGCGCAGAGGCGGCCCGGACGCCTCGGACCCCTTCGAGCTCTACGACCTGCCAGTGGCGGCGAAGGCCGTCGCCGGGCTGGACGACGCGACGGTGGCCGCGCGGGTGGCGCAGGTGTGGGCGTTCTGGCAGCGCCAGCGCGACCATCCCCGTTACCGCGTCCTCGTCGCGCTGCTCGTCGAGACCCACGCCGAACGGAGTGCGCAGCTGCGCGACGCCGCGACCCGGCGCGCGACGGCGGCCCGCGCCCGAGCCGCCCGAGAGGAGCGCGACGCCCAGCGCTACGCACTGCTCGACGCGGCCATCGGGCGGCTCGTCGAACGCCACGGCGGCGTTCCGCGCGAGAAGCTCGCCGGGCTGGCGGAGGTCGGCGCGCTCGGCGGGCTCACGCCCGAAGAGGTCACAGCCCGCATCCGGCGCCACCGCCTGCTCGCGCCGAATGTCGGGGCGGAGCGGCGCAGGCAGATCCGGGCGCTGCTCGACGAGTTCGGCAGGCTGACCGCCGCCACGCCGCCGCCGACGCTGCTGGCCCTGCTCGGGCTCGCCCCTGCAGCAACGGAGAAGCAGGTGAGCGCCGGGTTCGTCGCCTGGCGCTCCCGGGCGCGCGAGCTGCCCGCCGGGCGGCTGCGCGCCGTGGTCGACGAGCTGCTCGTGCACGTCGCCGATCTGCTCGCGCCCGGCCGCGCCGCGGTGGAGGTCTACCTCGACGCGGTGGCGGCCGACGTCACCGAGTACCTGCGGCCCCGGGTCCGGGCCGCGGTGCTGGTGGAGGACCGGCTCGTGGCGCAGGACCACGCCCACCTGCTCGCCGAGGCGGTCGACAAGGGGCTGGACGAGCGGCGCGCGGTCGCCGTCATCGCCGCACTGGCCGCCGAGTTGGACGCCCCGGTCGAGCAGGCACTGCCGGACCAGCCGGACCAGCCGGACGCGGGCGGGCGCGACCGCGCGGCCGAGGCCTGGCCGCCAGGCGGGGCCGAGTCCGAGGGCGGCACCGCAGGTCGGGCTGCGGCGGACGGCGGGCGAGCCACCCGGTCCAGCTCCGCAGGCGCCGGGCGGGGCGGCGCAGACCGGGCAGCGGGGGCCGGGCGAGGCGGCGCGGACCGGGCAGCCGCG
>DASWUV010000285.1:0-12671 GCA_036401495.1 Pseudonocardia sp. | reverse complement strand
CTGCTCCGGTTCCAGTGCGTGCAGCGCCAGCAGCACCGTCCACTCGACCCACGAGCACTCTTGTCCGGTCGGCGTCATCGCGCACCCCCGGACGGGCCTTCACCGGCGGCGCACAGCAGCGTCCGCAGCCGTCGGAAGCCGCCGAAGACCCGACTCTTCACGGTCCCGACCGGCACACCCGTGAGAGCAGCGATCTCGACCTGCGTGTGTCCGCCCCAATAGGCCAGGAGCAACGCCCGCCGCTGATCAGTCGGCAACGCGGCGAGAGCGTGCTGCACCGTGTCGGCTTCGGCCCGCCGCAGCGTCGCGTCCTGTGCGTCCTCGCTCGGCGGCCCGAGGTCGTCGACGACGTCCACGTAGACGGACCGACGGGCGGCGGCCGAACGGACGACGTCGACCGAACGCCGGTGCGCGATCGTCACCAGCCAGCTCTGCAGTGCACCGCGGCTCCCGTCGAAGCGTTCCGGTCTCCTCCAGAAGTCCAGGAACACCTCCTGAGCCACGTCCTCGGCCAAGGCAGGGTCGCGCAACACCCGTCGAGCGACGCCGTAGACGGCCGCGGCGTGCCTGGTGTAGACGTCCTCGAACGCCTCCTGATCTCGGTCGATGATCCGAAGGACCAGGGCGTCGTCAGGGTCGGCTTCGACCTCGATGGCGAGATCAACGTCGCCACCGACCTCTCGTCCGCGGGCGGCCCGTCTCACCGGGACCGGGGTACGAGGGACGTGGTCACGTCGGCCACCGCGTGCTTGCCTGCCGCCGAGGGGTTGTCACCGTGGCTCGGGGTGCCCGGTGCATCGGCTGCTGACGACTTCTGTGCTGGCTTCTGGGCCTGCCCCTGGGACGAGGTGTGGGCCGACTGCTGGGTTGTCTTCTGCGTCGGCGTCTTCTGCGTCGGTGGCGTGTCCGCCGTGGCGGCGGCGTGCCCGCGCGCGAGGCCGTTGACCTTGTCGACAGCCTGCTGAGGCAGGACCGCGGTCGCGGCCTTGGCGGCCGCCTTCGGCGGGGGAACGTGCACCTTCACCCGCGGGACGTCGACGTGCTGGACCGCATGCCCCACCTTCCCGGGCACGTTCTCGGGCCCGTTCTTGGGCAGAGCCTGGACCGCGTCGGTGGCGACAACGCCGACCACGCCGTTCGCCACCGGCGCCGCTGCGCCGACCACGCCCTTCGCCACCGGCGCCACCGCGCCGACCACGCCCTTCGCCACCGGCGCCACCGCGCCGACCACGTCATGCCCGGTGTCGGCCTGCTTCGCAGGCGCCTGCTGCCCGACGGGCCCTGCCGCTACCGGCGAGGCGCCGAGAGACAGGGGTGCAGCTGCCGCCGCGGTGCCGGGAGCGGGCGACGGGTTCCCGGCCGGCCGCAAGCCGGCCGGAGCCGGGTCGACCGCCACGTTTCTCGGGCCCGTGAAGACCGTCGGGTCGTGCCGCAGGAATGCGGCCTGGGCCAGGTGCGCGCCGGACACCGGCGCCGGGACCGCGGACGCGGCCTCATCGGCGAGTGTCGACCCGTCCAGCCCCGACACGGACGACGCCGCGGAATTCGCCTCCGGACTCGCATACGCCGACGGTGGCTGCCACCACGGAAACCCGGGTAGGCCGTTGGGCGGCCAGTCCACCAGGCCAAGCCCGATGGCCTGGCCGACGAGACTTGCGCAGGCACCGGCTCCGAGGAACGCCACCCTGGCCTGCCACCGTGACCCCGAGCGCGCATCTTGCGAAGGCTGGGCAGACAGGAGCGGTGCAGACGGGAGCGGTGCAGACGGGCGCCGCGCGCTCGATCGGTGACGGCCAGCCATGACACCCCCACGCCCATGGCCCTTCGACGCGTCGTCGGGCCTGCCAAACCTGCAACGGCACTGACGCGGGACGCGACATCGTCCCGCGCGGTTCTGCTACCCCGATCGGTGAGCGGCTACACATTCCGTCACGGCGGCCCCTTCTGCGGGCACATGGGGGCGCCGAATCCTGCGTGACGGCGCTACAGCTAGTGCCACGGCGTAGTGCGGCGCAGCCGGATCCGGTACGAGTACTGCTCGGGGAGGAACTGACTCACCGCGAGCTCGACGACGTCGCCGACCTCGTCGAGGTACAGCCGGTCGATGCGCAGCAACGGCTGATCCACCGGGCAGACCAGGTGCGTCGCGAGGGCCGGGTCGGCGCGCTCGACGGTGATGCTCTGGTGGGCCTCGGCGATCGGATGCGGCAGGAGGCCGTCCAGCAGACCGATGACCGTCGTCCTGCTGACGCCTCCTTCCGTCGTCACCTCGCTGACCGCGGCCAACGTGCGACCGACGGAAATCGGCAAGAACACCGTCGTGACGCAGAACGGCAGGTCGTCGTGCATGCGGACGAACCGCATCCGGTACACAGCGTCCGACTCCTGGCGCAGGCGCCCCGCGCTCGACAGGTCCACCCGCCGCGCCAGCGGCTCGATGACCCTCATCGTGGTGTCCTCGGCCAGCCCCATCAGGTCGTCGATCGAGCCGACCTGCCGGACGTAGCGGGGGTCCGCCGCCTTCGCGAACGTTCCACGGCCGGGCACCCGGTAGACGATGTCCTCGGCGACGAGGTCCTGGAAAGCGCGGCGGATGGTCTGCCTGCTCACGCCGTAGCTGTCGGCGAGCTCAGCCTCCGTGGGCAGGCGTTTGCCGTCGCCGAACTCCCCGTCGAGGACCTTCTGCCGCAGCTCCCGCGACACCAGTTGGTAGCTGGATCCTGCGCGCGTGCCCATCGAGCCTCACCTCTGCAGTCACCATGGCAGACGCCTCAGCGGATCTTGTATTCCTTCAGCAGGCCGCGGCTGATGATGGTCTTCTGGATCTCGCTGGTGCCCTCGCCGATGAGCAGGAACGGCGCCTCCCGCATCAGCCGCTCGATCTCGTACTCCTTGGAGTAGCCGTAGCCGCCATGGATCCGGAACGACTCCTGGGTGATCTCGGCGCAGTACTCACTGGCCAGATACTTGGCCATGCCCGCCTCGACGTCGTTGCGCGCTCCGGAGTCCTTCAGCCGGGCGGCGTTGACCATCATCAGGTGCGCGGCCTCGACCTTGGTGGCCATCTCCGCGAGCTTGAACGCGATCGCCTGGTGCTGCGCGATCGGCTTGCCGAACGTCGAACGCTGCTGGGCGTACTCCACGGCCAACTCGAACGCCCTGATCGAGATCCCGCACGCCCGCGCCGCGACGTTGACCCGCCCCACCTCGACGCCGTCCATCATCTGCGCGAACCCGCCGCCGCGGCGCCCGCCCAGAACGTTCGCCGCGGGCACCCGGAAGCTCTTGAACACCATCTCGGTGGTGTCGACGCCCTTGTACCCCATCTTGTCGATCTTGCCGGGAATGATCAGTCCCGGCGCGACCTCGCCGTAGCCGACCGGCTTCTCGATCAGGAAACACGTCAGGTTCTGATACGGCCGCTCGCCGCCCTCGTCCGTCCGCACCAGAACCGCGGTCAGGTTGGACGTGCCGCCGTTGGTCAGCCACATCTTGGCGCCGTCGACGACGAACTCGTCCCCGTCCGCCACGGCCTTGGTCTTGATCGCGGCGACGTCAGAGCCGAGGTCGGGCTCGGACATCGAGAACGACCCACGGGTCTCGCCAAGGGCCATCTGCGGGAGGTAGCGCTGCTTCTGCTCGTCCGTACCGTGGTGGGTGATCATGTGCGCGACGATGAAATGCGTGTTGATCACTCCGGAGACGCTCATCCACCCCCGCGCGATCTGCTCGACCACCAGGGCATACGTCAGCAGCGACTCCCCCAGCCCCCCGAACTCCTCCGGGATCGTGAGCCCGAACAGGCCCATCTCCTTCATCCCGTCGACGATGTCGGTCGGGTAGGCGTCGGCGTGCTCGAGCGCGGTCGCGTGCGGGATGATCTCCTTGTCCACGAAGGACTTGACCGTCGCCAGGATCTCCTCCTGGATCTCGGACAGACCAGCGGTCTGGGCCAGGCGGGCCATGCTGTCCCCCGTCGACAGGTAACTCAGAACTCGGGCGGCGGCCCGATTTGTACGGCCATATAAGCAATTTGTACGGCGGATTGTCAACGACGGGACACGCCCCGCGCCGACCTCGCAGAGGTGTGGCGTCCGCCGCAGGCCCGCTCGCGCTGCGGCTTCGCACTCCTCCAGGGACGATGTCTGTTCTGCGGCGGTGCGTCCTGTTGCGGCGCCTGCCCTGTCGCCAGGGAGGTGATGCAGTGAGTGAAATCGGGACGACGTCGGGCACTGACCAGCAACATGCCGCCGACGCCGAGGATCACAAACTTCGCAAGGAACTCGGTTTCTGGTCACTCACCGCCGCAGGCGTGGGGAGCGTGATCGGATCCGGTTGGCTGTTCTCCTCGATGTACGCGGCTCAAGGTGCAGGCCCTGCCGCGCTCATCGCGTGGGTCATTGCAGGCGCGCTCATGCTGATGATCGCGCTCGTCTTCGCCGAGCTCGGCATGGTGCGCCCCGAGTCCGGCGGTCTTGTGCGGTACCCGCTCTACTCGAACGGTCGGCTCGCGGCCAGCGTCGTCGGCTGGGCGATGTGGCTGTCCTACGTCGCCAACCCGCCCAGTGAAGCGTCGGCCGTCGTGCAGTACGCATCGAAGTGGTGGCCCGGCGTCTACGACACGCCGCACAAGCAGCTGACCGCCCTGGGCACCGCCGTCTGCGTGCTACTGATGGCGTTGTTCGTGGTGTTGAACTACTTCGGTGTGAAGTCCTTCGCCACGTCCAACAACATCGTCACGGCGGTGAAGATCTTCATTCCGATCATCACCGTGGTCCTGCTGTTGGCCAGTGGGTTCGGCGCCAACGACAAAGCAGGCGGCTTCGCACACAACGTGAGCGCCTACGGGTTCGCCCCCTACGGCATCAGCGCCGCGTTCAGCGCGATCGCCTCGGGCGGCCTGATCTTCGCCTACACCGGCTTCCGGAACGTCATCGAGCTGTCCGGCGAGGCGCGCAACCCCCGGCGGAACATCCCGCGGGCGATGATCACCACCATCGGCTTCAGCATCGTCCTCTACATCGGTCTGCAGATCGGCTACCTGGGCGCGCTCCCGGCTGCCGAGCTCGCCAAGGCCACCGGATGGCACGGGGTGAACCTGAACTCGCCGTTCGCCGACCTGGCCATGCTGCTCGGGTTCACCTGGCTGTCGTGGCTGTTGATCGCCGACTCGTCGATCTCGCCGTCCGGATCGGGCATCGTCTACACCGCGGCGAACGCGCGCAACGTGTTCGGCCTGGCGAAGAACGGCTTCTTCCCGAAGATCGTGATGCGGGTCAGCGACCGGACCGGTGTGCCCGTGCTCGCGCTGATGATCAACTTTGTGATCGGCACGGCGATGATCATCCTGCTGCCGAGCTGGCACAACCTCGTCCAGGTGCTGAGTGGCCTTGCCGCACTGACCTTCTCCATCGGGTCGGTGTCGCTGTTCGTGTTCCGCAACGTCGGCCTCGGCAGCGCTGCGACACGGTTGCCCGGAATGAAGATCCTGGCGCCTGCCGCGTTCGCGGTGAGCTCGCTCGTCATCCTCTGGCAGGAGTGGGACACCCTGTGGAAGACGCTGATCCCGATCTGCGTCGGACTGGCGTGGTTCATCGTCAGCTTCGTGTCCGGGCGCCGTGATCCGGGCGATCTCGCAGGCGGCATGTGGTTGGTCGTCTACATCGCGTTCGTCTACCTCGTCGCGGGCCTCGGCAGCTTCGGGGGCGCCGGGTTGATACCGCAGCCGTGGGACTCGATCGTGGTCGCGATCGGCGCGCTGGCCCTCTACTGGTGGGGCGTCAAGGCGGGGACGACATTCCTGCAGAACCACGAGAGCATGCTGCGCACGCTGAAGTCGCGCGGCGGCGACGACGCCGACGTGGAGATCAACGCGCAGGACATCTAATGCAGCTCGCGGATGGCCTTTCCGTCCAGCCAACCCGTGATGTCCTCGACGGCGTCGCCGTAGATCCTGCGGTAGGACTGCTGCGACACGAACCCGATGTGCGGGGTCAGCACGGTGTTCGGCGCCGTCCGCAGTGGATGGTCCAGCGGAAGTGGCTCGGTGTCGAACACGTCGAGGCCCGCGCCGGCGATCGTGCCGCCGCAGAGCGCGGCGACGAGCGCGTCCTCGTCCACGATCGGGCCGCGGGACGTGTTCACCAGGTAGCCCGCCGGTCCCAGCGCCCGCAACTCGTCCGCGCCGAGGAGGCCCCTGCTGCGCTCGGACAGCTTGAGGTGCACCGTCACGATGTCGCTGCGCTCGAAGAGCTCGCGTTTGCCGACCAGTTCGGCGCCGTGTCGGCTCGCCGTCTCGGCGTTCAGGTTGGGGCTCCAGGCGAGCAGACGCATGTCGAACACACGGGCGTAGCGGGCCACGGCCTGTCCGAGGAAGCCGAGGCCGACGACGCCCAGCGTGCTGCCCGCCAGTTCGGTGCCAAGCGTGGTCTGCCAGCGGCCTGCCCGCACCGCCGCGTCCTCGGCCGGGATGCGCCGGGCCACGGACATGATCAACGCCCAGATCAACTCGGTGGTCGCAGCGGCCGAACCGCCGGTGCCGCACACGATGACTCCCCGCTCGCGCGCGGCCGACACGTCGATCGACGCGTTCGCCATGCCCGCGGTGATCAGCAGGCGCAGCCGGGGCAGCCGGTCGAGCAGGTCGGCCGGGAACGGGGTGCGCTCGCGCATCGCGACGACCACGTCGAAGTCGGCCAAGCGGTCGACGACGGCGGTCGGATCGGCGAGGTGGTCGGTGAACGCGACGACCTCGGCCCTGCCGGTCAGGCCGGAGAAGTCGGCGCTGGCCAGCGCCACCTGCTGGTAGTCATCGAGGATCGCCACCCGGACAAGGGACACGGGCGCGACCGTATACGCCGTGCGCAACCCCGGCCGGGCACGATCCGCATGGCCCTTCCGTTGAGTACGTGAAGAGTTGTTTCCAGGAAGAGGATTCCATGTCGTACCCCGACGATCCCTACTCTGCCACCACGCCGAACGTGGTTCCGTCCGCGGGCAGCCGCATCGCGGCCATCATCGCCCACCTCTCGGCTCCGATCGCGGCGTTGCTCAGCGCCGGGTCACTGAGCCTGCTCGGCCCGCTGGTCGTCTGGCTGGTCATGAAGCGAGACCCGATTGCCCGCAGGGCTGCCGCGGGGGCGTTCAACTTCAACCTGGCGTTCTGGGTGCTCTACCTGATCAGCTGGCTACTGATCTTCACGGTGATCGGCGCCGTCATCGGCATTCCGCTGATCGTCGTTCTGTTCATCGTCTCCGCCTGGTGCCACATCAAGGGCGCCATTCGCGCGGCCGACGACCGGCCCTACGACTACCCGTTCCAGATCCGCGTGCTGCACTGATCTCCGCGGGGCCACCACGGGTAAACCGGTTGCCGTCGGGGCCGACCCCCACCCATGCTGGCGGCGCCGACCCAACGGCGGGGCGGCGAACGCGTACCCAAAGGAATCTATTGTGGACTTCCCCGGCCTGCAGCATGTCGCGATCACCGTCTCGGACCTGGACCGCAGCACCAGGTGGTACTCCGCGCTCTTCGGCGCTGAGCCCGTCCTCGACGAAGACGAGGAGTCGGGCACGTTCCACCACACGGTGTTCGCGCTCGACGGCGGCATGCTGTTCGGGCTGCACACCCACATGGGCGCCGAGACCGGCGAGCGCGCCGACGAGCGCCGCACCGGGCTCGACCACGTCAGCTTCGGCCTTCCCGGCAGCACGGCGCTCGAGCAGTGGCAGGCGCGCCTCGACGAGCTCGGCATCCCCCACGGTGGCGTCAAGAAGGCCCACTACGGCAGCGGCATCTCCTTCCGCGATCCGGACAACATCGGCCTGGAGTTCTTCATCGCGCCCGGAACGTGACCGCCGTCGACCCGTGCTGAAGTGCCGCTTCCTGAGGTACGCACGGCCGCCGGGACCGTGCGCGGAATGTGGGACGACGGGGTCGCCGTCTTTCGCGGCATCCCGTTCGCCGCGCCTCCAATAGGGCCGAACCGGTTCGCCGCACCTCGCCCGGCCTTTCCGTGGGACGGCGTGCGCGACGCGTCCCGGTTCGGCTCGCCGCCCCCGCAGCCGGGCCGCCGGGATGACGGCGGCAACTGGCTGACCCTCGCCGTCTGGACCCCGGAGCCCGGCCGCAGCGGCAGTCTGCCCGTGGTGGTGTGGATCAGCGGTGGAGCGTACCTGAACTGCGACTCGGCCGACCCGTACCTGACGGGCAGGGCGGTGGCCGCCGCAGGCGCGGTCGTCGTGAGCGGCAACTACCGCACCGGAGTCGAGGGGTTCGCCCGGCTCCACGGCGCGCCGGACAACCGAGGCCTGCTCGACCAGGTCGCCGTCCTGCGCTGGGTGCAGGACAACATCGCGGGCTTCGGCGGAGACCCCGCCACCGTCACGGTCCTCGGCCAGTCCGCCGGGGCGGCCTCGATCGCGGCGCTGGTCACGATGCCCGCCGCGGCAGGCCTGGTGCGGCGCGCGATCCTGCAGAGCGTGCCGGGCACCTTCCTGGCTCCCGACCTCGCCACGGACATCGCCACCGACATCAGCGCTGAGCTGGGTCGTTCGGCATCCGCCGAGGATCTGGCGCCCGTCGCCCCGAACCTGCTGGTCGACGCGGCCAGTACGGTCACGAGGCGGCTTGCCCGGACTGCGCGACGGTGGGGACCTCTCGCCCACACACCGAGCCCGTTCGCCCCGGTGGTCGACGGCGAGATCCTGCCGCTCCCGCCCTGGTCCGCGCACGCAGGCGGCGCGGCGCGGAGTGTCGAACTGCTCGTGGGGCACGTCCGCGACGAGTTCCGCCTCGCCGCGGCTCGCCTCGACGATGCCGACGACGCCGCGGTCACCAGCTTGATCAACGGGCTGGCCCCGACGCCGGGCGCGCGTCGCTACCGTGCGGCCTTTGCGTCGGCGAGCCCGAACGCGCTGCGGGAGACGGCGATGGCGGACTGGCTGATGCGCATGCCGACACTGCATCTGGCCGAGGCCGCCCACGCGGGCGGGGCGCGGGTGTGGCTCTACGAGCTGTGCTGGGGTTTCGGTCCCCAGGGCGCCTCACACGCGTTGGATACTCTGCTCGTGTTCGGTACCGCCGACATCGAGGGCGAGGTCACCGCGGCCTGCCCGGACGCCGTCGCCACGGCCGGTCGGCTGTCCGAGCTGATGCGAGCCGAGCACCTCGCCTTCGCCGCAGCGGGAGACCCCGGCTGGCCCCGTTACCGTCCCCACGACCGTCGCACCCGCGTGTACGACGCCGAGTCGACCGTCGCGCCCTACCCGGAGGAGCGTTCGCGCGAGCTCTGGCGTGCCGAGCGGTTCGGCGCCCTCGGACTCGATTTGCGCTAGCGGGTGCGCTGCGTCGACCTCGCAGAAGTTGTGGCATCGGCGCAGATGGTCGACGTCCTGCGCGGACGCCACTGTGCGGGGGCCCGGCACATACCCCGTGGGGTCGGCACACATTGCGGGACGTATGTGGGAGCTACCGACGGTGTGTGTCGTCGGGTCAGCCGGGGCTGGCACCCCCGCAGCCGAGCGGCGGAGGCGCCCTGGCCACAGAGCGCCGGATCATGGGGTCGCCTACCTCGCAGACCGGGTGTGCACGTCACTGGGCCCCGGTCCGGCGAATGGCACGGTTCGGCGCCCTTGTACTAGATTTCCGCTAGGTTTCGGCCTTATGAACGCCAGCACTGAGCCGCCGTTCCGCAACGACACGATCATTTGCCGCACCTGCGCGGTCGAGCACACCGAGGCCGCGGGCACCTGCCGCATCTGCGCCGACGAGCGTCAGTGGGTACCGGCCGACGGGCAGCACTGGGTCACCGTGGCGGAGCTGGCCGCGACCGGCTTGCGCGTCGAGCTCGAGGAGGTCGAGCCCGACCTGTTCACCCTGCACAGCGAGCCGTCCGTGGGCATCGGGCAGTACGCCAAGCTCATCAGGACCGCCGACGGAATGCTCCTCTGGGATCCCCTCGGCTACGTCGACGACGACATCGCCCGGCGGGTGCGCGCGCTCGGCCGCGTCGTCGCGATCGCCGCGAGCCATCCCCACATGTTCGGCGCGCAGGTGGCGTGGAGCCGGGCACTGGACGACGCGCCGGTGCTGGTCGCGCAAGCCGACCTGGAGTGGGTGACACGGCCTGATCCGGTGATCCAGCCGTGGAAGGGCACGGTGGAGATCCTGCCCGGGGTGACGCTGAGCCAGCCCGGCGGGCACTACCCGGGCAGCGCGGTGGCGCACTGGGCGGCAGGTGCGGGCGGGAAGGGGGTGCTGCTGTCCGCCGACACGATCTTCGCCAACCCCGACCGCGTCTCGGTGAGCTTCATGCGCAGCTACCCGAACCGGATCCCGCTGTCGGCCGCGGTCGTCGAACGGGTGACTGCGCACGTCGCGCGGTACCCCTTCGACCGCCTCTACGGCAACTTCGACAACGTCATCGACGCCGACGCGCTCGCGGTCGTCCGGCGCTCGGCCGACCGGCACATCGGCTGGGTGCGCGGCGACTTCGACCACCTGACCTGACCGCATCGCCGTCGCGCCCCGGACGATGCGGGGAATGTGGTCCAGCCTGCGGGGGTTGGCGCCGTCATGAGAATCGGCATCATCGGCGCAGGCAACATCGGCGGCACGCTCACCAGGAAGCTGGCGGAGCTCGGGCACGAGGTGCGCGTCGCCAACTCCCGCGCGCCCGAGACCCTTGCCGAGCTCGCGGCCGAGACCGGGGCCACGCCCGTGTGGGCAGCAGACGCCGCGACGGACGCCGACCTCGTGATCGTCAGCATCCCGCAGAAGAACGTTCCCGACCTGGCTCCCGGCATCGTCGCGAAGGCCAAGCCCGGCGCTCCCGTGATCGAGACGAACAACTACTACCCGCAGCAGCGCGACGGCCGGATCGAGGCGATCGAGAACGGCACGCCGGAGAGCGCGTGGGTCGCCGAACAGCTCGGCACCCCCGTGTTCAAGGTCTTCAACGGCATCTACTGGAAGCATCTGCTCGAAAGCGGAGTGCCCGCGGGCGCCGAGGGACGGATCGCCCTGCCGATCGCAGGCGCACCCGGCGCGGGCAAGCAGCTCGTGTTCGAGCTCGTCGACCAGCTCGGCTTCGACCCCGTTGACGGTGGCACGCTCGCCGAGTCGTGGCGTCAGCAGCCCGGAACCCCGGTCTACGGCAAGGACTATGACGCCGAGCAGACCATCGCGGCGCTCGCCAAGGCGTCGCCGGAGCGGGACCCGGCCTTCCGCGCGGCATGAGGTGGCGGCGGCCTACCGCTCGTCGGGCAGAATGACCGCTCGTCGGAATTTGTGAGGTCGCGGAGCAACCTCGCAAATGGGGCTCTGCCGTTCGCGGCCGACGGCACCACCGATCACCGCACGCGGCGTTTGCGCAGGTCGCGGCGCGGTTTCGCAACGTCTACCTTCTACACGTCGACCGGGGCAAGGTTCGGTCGGTACGCCCGGTCGGTCCGGATCCTGCCACCGACGCTCCCTCGGGCGGCCGTACGCCACACGGCAGGAGCCAGAGCCCGACGGGCGGGCGACAGCCTCCGGACGAGGTCGTCACCGCATGTCCAGACACCGGCTCGCCGACTACCAGCCACTGCGCATGACCCCGGCCGCACCCCCACCGGTCAGCGCCCCCTCCGGGCCGGGCAGGCGCAGGTGGGCGCTGCCCACGGCGCTGGCGGTCGTCATCGGACTGGTCGGATTGGTGGGCTCGGCCACCGCGGCGGTCAGCCACCGGTCCACGCACACCGCTGCGGCGATGGCCGCCGTCGCGGACCCGTCCGGCTGGTACCTCACCCTGCCGACCGGCCGGAAGGGCGATCCCGACACCGTCCAGCCGCCGAAGCTCGGCGGGTACTCGAGCGCCTGGTTCCACCTCGACTCCGCGGGCCAGGGGCTCGTCTTCACCGCGAACGCGGGCGGCGTGACCACGTCGGGCAGCAGCTATCCGCGCTCGGAACTGCGGGAGATGGACGGCGGTAAGCAGGCCGACTGGTCCAACACCCGCGGCACGCACACGCTGACCGTGCGCCAGGCGGTGACCGCGCTGCCCAAGGCCAAGCCCGAGGTGGTGACCGCGCAGATCCACGACTCCGCCGACGACGTCATGGAGATCCGGCTCGAAGGATCCCGACTGATCGCCGAATACAACGACGGCCGCACGGACATCACCCTCGACCCGAGCTACTCCCTCGGCGACATCTACGACCTCAAGATCGTCGCCGCCGACGGGCGAGTCCGGGTCTTTTACAACGGCACCAAGAAGGTCGATGTCGCCCTGCGGGGCTCGGGCTGGTACTTCAAGAGCGGCAGCTACGTCCAGTCCAACACGAGCAAGGGCGACAAGGCAGGCGCCGTCGCCACCGTCGTCATCTACCAACTCCGCGTCACCCACAGCTGACGCCGCGGACGGGCCTGCGCGTCACCCCAGTTCGTCGAAAAAGCCTGCCAGCTTCGTCAAGAGCCCTGGGGCCGCCCGCTGCTCCTCGGTCGAGAGGCCTGCCCACAGCTGCGCCCACCGCGCGTCCAGCCAGGCACGGGTCTCGGCCATCAGCGCCTCGCCCTCGCCGGTCAGCGCCAACAACGACGTTCGGCCGTCCCCGTCGTCCGCACGGCGGCGCACCAGCCCGTCGCGTTCCAACGCGGGCAGGCTCCTGCTCACGGTCGGCTGGCTCAACCC
>DASWUV010000284.1:0-6743 GCA_036401495.1 Pseudonocardia sp. | reverse complement strand
CCGGCCACCTCACCGTGCCCGAACGCCCAACTCGCCGTGCTCAGCTGCCGGACTCACCCTTGGGGTCAGCGGAAGACGACGGTCTTGTTGCCGTGCACCAGCACCCGGTCCTCCAGGTGCCAGCGCAAGCCGCGGGCGAGGACGAGGCGCTCGATGTCGCGGCCCCGGCGCACCATGTCGGCCACGGTGTCGCCGTGATCCACCCGGATCACGTCCTGTTCCAGGATCGGGCCCGCGTCGAGGTCGGCCGTCACGTAGTGGCAGGTCGCGCCGATCAGCTTGACGCCGCGGGCGTGGGCCTGGTGATAGGGCCGCGCCCCGACGAACGAGGGCAGGAAGCTGTGGTGGATGTTCAGCGCCCGCCCGGCCCACTCCGCGCACAGCTCCGGCGGCAGGATCTGCATGAACCGGGCCAGCACGACGGCGTCCGGCGCCACGTCGTCCACCAGCTTGCGCACCTGCGCGAACGCCTCGACCTTCCCGTCGGCCGGGAACGGGATGTGGTGAAACGGCACGCCGTGGGCGCGCACGATGTCGCCGAGCGTCTCGTGGTTGCCGATCACGGCGGCCAACTCGGCGGGCAGCTCGCCGGTGGCGACCCGGCCCAGCAGGTCGTGCAGGCAGTGCGCCTCCTTGCTGACGAGCAGCACAGCCCGCTTGGGCACGCCGGTGTCGCTGATCGTCCACGTGCCGCCGAGCCCGGAGGCGACCTCGGCGAACCGGGCGCGCAGCTCGTCGACGTCGAAGGGCAGGGACGCGGCGCGCACGACCTGGCGGGTGAAGAACCAGCCGGTGACGGGATCGGAGTGGTAACCCGCCTCCACGATCCAGCCGCCCGCACGGGCGAGGAAGCCTGAGATCTCCGCCACGATGCCGGTGGTGTCAGGGCAGCTCAGCGTGATGACGTAGCGGCGCTCGCCGGTCGGATCCACCTCGCCATGGTTGCATCGCAGGGTGAGCCGCCGACGCACTCCCCTCCGCGGAGGGGAGACCGACACTCCGCAGGACCTGACCCGGCGCCGGGCCGTGGCGGCAATGACGTTCGCCACCGGCGTCATCATCGCCAACAACTACTACGCCCAGCCCCTCGAGGCGGCGATCGCGACGGCGTTCCACGCGTCGAGCTCCGCGGTCGGCGCGGTGCTCACGACCATCCAGCTGTCCTACGCACTGGGGCTGGCCCTGCTGGTGCCACTCGGCGACCTGCTGGAGCGCCGCCGTCTCGTCGTGGCGATGTTGACGGTGACGGCGCTCGGCCAGGTCGCCGTGGCGCTGAGCCCGAGCCTCGCCGTGCTGGCCTCGGCCGCCGCGGTGGTCGCGCTGACGACCGTCGCCGCGCAGATCCTCGTCCCCTTCGCCGCCCACCTCGCCCGCGAGGGCGAGCAGGGCAAGACGATCTCCACGGTGATGTCGGGCCTGCTGATCGGGGTGCTGCTGTCCCGCGTCGTCGCCGGGGCCGTGGCTCAGCTGCTGGGCTGGCGGGCGGTGTTCGTGCTCGGCGCGGTGCTCACGGCCGTCGCCGTGCTCGCGCTGTGGCGCTCGCTCCCGGTGCTGGACCCCGCGACCACGCTGACCTATCCGGCGCTGCTGCGCTCGGTGCTCACGCTCCTGCGCGACGAGCCCGTGCTGCGCTGGCGCATCGTCTACAGCGCCTCGTCCTATGCGGCGTTCGGCGCCGTCTGGACGAGCATCGGGTTCCTGCTCGCCCGGCCGCCCCACAACCTCTCCGAGCTCGTCATCGGGCTGTTCTCGCTGTTCGGCGTGGCCGGAGCGGTCGCCGCACGCGGCGCGGGCAAGCTCGCCGACCGGGGTCTCGCGCACTGGACCGTCGGCGCGTCGCTGCTGCTGACGTCCCTTTCGATGCTGCTCATCGGGGCGGGCACGGTTTCCCTGGTGGCGCTGGCGATCGGCTTGGTGATCTTCGACGCCGGGGTGCAGGGCACCCACATCTCGAACCAGACGATCGTCTACGCCCTGCGCCCCGACGCCCGCAGCCGCCTGAACTCCGCGTACATGACGGCGTACTTCCTCGGCGGGGCCGCGGGGAGCGGCCTGTCCGCGGTGGCCTACGCCACGTACGGCTGGCCGGGCGTGAGCCTGCTCGCCGCCGCGTTCCCGGCGCTCGGCTTCTGCGCGTGGCTCGTGGACACCGCCCGTCGAAGGGTCAGCCGTTCCGGCTCAGCCAGTCCAGCGTGAAGTTCGTCTCCATGTCCAGCAGCTTGAGGATCTGCTCGCCGACCGTCTCCTCGATCATGCCCCCGAACAGCGGCACGTTCACGCGCACGTCGGTGCGCACCCGCAGCTCGCTGCCCGTCGTCGTGTCCCGCAGGCCCATCTGCCCGGTCGCGGAGGCGGGTGTGCCCGGCACCTCCACCTGCGCGGTCCCGCTGTAGCGGCCCTCGCTCGTGCGCTGCCAGGTCTCCAGCCGGTTGATGAGGAAGTCGTCGGGCAGGAAGGAGCGCACCGCCGCGGGGATGTCCTGCGGATCGAGGCTGTGCTGGACGCGGAAGCGGGCGCTCTGGGCGTCGGCCTGGTGTTCCAGGAGTGCCGCCGCCCGCCCACCGAGCTTGTCCAGCCGGGCGCGCAGGCAGTCGGCGTTGACCATCGCGGCGAACACGGCCTTGGCGGGCTCGGTCGACGTGGCCCGGTAGTCGAACTGGTGTGGCATGGCCGGAGGCTACCGTTGACAGCCGTGGTGCCACCCGATTTGGCCGTTCCGCTCGCCCCGCTCACGACCCTGCGCCTCGGCGGCCCCGCCCGTCGGCTCATCGAAGCCCAGAGCGCGGATGCCGTGGTCACGGCCCTGCGCGAGGCCGTGGAGCCTGCACTGGTCGTCGGGGGCGGCTCGAACCTCGTGATCGCCGACGAGGGCTGGCCCGGCCTGGCCGTCCGGATCGCCTCGCGGGGTCGGTCCGTCGAGCGGCGGCCGGACGGGTCGGTGTTGCTGACCGTCGAGGCGGGCGAGGACTGGGACGAGGTCGTCGCCGCTACGGTCGCGGAAGGGCTCGGCGGTCTGGAGTGCCTGTCCGGCATCCCGGGGTGCACCGGCGCCACTCCCGTGCAGAACGTCGGCGCGTACGGGGTCGACATCGCCGACGTGCTGGTGGACGTCGACCTCTACGACCGCACGCGCGATGTCGTGCGCCGGGTGGCCGCCGCCGACCTCGGCCTTGCCTACCGCACGAGCACGCTCAAGGGCCGCTCCGACGCCGTGGTGCTGCGGGTGCGCATGCGGCTGTCCGGCGACGGCCGCAGCGCGCCGATCCGCTACGCGGAGCTCGCCGCCGCGCTGGGCGTCGCAGTGGGGGAGCGGGTGCCCGCCGCGGTCGCGCGCGAGGCCGTGCTGGCGCTGCGCCGGGCCAAGGGCATGGTCGTGGACCCGGCCGACCACGACACCTGGAGCGTCGGCTCGTTCTTCACCAACCCGGTGCTCCCGCTCGCGCCGCCGGACGCGCCGACGTGGCCCGCCCAGGACGGGCTGGTCAAGGTGTCGGCGGCGTGGCTGATCGAGCGGGCCGGGTTCCGCCGCGGACATCAGGGTCCCGGCGGGCGGGTCGCGCTGTCGGGCAGGCACGTGCTGGCGCTCACCAACCGCGGCGGCGCCACCACCGCGGACCTGTTGGCCCTCGCGGCCGAGGTGCGCGACGGCGTCCGCGCGCGGTTCGGGGTGACGCTCACCGCCGAGCCGGTTCTCGTAGGATGCGTGTTCTGACGGGTTGGCCCGGTTCTGCGGGCAACCCGAACCCGACGCGACACGTCTGAACTGACGAGACGCCGAGGACGGGGGGCGAGACGATGCGACGGATCCTGCTGATCCTTGCGGCGGTGGTCGTCGGATCGCTCGTCGTGGTCACCGTCGCGACGGCGGCAGGCGGCCCGGTGGTCCCCGGCGTGCCGTCCGCCGCGCCGCAGCCCGCCGCCGTCGTCAGCTACACGCCTGCCACCGGGACGTCCGGCACCGATCCGGGCACGCCCGCGCGGGTCAGCGTCACGGACGGCACGTTGCCGACGGTCACGCTCACCGGACCCAGGGGCCCCGTCGCGGGTGCGTTCACCGCCGACCACACGGCCTGGGCCAGCACCGACAAGCTGACGTTCGGGGCCACCTACACGTGGGGCGGTACGGCGAGGGGCGCTGACGGCGCCACCGTCGCGCTGACCGGAACGTTCGCCACGCGGGCACCGAGCAACAAGATCCGCGGCACGCTCAACATCGGCGACGGGCGGACGGTCGGGGTCGCCGCGCCCATCCGCATCCAGTTCGACGACCGCGTGGCGGACCGGGCCGCCGTCGAGCGGGCGCTCTCGGTCACCACGTCCGTGCCGGTCGAAGGCGCGTGGGGCTGGCTGCCCGACGAGGGCGGCGGCTCGCGCGTCGACTGGCGCCCGCGCGCGTACTGGCCTGCGCACACGAAGGTGACGGTCACGGCCAAGCTGGCGGGTGTGCCCTACGGCGGCGACACCGTCGGCTCGTCCGACATCAGCTCGACGTTCACGGTCGGCGACGCCCAGGTCGTCAAGGCCGACGTCAACAGCTTCCGCATGGTCGTCCTGCGCAACGGGAAGCAGATCCTCGATGTCCCGGCGAGCTACGGGCTCGGCTCCGACCCCGAGCGCAACACCCGTTCGGGCGTCCACGTCGTCAGCGAGAAGTTCACCGACAAGCGGATGGTCAGCCAGCGCTACGGCTACGACACGGTCGAGAAGTGGGCCGTGCGGATCAGCAACAACGGCGAGTTCATCCACGCCAACCCGGCGTCGGCGCGGGCGCAGGGCTCGGCGAACGTCACGCACGGCTGCGTGAACCTGTCGCTGGACGGCGCCAAGGCGTACTACGACATCGCGCAGTACGGCGATCCCGTCGAGGTCACGGGCACGCCCGTCGCGCTCGCCGCCCGCGACGGCGACATCTGGGACTGGACGCTGTCCTGGGACCAGTGGAAGGCCCTCTCAGCGCTGTGACGATTCCTCTTGGGACCGGTAAGCCCGCGTAGCGGAGTACTGAGCGCGGGGCTTGAGCACGATCTGGTCCAGGTTGACGTGGCTGGGACGGGTGGCCGCGAACGCGATCACGTCGGCCACGTCCTCGGCGCTGAGCGGGGTCAGGCCGCGGTAGACGCCGTCGGCGCGGTCCGCGTCGCCCTCGAAGCGCACGAGTGAGAACTCCGTCTCGACCATGCCCGGCAGGATCTCGGTGAGCCGGATCGGCTGCCCGAGCAGCTCGCCGCGCAGCGTGCGGTGCAGCATCGCCTGCGCGGCCTTGGCGCCGGTGTAGCCCGCGCCGTTGTCGTAGGGCTCCAGCGCGGCGATCGACGTCACGGTGACGATATGTCCGTCGCCCGAGGCCAACAGGGTGGGCAGCAACGCTTGGGTGACGCGCAGGGTGCCGATGACGTTGGTCTCGAACATCCAGCGCCAGTCGTTCTCGTCCGCCTCGGCGACCGGCTCGAGGCCCTTGGCCCCGCCCGCGTTGTTGACCAGCAACTTCGCCTCGGGGATGGCGGCGGCGAACGCCGCGACCGATGCGGGGTCGGTGACGTCCAGCGCCGCGGCCGTGCCGTCGATCTCGGCGGCGATGGCGGCGGCGCGCTCTACCCTGCGGGCGCCGAGGACGACGTGGAACCCGGCCTTGGCGAGCGCGCGGGCGGTGGCGGCGCCGATGCCGGAGCTCGCGCCGGTGACGACAGCGGTGGGACGGTCGGTCATGGGGCCGAGATTAGGCGTCGCCGCCTGCGGGTGGGATCTGCGGAGGGCGCTTGCCCGAATTGGCCTGCTACAGGTCGACACCCTGTTGGGCGGTGCGCGAACCGCGGCGGGCCGCCGACCGCTGCCACGCGAAGACCGCCCATCCGACACCGCCGAGAACCGCCCCGACGACGCAGGTCCACAGGAGCAGCGGCGGCAGCGGGGCGCCCAGCAGCGTCGCCACGAGCACGACCGCCGCGGCGAGCAGCCACAACACGGTGCCGACGCCGACCACCGTGCGCATCCGCGTGAGCGACGGGGGCAGCGGCGGCGGGTCCAGCACGGCGGCAGCCTACGCGCGGTAGCGGCGCACCCAGTCGATCTGGAAGCTGACCTGGGCGGGCGTCGTGGCGTCCCGCGCGGGGATCCAGCCGTCGCCGAGCGGCCCGATGTCCTGCTGCATGGCCAGGTGCATGGAACGCGGCGGGAGCTGACGCCGGTCGGTGCTGCGGAAGACCTCCTGGCCGTCGACGAAACCGGCCACGTGATCGGGCAGCCACTCCACCGCGTAGTCGTGCCACTGGGTGAAGTCGCCCGCGACGTGGGTGCTGTTCTGGCTGTCATCCGCGCCGTAGTGCAGGGTGAAGATGTCGTCGTTGCGCGCGGGCTTCGGGATCTCCATGAAGTCGATCTCCCCGCCGACCGGCCAGTCCTCGGCGTCGGGCCAGAGGATCAGCACGGCGCCGTAGCCCGCCGCCCGTTGGGTGCGCGCCCGCACCTCCCAGCGCCCGTACAGCTGCCCCGGGTGCCACTCCAGGCCGCCCGACGACAACCCGTGACTCACGATCGCCAGCATGCCGTCGGCGACGTGCAGGTTCGCCGGGTCGTGCCTGCCGACGCCGTCGGTGGTCTTGCCGCTGTAGGGGCTCCACAGGGGGCCGAGCGCGGCGCCGTCGAACTCGTCGTGGTCCTGCAGCTGCCAGTTGTAGCGGACGGCGGCCTCCGTCGTGGAGCGCGTGCGCGGGTCGATAGCGGCGGTGTTGGGCGGGGCGGTCGGC
>DASWUV010000283.1:0-6435 GCA_036401495.1 Pseudonocardia sp. | reverse complement strand
CACCCTCACCGGCGACTCCTACCGCACCGGGTTCGCCCGCACGATCACCAGCCCCCCGATAGCCTCGACCAACCCGCTTGGCGTAGCGCGCCGTAAGAACTCGGCCATGTGCCTGATCAGCGGTGTCAGGCGCGGCTTCGTAGTGGTTGATCAGGCCGCCGAGGACCGGTCGACGTCGGATCGCACCGCAGACCGGCTCGGGGATAGGCGCGTATGGGCGCGGCGGACGCAGCTGCAGCGCTCGATGCGGCCGCTGCCGGTTGTAGTGCGGCGAGTACTGGGCGAGGACGCTGCGCAGGTGCCGCTCGCCGAAGATCAGCATCCGGTCGGTGACGTCGATGCGGACGCTCAACACGAAGCGTTCGGCGAAGCAGTTCGCCCGCGGGCACCGCGGCGGGATCTTGACCACCTCCCGGCGGCAGGTGCTCATCCCGGGCATGGCCGACCCACACTGCGGCCTGTCGCTCGGGTCAGGGACGAGCGGACGGCGCCAGGTACTGCCGGTCGCCCCAGGCGGCCTGCGCGCCGGAGTCACCGATCCGGTAGACCTGCACTGCTGAGACCACCGCAAACACGATGACCAGGACGGCGAACACCGCAGCGGCCAGGCGTGGGCCGCCGGTCAAGCGGGCGGGCGCGCTCGTGGTCCCCGGCCCCTCGTGCCGGCCTCTGACGGCGGTGCGGTGGTGGAAGTAGACGAAAACGGCCAGCGCGACGAGCAGTCCGGCGACGAAGACCAGCAGGTCGTCCCCGAGCCGGGCGTGAGTCTCGATCGCGGCCGTACGGGGCAGCCGGTGTTCCAGACCCTCGCCGGTCGAGGTCGCGACCGGGATGGCCACCGTCGCGGCGGCGGCCACTGCGACGACGAGCCAACCGTAGCGGCGGCGGGCGGCAGGCCACACCGCGA
Organism: Pseudonocardia sp.; assembly: GCA_036401495.1. GTDB lineage: Bacteria > Actinomycetota > Actinomycetes > Mycobacteriales > Pseudonocardiaceae > Pseudonocardia. The sequence goes on along the minus strand of DASWUV010000283.1, from coordinate 5,528 downwards.
TGATCAGGGCGCCCAGGATCGCCAGCGGGACGAGCACAACGACGGCGTGCACCACGAGCGGATGGAGGGGCAGGTTGCCCAGGAAGGTCGGCATCGGTGTCCTCGGGGTCGAGTGGAACCGGGCCTCGCTCCGGTCGGTCAGTTCCGAGGGTGGTGGCTGATCTTTGGAGGTTTCTTGGACACGCCCGGCAGGCTGAGAGCGAACAGAGCCCCGCCGTCGGGCTGGTTGCGGGCGTCGACCGTGCCGCCATGGCGGGCGACGACGTCGCTGACGAGCGCGAGCCCGATCCCATATCGCCTGGTCACACCGGGTCGCTCGGCGCCTGTCGTGGCAAATCGCTCGAAGACGCGCGGCAGCATGGCGGCGTCGATGCCTGGACCGTCGTCGGCGATCTCGACCACCACCCGGCGGCCGACGGTGCACGCCGACGCTGTGACGCGGGTCGCGGCGTGGCGCACCGCGTTGTCCACGACGGCGGTGACGGCGCGGTGGAGCCCGGCCGCCGAACCGCGGACTGGTGCGGGCGCGGTCGCGGTGGCCGCCACCGTGATGTCTGCCGCGCTCGCGCCGAGCCGGGCGGCCTCGACGACCGACGTGACGATCTCTGCCAGGTCGACGACCTCGTCGTCAGCGGACGACCGCGGGTCGGCCGCGAGCAGCAGATCGTCGAGGATGGCGGCGAGCCGCTGCGCATCCGCGACCACCGCGTCGACGTCCGACGTCAACGCCTTCTCTGCCGCGGCGTGGCGGGGCAGCTTGCGCCGCAACATCTGGGCGCGGGTACTCAGGAGGGTGAGCGGGGTCCGCAGCTCGTGGCCGGCGTCGGCGACGAAGCGCCGCTGCACCGCGAGTGCGGTCTGGAGCGGGCGCACCGCGCGCCTGCCCAGCCCGACGCCGACCGCGGCGGTCAGGACGAGTCCGACCAGGCCCGCCCCGCATAAGGTGCGCAACAACGCTGCCCGCTGGGCCTCGGCGGGCGCCTCGTCGAGCACCACCTGGACCTGGGCGGGCTGCGGGCCGGATCGGGCCTGGGTGCGGACGCGGTAGTCGTGCCCGTCGAGGGTGACCGTGACGTCCTCGGGGGCGCTACCTGCCGCGACCCGGTCGAGGGCGTCGTTCAGTGGCAACCCCGTGGGCAGTCCTCCCGAGGCCGCCACCGTGCCGCGGCTGCGCAGCACGATCCACATCCCGCCAGGGGGATCGATGACGTCGTCGGCTTTGCCCGCGGTCACGGCGAGCCGGGAGCCGTCGTCGGCCGCGGCGTTGCGCACCAGCAACACACCGAGCATCACGATCATGAGGGCCAGGACCACCAGCGTTCCCGCCGCAGCTTGCAGGCCCAGCCGCAGCGCGGCCCGCCGCACCAGGACCGCGTCGCTCTCGGCGCCCGGGTGGGTGCGCGCCTTCACCGTCGTCCCAGCTGGTAGCCACGCCCGCGCACGGTGGCGACGACGTCACGGCCGAGCTTGCGCCGCAGGTAGTGGATGTAGGTGTCGACGACGATCTCGCTACCCGCGTCGGGGAACACGATGGCGACCAGGTCGTGGCGGCTGTAGACCCGTCCGGGACGTGCGGCGAGGGTGGCCAGGAGGGTGCATTCGCGGTCCGACAGCCGTACCGGATCGGCGCCGGGATCGGACGGGAGGACCTCGCGGGTGTCCAGGTCGAGGCGGCCGTCGCCGATCGGCAGGATCCGCGCGGAGTCGAGGTGGCGCCGTCGCAGGGCGCGCAGCCGGGCGAGCAGCTCGTCGATGTCGAAGGGCTTGCCCAGGTAGTCTTCGGCGCCCGCGTCCAGGCCCGCGACCCGGTCGGCCGGCTGGGCCAGCGCCGAGAGCATCAGCACGGGGGTGGTCACCCCGCGGGAGCGCAGACCCGTCAACAAATCCATGCCTTCGACCACAGGAAGTCGACGGTCGAGCAGCAGCACGTCGAACGTTCGGGTCAAGCCCAGGTGCAGGCCGCGCTGCCCGTCGGCTGCGGCCTGCACCGCGTAGCCGTTGTCGGTCAGCAGCTCCGTCAGCATCGAGCGCAGGTCCGGATCGTCCTCGACGAGCAGCAGTCGAGTGGGAATCACGGGACACATCGTGACCCGACACGCTGTGAACGTGCTGAGCGCGGGTCGGATTTCCGGCAGAACCCCCACCACAGTGGTCGACATCGGAGGAGTCACCGCGTGCGCGCCTGCTCTGAGGACAGCCGAAGCGGACGCCGCGGTGCAGCCCGCGATCGACGCCAGAGGTAGGAACGTGTCCACGATGGGCGCGGGGCGTGATTGCGCCCACGGCGTTCACCCGTCGGTGTTTCGGGAGCAGATTTCCGCTTTGTGTAGGGCACATTTGTCGGTGGGAACGCGGTTCTGAGGATTTGCCAAAGATCGCCGAGAAGACTCGTCGGCGTGACCCCATCACGTTTCGACATCCGCCCCACGGAGCGGTTGACGGACACCCGCAAGCGGATCCGGTCAACGACCTGGCTGGTAGCGGCAGCGGCAGCGGTCGTGTCAGCCCTGTTCGGGGTGGTGTTCGCACAGCCGGATCCGACCCCCGCCTCGGCCGAACCCGCCCAGATACCGACACCGACCTGGTCGCCGGAGCCTGCCTCCCCGAGCGATGCGGCGCCCGCACTGTTGCCCGCACCGTCCGGTGCCGCTCCCCACGCGGCAGCTACACCGCATCATCGGGCCCACCGATCGGCCACACCCCCACGGACACAGACCCCGACACAGCCGCTCCAGCCGCCTGCGCAGCTCCCCGGGCCGGGGACCGGAACCGGTAAGGCAACGTCGGGGGCGTCATGACGACCACCGCGCCCTGTCGAACCACGATGACCGCGCTGGGCACGACGGCGGTGCTGCTCACCACCGATCCGGCAGGTCTGGCCGCTGCAGGCCAGGTCATGGCGGAGGAGCTGACCGCGATCGACGCCGCGTGCAGCCGTTTCCGCCCCGACTCCGAGATCTCCCGACTGCACGACTCCCGCGGCCGCTCCGTCCGGGTCGGGCCACTGCTGGCCGAGGCGGTGTCCGCTGCCCTACGCGCCGCCGAACTGACCAACGGCATGGTGGACCCGACGGTCGGCGCGGCCGTGCGCACGCTGGGCTACGACCGCGACTTCACCGAGGTTCCCGCTGATGCGGGCCCGATGCCGCCCGTGGGCCCGGCCCCCGGCTGGTGGCGTCTGAGGTGGGACGCCGAGCAGCGATGCCTGCAGGTGCCGCGCGGGATCTGGCTCGACCTCGGTGCCACCGCCAAAGCGCTGGCCGCCGACCGCATCGCTGCCCGAGCGGCCGAAGCAGGTGGCTGCGGTGTGCTGGTCAGTCTCGGTGGCGACGTTGCCGTTGCGGGACGGCCGCCCGAGGAGGCCTGGCAGGTCGGTGTGGCCGACGATCACACCGACCCCGAAGCCGCGGTGTCGATCACCCTGACCGGGGGTGGCCTCGCGACGTCCGGCACGACGCGGCGCCGCTGGAGACGTGGCGAGCAGACCGTGCACCACATCATCGACCCCCGCACCGGCCAGGCGGCCGCACCCTGCTGGCGCACCGCCACAGTGGTCGCAGGTACCTGCCTGGACGCCAACACCGCCAGCACCGCGGCGATCGTCATGGGTCCGGCCGCGCCGCGGTGGCTGGCCGGATGCGCCCTTCCCTCCCGACTGGTCGCCGAGGACGGCGCCGTCACCCACGTCGCCGAATGGCCCGCGGGGGAACGCCCATGACCCAGGCGCTCTGGTTCACCAGTCGATCGAGCGGGCTGGTCACGTTGCTCCTGCTGACCGCGGTGATGGTGCTCGGAGCGCTCCATACCGGGCGGGCCACCACCCCCTTCTGGTCGCGATTCGCGATGCACGCCTTGCACCGCAACATCGCCCTGCTGGCGCTCGCGTTCCTCACGGTCCACGTGGCAACGGCGATCATCGATCCCTACGCGGGGATCCGGTGGCTGGATGCTGTGGTGCCGTTCGCGTCGAGCTACCACCCCTTCTGGACCGGGCTGGGCGCGACCGCCGCCGACCTGCTGGTGGCTCTCGTGGTGACCAGCCTGGTCCGCACCCGGATTCCCTGGAAGGCGTGGCGTGGGCTGCACGGCGCCGCCTACGGCCTGTGGCCGGTAGCGCTGGTGCACGGGTGGGGCATCGGCGGCGTGGACAGCGCACGCGGCTGGGTGCTGACCGTCGACGGCGTGTGTGTCGTCGCCGTGGTGGTTGCCGTTGTGCTCCGCGCTCTGGCTCGCCACCCGGACACGGAGGCCCGGCAGACCGGGGCCGAGCTGCGATGACGGCGACCGTGCCGGATCTGCGCGCGGACGCGACGGGCGTCCCTCGGCTGTTCGCGGGCTGGTGTGACACGGGCGCGCCCGCCGACCACTTCGAGCACGTCGCCCGGTACGGGCCGCTGCCCGTGGCGGCCGTGACGCGCCGTCCGGGCCGGGCAGGGCTGATCGCGACAGTGGAGCGCGCCGGGTTGCGGGGGCGTGGCGGCGGCGGTTTCCCGACCGCCCGCAAACTCCTCGCCGTCGCCGCGGCGCGCGGAAACCCGATCGTGGTCGCCAACGGTTGTGAGGGCGACCCGGGCAGCGGCAAGGACCGGGTGCTGCTCGAGCTCGCACCCCATCTCGTGCTGGACGGGATCGTCCTCGCCGCGCTCGCCGTCCGAGCCCGGCATGCGGTGTTGTGCATCGCCGAAGGCGGTCTGCCGGCCGCCCTGATCGAGGACGCGATCGCGGAGCGCACCGCCGACCCGGTCACGGTGCGGGTGGTCGAGGTCCCGCACCGCTACGTCGCCAGTGAGGAGTCGGCGCTGGTCCGCTACCTGACCCGCGGTGACGCCCGTCCCCAGACCACGCCACCCCGCCCGGCACAACGCGGCGTGCACGGCAAGCCGACTCTCGTCGACAACGTCGAGACCCTCGCCCACCTCGCACTGATCGCCCGCTTCGGCGCGGACTGGTATCGGGGGTGCGGCACCACCGCGGCACCGGGCACGACCTTGGTCACGGTCGGGGGCGCCGTCTGGACCCCCGGCGTGTACGAGATCGAGTACGCGATGCCGCTCGGCACGGTGCTGGACCTTGCGGGCGGCCCGGCGGCACCTGCCCGCGCCGTGCTCGTCGGCGGGCTGGGGGGCGCATGGCTTCCCCTGCCCCAAGCCGCGGACGTCCCGTTCATCCCCGAGGACCTACGGGCGGCGGGCGCGATCGGCGGGGGTGTCGCTGCCCTGGCCGTCTTGCCGCGCCGGGCGTGTGGCGTCGCCGAGTCCGCTCGCGTCCTGCGCTACCTCGCGGCGGAGTCCGCCCGACAGTGCGGGCCCTGCATGTTCGGGCTGCCTGCCATCGCCGCGGACCTGAGCGCGCTCGCGGCAGGCACAGGCGGCGTGCCAGGCCTGGCACGCCTCCGTGAACGGCTGCGCGTGATCAGCGGCCGCGGCGCGTGCGCACACCCCGACGGCGCCGTCGCCCTAGCCTCCTCGGCGCTTGATGTGTTCGCCGACGACGTAGCCGGTCACGCCGCGGGCGCTCCGTGCAGCGCG
>DASWUV010000282.1:0-60469 GCA_036401495.1 Pseudonocardia sp. | reverse complement strand
GCTCCAGCAGCGGGTCTGCGAGGACGGCCGGCAGCGCTCCGACCTCGGCTCGCGCTCCCGTGGCCTGGTGCTCCAGTGGCCTGGGGCCCCGGGGCGGCCGCCACGGTTCTCGCCGGAGACATGAGCCCGAGGTGGATCGATTCCGAGGCTGGCGGTCCTCGGGCCCGAACCGGACGCTACTGTGGGGCACGACCAGGTACTTCCTAGGGAGGAGGCACGTCGTGACGGTGCGTGTGGGTATCAATGGATTCGGCCGGATCGGGCGGAACTACTGGCGCGCGGTCGACGCGCAGAGGCTCGCGGGCAGCACCGAGGTCGAGATCGTCGCGGTCAACGACATCACCGACAACGCGACGCTGGCCCATCTGCTCAAGTACGACTCGATCCTCGGCCGCCTGCCCTACTCGGTCACCTCCAACGACGACGAGATCGTCGTCGACGGCAAGGGCTTCAAGGGCCTCGCTGTGCGTGACCCCGCTGAGCTGCCGTGGAAGGACCTCGGCGTCGACGTCGTGGTCGAGTCCACGGGCATCTTCACCAAGCGCGAGGGCGCGACCAAGCACCTCGACGCTGGCGCCAAGAAGGTCCTCATCTCCGCGCCCGCCACGGGGGACGACCTGACCGTCGTCAAGGGCGTGAACGACGATGCCTACGACGGCAGCCAGAACATCATCTCCAACGCGTCCTGCACCACCAACTGCCTCGCGCCGCTGGCCAAGGTGCTCGACGACCTGCTGGGCATCGAGCGTGGCCTGATGACGACCGTGCACGCGTACACGCAGGACCAGAACCTGCAGGACGGCCCGCACAAGGACCTGCGCAGGGCCCGCGCGGCCGCGATCAACATCGTGCCGACCTCCACCGGCGCCGCGAAGGCGATCGGGCTCGTCATGCCGCAGCTCAAGGGCAAGCTCGACGGCTACGCCCTGCGGGTGCCGATCCCCACGGGATCGGCGACCGACCTCACGGTCACCGTCCGCAAGGAGGGCTCGGTCGACGAGATCAACGCCGCGTACAAGGCGGCCGCCGAGGGCCCGCTCGCGGGCATCCTGCGCTACTCGGACGACCCGATCGTCTCCTCCGACATCGTCACCGACCCGGCGTCGTGCATCTACGACGCTCCGCTGACCAAGGTCGTCGGCAACCAGGTCAAGGTCGTCGGCTGGTACGACAACGAGTGGGGCTACTCGAACCGGCTCGTGGACATCACCGGCCTGGTCGCCTCGAAGCTGTAGAGAAGCGCTGTGCAGACACTGAACGACCTGATCAAAGAGGGGGTGGCCGGGCGCACCGTGCTGGTGCGCTCGGACCTCAACGTCCCCCTCGACGCCACGGCGGACGGACAGAGCCGCATCACCGACGACGGCCGCATCCGCGCGTCCGTGCCCACGCTCGCGGCCCTGCGCGACGCGGGAGCCCGACTCGTGGTCACCGCGCACCTGGGGCGGCCGAAGGGCGGGCCCGACCCGAAGTACAGCCTGGCTCCCGTCGCCGGACGGCTCGGCGAGCTGCTGGGCGCGGAGGTCACGCTGGCCGACCTCGGCGACGAGGCGCAGTCGGCCGTGTCCGCGCTCGAAGACGGCGGGGTCGTGCTCCTCGAGAACATCCGCTTCGACCCGCGCGAGACGAGCAAGGACAGCGCCGAGCGGGCCTCCCTGGCCGCCGAGCTGGCCGCGCTCGCGGGACCGACGGGCGCGTTCGTCTCGGACGGGTTCGGGGTCGTGCACCGCAAGCAGGCCTCGGTCTACGACATCGCGCGGCTGCTGCCCGCCTATGCAGGCGGGCTGGTGCTGGCCGAGGTCGAGGTGCTGCGGCGGCTGACCACCAACCCCGCGCGGCCCTACACCGTCGTGCTCGGCGGCTCGAAGGTCTCCGACAAGCTCGCGGTCATCGACGCCCTGCTGCCGAAGGTGGACGCGCTGCTCGTCGGCGGCGGGATGTGCTTCACGTTCCTCGCCGCACTGAACCAACAGCAGGACGGGCGCTACGGCGTCGGCAAGTCGTTGCTGGAGACCGACCAGATCAGCACCTGCCGCAGCCTGCTCGAGTCAGGCAAGATCGTTCTGCCCACCGACATCGTGGTGGCCGACGCGTTCGCCGCCGACGCCGCACGGAACACCGTGGCCGCCGACGCGATCCCCGACGGCTGGCTGGGCCTGGACATCGGCCCCGAGTCCGTCGCCGCGTTCGGCGAGGTGCTCAGCGGCGCCGAGACCATCTTCTGGAACGGGCCGATGGGCGTGTTCGAGATGGCTCCGTTCGCCGAGGGCACCCGCGGGGTGGCGCAGGCCATCATCGATGCGCACGCGTTCAGCGTCGTCGGCGGGGGAGACTCCGCCGCAGCCGTCCGCGCGTTGGGCCTCGCCGAGGACGGGTTCTCGCACATCTCGACGGGCGGCGGCGCTTCCCTGGAGTTCCTGGAGGGCAAAGACCTCCCCGGCGTGTCCGTACTGGAGTCGTGAGTGAGCAGTTCTGAGGGCCGCTCGGCAGGCGCGGCGCGGCGGAAGCCGCTGATCGCGGGCAACTGGAAGATGAACCTGACGCATCTCGAGGCGATCGCCCTGATGCAGAAGTTCGCCTTCGCCCTGCCCGAGAAGTACTACGACAAGGTCGAGGTGGCGGTCCTGCCGCCGTTCACGCACATCCGCAGCATCCAGACCATGATCGATGGCGACGGGCTGCTGATGGTGCACGGCGCGCAGGACCTCTCCCCCCACGACGCGGGCGCCTACACCGGCGACATCTCCGGCGTGATGCTCGCCAAGCTGGGTTGCCGCTACGTGATCGTCGGACATTCGGAACGGCGTGAGTACCACGACGAGACCGACGAGATCGTCAACACCAAGGTGCAGGCGGCGATCCGCAACGGCCTCGCGCCGATCCTGTGCGTCGGCGAGGGGCTGTCGGTGCGCGAGTCCGGCGGCCACGCCGACCACTGCACGGCACAGCTCCTGGCGGCGCTGGCGAACGTCACCGCGGAGCAGGCCCGCGACCTCGTCGTGGCCTACGAGCCGATCTGGGCCATCGGCACAGGCCGCGTGGCGAGCCCGGCCGACGCGCAGGAGGTCTGCGCCGAGCTGCGCACCGCGCTGCGTGCCCACTACGGCGACGAGTTCGCCGCGGGTACGCGCATTCTCTACGGCGGGTCGGTGAAGGCGAACAACGTCGCCGACCTGATGGCGGGCGCAGATGTCGACGGCGCACTCGTCGGCGGCGCGAGCATCGACGTCGACGAGTTCCCCAAGCTGTGCGCGCTCGCCGCGGGCGGTCCCCTCCCCTGAGGAGAGCCGGGCCGCGCCGGGTACGATGACGGTCCCCTGACGAGAACGAGGACGTCGGATGCATCTTGCCCTACAGATCGTGTTGATCGTCTCCAGTGTGTCGCTGGTGTTGCTGATCCTGCTGCACCGTGGCCGCGGCGGCGGTCTGTCGACGTTGTTCGGCGGCGGCATGCAGTCGAGCCTCTCGGGGTCGAGCGTGGTCGAGCGCAACCTCGACCGGCTGACGCTGTTCGTGGGGGCGATCTGGGTGATCGCGATCATCGGTATTGGGCTGCTCGTGAAGCTGGGGGTCTGAGGCATGGCGATGTCAGGCGGCAACGCGATCCGTGGCACTCGAGTCGGAGCGGGCCCGATGGGTGAGTCCGAGCGGGGTGAGACGGCGCCCCGCCAGTTCGTCTCGTACTACTGCGCGAGCGGGCATGTCACCTCGCCGTCCTTCGCCTCGGAAGCCGACATCCCCGACTCGTGGGACTGCCCACGCTGCGGCCTGCCCGGCGGGCGGGACAACACGAACCCGCCTGCGGCCCCGCGCACCGAGCCCTACAAGACGCACCTGGCCTACGTGAAGGAGCGTCGCAGCGACGCCGACGGCGCCGCGATCCTCGAGGAAGCGCTCGGCAGGCTCAGGGCTTCGCGCGAGCTCTAGGGCAGGCTCGCGAGCTGGTCGTTGATGGCGCCCGCCAGCGTGGCGGTGGCCGTCGCGGCCGGTATCGCCGACGTCGACACCTGCACCACCTGGTCGCCGCGCACGAGGGCGCCGAAGACGAGGTTGCCGTCAAACCGGCACACGAAGCCGCCGTCGGCCACGTTCACGTCGACGCGGGACCCCTTCACGCACAGCTGGCCCAACAGCTCACGCTCTGCGGACGGGTCGGCCTCGGTCCTCGGGAACATGGAGACCGTCAGGAACTGCGGGCCGTCCGCACCCTTCGGCTGGGGAACGGCGTCGTAGACGCAGCGCGTGTCGCTCGCCGTCGACTGGTCGGGCGCCCACTTCACGTCGGTGGCGCTGCTCAGCGTGTCCGTGTTGAGGACGCAGGCGGCGGGCGGGGCGGGCGGGGCCGCGTTCGGGAGCGGCGGGTCCGAGCTGCACCCGGCGAGCACGGCAACGGCGAGCACGGCCGTCACGGCGGCCGAGGCCGTCGCGGGGAAGGAGCGGGTCGTCGCGGGAGTCATCGCCCGGCGAGGATCGCGTCGGCCAGCTCGCGGAAGGCGCCGTGCCCCCCGGCCGCGCGGCAGTGGTGTGCGGCGGCCGCCCTGGCGGCGGGCACCGCGTCGGCGGGACACGCGGCAAGGCCCACCGCCCGCAGCAGCTCGACGTCGTGCACGTCGTCGCCGATGAACGCCACCTCGTCGAGGCCGATCGACCAGCGCGCGCACAGCTCCTTCGCGTCGGCGAGCTTGTCGGCTGTTCCGGCGCGCAGGGCGTCCACCTGCAGCTTCGCTGCTCTCGCGTGGATCTGCGGCCCGTCCTCGCTGGTCAGGATCCCCGTGCGGATGCCTGCGCGGCGCAGCAGCTCGAAGCCCTTGCCGTCACGGGCGCTGTAGGTCTTGGACTCGCTGCCGTCGCTGGAGTACGTCATCCCGTTGTCGGTGAGCACGCCGTCGACGTCGGTGAGCACGAGCTGGATGCGTGCCGCGCCGCGCGCAGGCTCGACGGGGCGGTCCCGACGGCGCAGCAGGGCGTCGACGATCACGAGGTCGCTCTGCTCGTCGACCTCCGTGTAGCTGTCCTCCGGCATCTCCCACAGCCCGATGCGGCCGCTGATCCGCACGCCCGTGCGGACCAGCGCCGACCGGCTCGTGAGGTACAGCGCGCCGTTCTCGACGAGGTGGCCCGCGAGCTGCTGGCGGCGCGGACGGCCTGCCGGGTCGTAGTCGGCGATCGCCCCGTCTGCCGTGCGCTCCCACCGGAACCGGCGCTGGCGCACCACCGACAGCACGCTGTCGAAGCCGTCGTGCAACAGCCCGTAGGCCCCGTCGAGGTCCTCGGTGCGCAGCAGCGGGCTCGTGGCCTGCACGAGCCCGATCTCGTCGACCCCTGCGGCCTCGGGCGTGCCCAGCACGTCGAGCAGCACGCTTTCGGTGGTGGCCGTGTCCGACGTCGTGGCGGGGGAGCGGGCGGGCAGCCGCACTCGGGCAGGCCACGTCGCGATGACGTGCTCGCGCACCGCGGGGTCGTCGGTGGACACCAGCACCCGGTCGACGCAGCGCGCACCGAGCGCGGCCTCGACCGCCCAGTCCAGCATCGGACGACCGCCGACCCGCGCCAGGTTCTTCCCGGGGACGCCCTTGCTCCCCGCGCGGGCGGGGATGACGACCGCCAGCGTCATGCTCGCCACTTCAGCTTGTCGCGCTGCGCTTGCTCGATCGGCAGCACCTCGACCGGCTTGTAGGTGAGCGCCTTGGCCACGTTGCGCAGGTCGCGCGCCAGCTTCCGCATCCCGTCCGGCTCGAGTGACGCGGCGTGGTCGGTGCCCTTGCTCGTGCGGTCCAGCGTGAAGTGCCGCTCGACGTACTGCGCGCCGAGCGCGAGCGCGGCCACGTCCGCGGCGATGCCCAGGTGGTGGCCCGAGAAGCCGACCGCGTGGACGTCCTCGCCGTAGGCTTCGCGCAGCCGTCGCACCTCCATCAGGCAGATGTCCTCGAACGGCACCGGGTAGCCCGACGTGCACGCGTACAGGACGAGGTCGGACAACCGGCCCCGATCGCGGAACAGTGCGACGATCCGCTCCTCCTCGGCCCTGGTCGTCATGCCGAGCGAAAGATGGATGATGCCGCCGAACTCGGCACAGAGCAGCTCGAGGAGCTCCGTGTGCTGGTTGGTGGCAGACGGGATCTTCACGAACGGCGGCGCCAACCCGACGACGGCCTTCGCCGAGGGCATGTCCCACACGCTCGTGCTGTAGACGACGCCGCACTCCGCCGCGTAGCGGGCCAGCTCGCCGTGCTGGTCGATGTCGAACTCCAGAAACTCCCGGTGTTCGCCGTAGCTGGCGCCGAACGCGTGGCGGGGCTCGGGGTGCGGGGCGTTGTACTGCTCGGGCGTGAGCAGCGTGGCGGGGTCGCGCTTCTGGAACTTCACGGCGTCGACCTCGCAGAACCGCGCGGCCGAGAGAATCATCCGCTTGGCGAGGTCGAGGTCCCCGCCGTGGTTGCAGCCGATCTCGGCGATGACGAAGGGAGCAGCGACGTTCGGAGCAGGCACGCTCCAGATTGTCGTCCCAGCTGTGATCTACCCGCACCCGGGGGCGGTTGCGTCCTAACCGTCCGTTAACGTCCGTCGGAATGAGCAGCGCAGGAACCGTAGCCACGACCAGACAGGTCCTGGCCGATCTGGTGCGCGGCTACGCCCGCCACGATCCCCCCCGCTCCGTCATGATCGTCGGCAACGCGCCGGTGGCCGAGAGCGCAGAGCGGGCCGCCCTGATCGACGGGAGCGACCTGGTCGTGCGCATGACCACGTTCGCGCTCGACGAGCCCGCCGGTCCGCCGCGGATCGGGCGCCGCACCGACGTCGTCCTGCTGCACCGCGCGGTCGTGCCGGGACCCGGCACGTTCTTCGACCACGGTTCGCGGCTCTACCTGCTCGCCGAGCCCGGCAGGCTGCACTGGGAGCGGGAGGACCGGCCCGACTGGTGGCCCGTCGAGGCCGTCTCGGTGCCCAACCACGTGTTCACCGTCGCGCTGAAGGAGCTGATGGGCATTCCCGCCGAAGACCCTGCCTGGCCCACCACGGGCACATTGGCCGCGTACGTCTTCACCGAGCTGTTCCCGGAGGCGACGGTCCGCATGACGGGCACCACCGTCATCGACCGGCCCGACCAGACCGAGTTCGCGCACGGCTGGGGCCCCGCGGTCGCGATCACCGCGGAGCACCGCCTTGCCGTTGAGGGAGCATGGCTCCGCGCGTGGGCGGCGCAGGGCCGGATCGAGCTGGTCGCGTGAACCCCCGCCTCCGCAACCGCCTCATCGCGCCCGTGCGGCCGTTGCTGGCGCGCATGCAGGTGCGCATCGACAACGCCGTGCGCGCGGGCGACGAGCGCCACGAGCAGCGCCTGCAGGACGTCGCCGCGCAGCTGCGCGACGAACAGGCCACCGAAGCCGCGGTGCAGCACCGCCTGCGCGACGAGCGGCTCGGCGAGCTTTCCGGCCGCGTCGTCGATCTGGACGACCAGGTGCGCCGGATCAGTGCCCAGCTCGTGGCCCTCGAACGGCGCGTCGGTGACCTCGAGCGGCCGCCGGTCGACCTCGCCGCCGACGACGCAGACCACCGTGAGGCCCGCTCCTTGATCGACGAGGTGCGCCTCGAGCACGGGCGCGCGCAGGCCCGCCTGGCCGGTGTGGCGTTCTACGAGGAGCGCATCGCCCGCCTGGAGGAAGCCGTGAGCCCGGACGCGGCGGGCTGACCGCGGGGTCGAACCTCTGCGAAGTGGGCCTGGGCGCCCGGCCCGCGCGCCTGCCCTCAGCTGAGGCGGGACAGCAGTGTGCCGGGGCCGACCGCGGGGACGGTCAGGCGGTCGCGCAGGCCGCGGTCGGCGGTCACCACCGTCACGTCGCCGTCCAGCGCGGCCGCCAGCTCCACGATCGCGCTGTCGCCGTCTCGCGGCGCCCGCACGACGTGCAGGCGCTCGTGCCCGGGCACCGACGCCGAGCGGGCGGCGCCTTCCAGCACCAGGTGCACCTCGTCGGCGTCGAGCGCGCCTGCGTCCAGCGCGGCAGCCAGTTGCTCGGCCAGGCGCGTGGCGGCGCCCGCCCGGTCGCGCCACCACCCGTCGGGGCGCGACCCGACGACGTTCGCCCCGTCGACGACGAGATGGCGCACGGGTCAGGCGATCTGCGGCACCAGGTCGCGGGGGAGCTTCACCGCGGCGGCCCGGTCGATGAGCCACAGGGTGCGCCGCGTGCCGCGCGCCCCGGCGATCGGGATCGCGACCTCGCCCGCGCCACCGAGCGCCAACGCCACCGCGCCCGCCTTCGACTCGCCCGTCGTGATGATCCACACCTCGGCGGCCTTGCGGATCGCCGGAAGCGTGAGCGACACGCGCGTCGGCGGCGGCTTGGGGCACCCGTGCACCGCCACGACCGAGCGCTCGTTCTCGTACACCGCGGGCGAGTGCGGGAACACCGAGGCGGCGTGCCCCTCGGGACCCATGCCCAGCAACAGCACGTCGAACGCCGGGACGGGCCCGTGGTCCTCCGGCCGGGCCTTGCTCGCCAGCAGCGCCGCGTACTCCTCGGCGGCGGCCTCCGCTCCCGAAGGACCGGTGCCCGTGTCCGCGCCCATCGGGTACACCTTGGCCGGGTCGACGCGGACGTGGTCGAGCAGCGCGGCGCGCGCCTGGATGTCGTTGCGCTCCGGATCGTCGGGCGCCAGGAACCGCTCGTCGCCCCAGTAGAACTCGACCTCGCCCCAGTCGACGGCGTCGCGCGCGACCGTGGCCCGCACCTGCTCGAGCATCGCGATGCCCACGCCGCCACCGGTCAGCACGAGCTTCGGGACGCTGCCACCCGCCTGGATGTCCACCAACCGCGTGATGAGCCGGGCCGCGGCGGCGGAGGCGAGGATGTTCTGCTGCGCGTGGACCGCGATCTCGGGCGCCGTCATGGTGCCGCCTCCAGTGGTGAGAGCTGCGTCGGTGCTCACGAGACACCCGAAACGGCCGGAACGGAAATGGGCGTGCGCCCTCTGCTGATCCTGCCGATGCCGTCGAGCGCCTCGCCGTAGATCTCGTCGGGATCGAGGCGGCGCAGCTCCTCGGCGAGGCAGTCGCGGACCTCTCGCCGGGCGAGCGCCACCAGCCGGTCGGGCTGTCCGGGCTGGCGCAGCCTGCCCACCTTCCCGTCGGGTCGCACCAGCTCGACGTCGGCACCGAACCGTTCCAGGCGGACCGACGTCACGCCGGGCCCCGACTGGGCCGGTGAGCGCTTCACCTTGACCCCCAGCCGCACCGCGAGCCAGCCCGCCAGCAGGTCGGTCGAAGGCGAGACCACCTCGCCCGCCACGACCGCTCTGGTCACCGGGTCCTGCGGCGGCGCGTCCAGCGCGGCGGCCAGCAGTGCGCGCCACGGCGTGAGCCGGGTCCAGGTGAGGTCGGTGTCCCCGGCGACGTAGTGCGCGCGCCGCTGCTCGAACGCCTTCGTCGGGTTCTTCGACGACAGCGCGTCGGTGATCCGCCGCTGCGCCAGAAGGCCCACCGCGTCCTCCGACGGCACCGCGGGCGCCTCGGTGGGCCACCACGCCACGACCGGCGCGTCGGGCAGCAGCAGCGGCATGACCATGCCTGCGCCTGGCTCGTCGTCAGCCAGTGGGCCGTAGCCGCGCAGCACGATGACGTCGGACGCGCCCGCGTCGCCGCCGACCCGGATCTGCCCGTCGAGCCGCGCCGCGGCCTTCCGCTGCCCGCGCGCCAGCACGATCACCCGGCACGGGTGCTCCCGGCTGGCCGAGTTCGCGGCGGCGATCGCGCCCTCGATGGTCCTGCCGTCGTCGGTCACGATCACCAGCGTCAGCACGCGCCCCAGCGCCTGCACCCCGCCGTCGGAGCGCAGCTGCACGAGCGCCTTGTTGACGTCCGAGACGGTGCAGGACGGAAGATCGACGATCACGTTGCTCGCCTCACGGGGTCGGCTCGGCCCATATGTGCGGCACGCAGGCGCGGCGCGGCGGTCACGGCCGCCTCCACGTGCGTCCGGTGCGGGCGAGCATGGTCTTCGCGGACTGCGGGCCCCACGAACCCGCCGGGTAGGGATCGGGGCCGGTCGGCAGCGTCGCCCAGTGCTCCAGCACCGGGTCGAGGATCTCCCACGACCGCTCGACCTCGGCGTTCACCGGGAAGAGGGACGGCTCGCCGAGCAGCACGTCGAGGATCAGCCGCTCGTAGGCCTCGGGCGACGCCTCGGTGAACGCGGTGCCGTAGCCGAAGTCCATGGTGACGTCGCGGACCTCCATCTGGTTGCCCGGCACCTTGGACCCGAACCGCATCGTGACGCCCTCGTCGGGCTGCACCCGGATGACGAACGCGTTCTGGCCGAGCTCCTCGGTCATCGTCGCGTCGAACGGCAGGTGTGGCGCGCGCTTGAACACCACCGCGATCTCGGTGACGCGCCGCCCCAGCCGCTTGCCCGTGCGCAGGTAGAACGGCACACCGGCCCACCGTCGCGTGTCGACCTCGCACGTGATCGCCGCGAACGTCTCGGTGCGCGACTGGGGGTTGAACCCCTCTTCCTCCTTCAGGCCGGGCACCAGCTCGCCGCCCTGCCAGCCGCCGGTGTACTGGCCGTGCGCGGTGGTCTCGTCGAGCGGGCCGACGAGCCGGGTTGCGTTGAGGACCTTGATCTTCTCGTTGCGCAGCTCGTTGGAGGAGAACGACACCGGCTCCTCCATCGCGGTGAACGCGAGCAGCTGCAGCAGGTGGTTCTGGATCACGTCACGGGCCGCGCCGATGCCGTCGTAGTAGCCCGCGCGGCCGCCGAGGCCGATGTCCTCGGCCATCGTGATCTGCACGTGGTCGACGTAGTGGGCGTTCCAGATCGGCTCGAAGAGCTGGTTGGCGAAGCGCAGCGCGAGGATGTTCTGCACCGTCTCCTTGCCGAGGTAGTGGTCGATGCGGAACACCGAGTCCTCGGGGAAGACGTCGTTGACGATGCCGTTGAGCTCGATCGCCGAGGTCAGGTCGTGCCCGAACGGCTTCTCGATGACCACCCGGCGCCACTGGGCCCCGTCCTGGGCGGACAGGCCCGACCGGGCGAGCTGCTTGCACACCACCGGGAAGGCGCCGGGCGGGATGGACAGGTAGAACGCGTGGTTGCCCCCGGTGCCGCGGACCCGGTCGAGGTCGGCCACGGTGCGCTCGAGCCGGTCGAAGGCGTCGTCGTCGTCGAAGCTGCCCTGGACGAACCGGAAGCCCTCGGCCAGGCGGTCCCACACGGTCTGGTCGAACGGGGTGCGTGCGTGCTGCTTGACGGCTTGGTAGACGACCTGGCCGAAGTCGTCGGTCTCCCAGTCACGGCGGGCGAAGCCCGTGAGCGCGAAGCCGGGCGGGAGCAGCCCGCGGTTGGCCAGGTCGTAGATCGCGGGCATCAGCTTCTTGCGCGACAGGTCACCGGTCACCCCGAAGATCACCAGACCGCAAGGCCCGGCGATGCGCGGAAGCCGCTTGTCCCGAGGGTCCCGCAGCGGGTTGGTCAGGGTCTTCGCGCCGGTCACGAGCTCTCCAGACGGGTGCGTTCGACGGTCACGACACGATCATTGCAGGCCCGTTACCGGGCGCGCACCGCGACCGGATCGCAGCGGGGTCATCCTGTCGAGACTTCTCGGCACACCACTGCTGCGACCCGGCGCGCGCGCCGGGCCGCAGCAGTGGCGGGGTGTCCGACGGTCAGCCCTTGACTCCGTCGAGCTGGCCCTTGACCGTCTCCAGAAGCTCCGCCCACGACTTGTCGAACTTGTCGACGCCCTCGTCCTCCAGCGTGCGGAAGACGTCGCTGAGGTCGATGCCCTGTGCGGCGATCGCGTCGAACACGCCCTGCGCCTGGGCTGCGGTGCCGGTGACCGCGTCGCCGTGCTGCTCGCCGTGGTCCGCGTAGGCCATCAGCGTCTTCTCCGGCATCGTGTTCACGCTGTCGGCGACCACCAGTTCGGTGATGTAGAGCGTGTCGGAGTAGTCCGGGTTCTTCACGCCCGTCGACGCCCACAGCGGCCGCTGGGCCTTCGCGCCCTTGGCCACCAGCGCGTTCCAGCGCTCGCCCGAGAAGATCTCCTGGAACGCGGCGTAGGCCAACCGCGAGTTGGCGACGCCCGCCTGTCCGCGCAGCTTCAGTGCCGCGTCGGTGCCGATCTTCTCCAGCCGCTTGTCGATCTCGGTGTCGACGCGGGAGACGAAGAAGCTCGCCACCGACGCGATGCCCGCCAGGTTGTGGCCGTTGGCCGCGGCCTGCTCCAGACCGTCGAGGTAGGCCTTCATGACCGCGCGGTAGCGCTCGACGGAGAAGATCAGCGTGACGTTCACGCTGACGCCCTCGGCCAGCGCGCGGGTGATCGCGGGCAGCCCTCCTTCGGTCGCCGGGATCTTGACCAGCAGGTTGGGCCGGTCGACGGCCTTCCACAGGTCGACGGCTTCGGCGAACGTCGCGTCGCCGTCGTTGGCGAGCCGCGGGTCGACCTCGAGCGAGACGCGCCCGTCGACCCCGCCGCTGTGCTCCCAGGTCCCGCTGAACACGTCGCAGGCCTGCTGCACGTCGGCCACGGTGATCTCGCGGACCGCGTCGTCCACCGACGCCCCGCGCGCGGCGAGCTCGCGCACCTGGGGGTCGTAGGCCTCGCCCTTCGCCAGCGCCGAGGCGAAGATCGTCGGGTTGGTGGTGACCCCGACCACGCTGTAGTCGGTGATCAGGGACTGCAGGTTGCCGGTCTGGAGCCGCTCACGCGACAGGTCGTCGAGCCAGATGGACACGCCCGCCGTCGACAGGGCGGCGAGTCTTTCGTTGGGGGCCATGAGCGGCTCCTCTCGTTTCGGTAGCGGCGAGGTTGGAGATTCGGCGGCTCAGGCGCTTGGGGAGCCTGCGCGATCGAGACTGGTGCGGGCGGCCGCGATGACGTGCTCGGTGGTGAAGCCGAACTCGCGGAACAGGGTCTGGTAGTCGGCGCTGGCGCCGTAGTGCTCGATCGAGATGATCTCGCCTGCGTCACCGACCCAGCGGTACCAGGGCATCGCGATGCCTGCCTCGACCGAGACGCGTGCCTTCACCGCGGGCGGCAGCACCGAGTCCCGGTAGGCCTGGTCTTGCTCCGCGAACCAGTCCATGCAGGGCATCGACACGACCCGGGTCGGGATGCCGTCGCCCTCCATCACCTCGCGCGCCTCCACGGCGATCTGCAGCTCGGAGCCGGTGCCCATGAGGATCAGCTGCGGCTCGCCGCCCGAGGCCTCGGCGAGGACGTAGCCGCCGCGGGCGACGCCCTCGGCGGACGTGCCCTCGAGGACGGGGATGTTCTGCCGGGTCAGCGCCATGCCCTTGGGCCCTTCCGGGTTCTCCAGCATGGCCTTCCAGGCGTACGCCGTCTCGTTGGCGTCGCCGGGCCGCAGCATCGACAGGTTCGGGATGGCGCGCAGCGCGGCCATGTGCTCGATCGGCTGGTGGGTGGGCCCATCCTCGCCGAGCCCGATCGAGTCGTGCGTCCAGACGTAGATGACCGGCGCCTTCATCACGGACGCCAGGCGCACCGCGCCCCGCATGTAGTCGCTGAACGTCATGAACGTGCCGCCGTAGGGGCGGGTGGGGCCGTGCAGGGCGATACCGGTGAGGATCGCCCCCATCGCGTGCTCGCGGACGCCGAAGTGCAGGGTGCGCCCGTAGGGCTCGGCGTCCCACATCTTGGTGGCGATGGTCTTGGGCCCGAAGGAGTTCGCACCCTCCATCGTGGTGTTGTTGCTCTCCGCGAGGTCCGCTGAGCCGCCCCACAGCTCCGGCAGCACGTCGGCGAGGGCCTTGAGCACCTCACCGGAGGCCTTGCGGGTGGCGATGCCCTTCTTGTCGGGCTCCCACGAGGGCAGCGCCTTCTCCCAGCCGACCGGCAGGTCGCGACCGAGCATGCGGTCCAGCAGTTCCTTGCGCTCGGGCTCGCGGGTCACCCACGAGTCGTAGAGCTTCGTCCACTCCGCGTGCGCCTGCGCGCCGCGCTCCTTCACCTTGCGCGCGTGCGCGAGGACGTCCTCCGCGACCTGGAAGGTCTTGTCGGGGTCGAAGCCGAGGATCTCCTTGACCGCACGGACCTCGTCGTCGCCCAGCGCTGAACCGTGCGCCTTGCCCGTGTTCATCTTCTTGGGCGCCGGGTAGCCGATCACCGTGCGCAGCAGGATGAACGAGGGTCGGTCCGTCTCGGCCTTGGCGTTCTGCAACGCCTCGAGGATCCCGGTGACGTTCTCGCCGCCTTCGACGACCTGCACGTGCCAGTGGTAGGCCTCGTACCGCTTGGCGGTGTCCTCGCTCAGCGCGATGGTGGTGTCGTCCTCGATGGAGATCTTGTTGTCGTCGTAGATCACGGTGAGGTTGCCCAGCTGCTGGGTGCCCGCGAGCGACGAAGCCTCGGACGTGATGCCCTCCTCGATGTCGCCGTCGCTGGCGATCACGAAGATGTCGTGGTCGAACGGGCTCTCGCCGATGTCGGGCGTCGGGTCGAACAGGCCGCGCTCGCGCCGGGCGGCCATCGCCATGCCGACGGCCGACGACAGGCCCTGGCCCAGCGGGCCGGTGGTGATCTCGACGCCGGGCGTGTGGCGGTGCTCGGGGTGACCAGGGGTCTTGCTGCCCCAGGTGCGCAGCGCTTCGAGGTCGCCGAGCTCGAGGCCGTAGCCGGACAGGAAGAGCTGGATGTAGAGCGTCAGGCTGGAGTGGCCTGCCGAGAGCACGAACCGGTCGCGGCCGATCCAGTCGGGGTCGCTCGGGTCGTGCCGCATCACGCGCTGGAACAACGTGTACGCGAGCGGCGCCAAGCTCATCGCGGTGCCGGGATGGCCGTTGCCGACCTTCTGCACCGCGTCGGCGGCGAGTACCCGGATCGTGTCGACGGTGCGCCGGTCGAGGTCGGTCCAGTCGGCGGGGACGCTGGCCCTGGTCAGCGCCTCGATGTCGGTGTCGGCCACAGCACTCCTTACGAGTTCTGGTGGGGGTGGGGCGGCTTTGGCAGGAGCGTAGTCCGCTCGGCGTGTCGCGTGTGATCTCGCGCCGAGTCTTCACCGGAGCTTTCAGGTGTCTACCCAGCCGGCCGCCCGGCCATGCACGGCGTTAGGATCGACAAGCCGTAGAAGAACCCATCCGCTCGGCAATAGTGAGAAGGCGAGGTGCCGGTGGCCGTGCCCACGTCCCCGCTGGTTGCGCCTTCGTCCTCGCCGTTGCGGGCGGGGCTGCGCCGCGCGCGCGCCACAGGGGCGGCCTACCTGGGTCTGACCAAGACGCGGATCATCGAGCAGCTGCTGGTCGTCACCGTCCCCGCGATGTTCCTCGCGCAGCGGGGCGTCCCTTCGGTGTTCCTCATCCTCGCGACGCTCGTGGGCGGGGCGACGGCCGCGGCCAGCGCGCACGCGTTGAACTGCGTCGTCGACGCCGACATCGACGTGAAGATGAAGCGCACCGCCCGGCGCCCCCTCGCCAGGGGTGCGGTGCCGCCGCGGAACGCGCTGGTGTTCGGGCTCGTGCTGGGCGCGCTCAGCGCCGTGTGGCTCGGCTTCACCACGAACTGGCTGGCCGCGGGCCTCTCGGTCGCGGCCATCGCGTTCTACGTGCTGGTCTACACGCTGCTGCTCAAGCGCCGCACCTCCCAGAACATCGTGTGGGGCGGTGCGGCGGGGTGCATGCCCGTCGTCATCGGCTGGGCGGCCGTCACCGGGCGGGTCGGCTGGCCCGCACTGGTCATGTTCGCCGTGATCTTCTTCTGGACGCCGCCGCACTTCTGGGCGCTCGCGATGCGCTACCGCGACGACTACGCCGCGGCAGGCGTGCCGATGCTCCCCGTGGTGGCCACGCCTGCGCAGGTGTCCCGCCGGATCGTGGCGTACTCGTGGGTGATGATGGTGACCACGCTGCTGCTGATCCCGGCCACCTCGTGGATCTACGCCGCGGTCGCCGTGCTGGGCGGTGCGTGGTTCGTGGCCGAGGCCCACCGGCTGCATGCGGGGGTCGTCGCGGGCCGGACGGTCACGCCGATGGCGTTGTTCCACCGGTCGAACGCCTACCTGTGCGGGCTGTTCGTGGCCGTCGCGGTCGACGCGGCCGTCGGCCTTCCCGTGCTGGGCTGGCCGAGCTTCTGAGGCCGGGGCCGCCGGTGCTCGGGGTCCGTCAGTTCTTCGGGGTGAGCACCAGCTTGCCGGTCGTGCGGCGGGCGTGCAGGTCCTCGTGGGCGGCGCGGGCCGCGGTCAACGGGTAGCGGTGCCCGATGCGCACGTCGAGCGTGCCGTCGCCGACCGCCGAGAACACGGCGCCGGACGTCGCCAGCAGTTCCTCGCGGGAGTGGACGTGGTGGAACAGGGTCGGCCGGGTCAGGTAGAGCGAGCCGCCCGCGTTGAGCCGCTGCGGATCGACCGGCGGCACCGGCCCGCTCGCGGCGCCGAACAGCACGAGCATGCCCCGGCGCCGCAGGGAGTCCATGCTCGCGTCGAACGTGCTCGCGCCGACCCCGTCGTAGGCGACCGCCACGCCGACGCCGCCGGTGAGGTCGCGCACCTGCCCGGCCAGGTCGTCGGAATAGCGGAGCACGTCCACCGCGCCCGCCGCCTTGGCCAGCTGCTCCTTCTCGGCCGAGGAGACCGTGGCGATCACCCGGGCGCCGCGCGCGGTCGCCAGCTGGGTGAGCAGCAGCCCGACGCCGCCCGCCGCGGCGTGCACGAGCACGTCGTCGCCCGGCTGCACCGGATAGGTCGTGTTGACCAGGAACCACGCCGTCATGCCCTGCAGCAGAGCGCCCACGGCGAGCTCGTCCGACACGTTCTCGGGCACCGGCACGGCCTTCTCGGCAGGCACGGCGACGGCCTCCGCGTAGCTGCCGAGGGCGTCCGACCACGCCACGCGGTCGCCGACGGCGAGGTCGACGACCCCGTCGCCCACGGCGACGACCCGCCCGCAGCCCTCCAGGCCGGGCACGAACGGCAGCGCCATGGGGTAGCCGCCGCCGCGGTGGTAAGTGTCGATGTAGTTGACGCCTGCGGCGCCGACCTCGACGACGACCTCGCCGGGACCGGGCTCCGGGGTGGGGAGCTCCGCGAGCTTCAGGACGTCGGGACCACCGGTTTCGCTGATCTGGATCGCACGCACAGCGCGATCATGCCCTGGCGGGGGCAGGCTCCGCCGGGGTCGGGCGCTCGATGGGTGCCCGCGGCCGCTCGGCGGTGCCTGCCCACAGCGCGGCGGCGCCGACCGTGACGAGCGCAGCACCGAGCACGTGCAGCGAGACCAGCGCCTCCGGAACGCCCAGCGCGTACTGGGTGCCGCCGATCGCGCCCTGCGCCAACACGGTGCCGATCAGCAGGCCGAAGCGGCGGCCGAGGGCACCCGACGCGCCGACCGCCCGCAGCGTGAAGCCCAACGCGAGGAGCATGCCCAGATAGGCGAACAGCAGGTCGGCGTGCAGCTGCGCGAGCGAAGCCACCGGAAGGTCCAGCCGCGGGGTGCCCGCGTCGCCCGCATGCGGCCCGGCCGCCGTGACCAGCGTGCCCACGACGAGCAGACAGGCGAGCACGGCGGTGCTCGTGGCGATCAGCGCCCGCACCGGGCCGGGGACGCGTGTGCGTGGCGGCCCTTCGCCTTCCGAGGCCGCGGCGACGAGCTGCACGGCCAGCCACACGAGCACCATCGAGACGACGAAGTGCACGGCGACCGACCACCACGCGAGCTGCAGCAACACCGTCAACCCGCCGATCACGGCCTGGGCGAGGACCCCCAGCGGCTGGACGAGCGCGAGACCGGTGAGCCTGCGCCTGCGCGGCCGGGTGGTCAGCGCGGCGATCAGACAGGCGCCCGCGATGACGACGACGAGGAAGGTCAGCAGCCGGTTGCTGAACTCGATCCACTGGGTGACGGCCCTGGCCTCGGGGTGCGCGACCGGCACCAGGCTGCCGGGGAAGCACTGGGGCCACGTGGGGCAGCCCAACCCCGACCCGGTGACGCGGACCACCGATCCCGTGACGGCGATTCCCGCCTGCGCGACGACGGCGGCGAGCGCCAGCCCCCGCATGACCCGGTCGGAGGTGGGCGGCAGACGATCGAGCAGAGCCACAGCACGATGCTAGGCGCGCGACCGACGCGAGGCGCGCCACGCCCCCCGCCCCGCCGTCTCCGCAGACGTGCGACGTCCTGCGAACTTCTGCGGAGTGGCCGGGGCGGGCCGGGTCAGCGCCAGCGGACCAGGCGGACGGCGGCGGCGCCTGCCACTACGGCCCATCCCACCAGCACGAGGACCTGTCCGGCGGTGGGGGCCTGGCCTGTCGTCAACGCCGCGCGCAGGCCTTCGGCGAGCGCGCCGCTGGGCAGGAGCGCGGCCAGGGCGGCGAGTGGAGCGGGCATCTCGGACAACGGGACCACGATGCCCCCGACCAGCACCAGCAGCAGCCACACGAGGTTGGCGAACGCCAACGTCGTCTCGGCGCGCAGCGTGCCGCCCACCAGGATCCCGAGTGCGCCGAACGCGGCGCAGCCCAGCAGGATCAGCAGCAGTGCCCAGCCCAGACCTGCGACGGCGGGTCGCCAGTCGAGGGCGAACGCGATCGCACCCAGCACCACCATCTGGATCACGACGACGCCGAGCGCCGCCACCAGCCTGCCCGCCACCAGCAGCCAGCGGGGGAGCGCGGTGGCGGCCAGACGCCGGATGACGCCGTAGCGCCGGTCGAAGCCGAGCGTGATGGCCTGGCTGGTGAACGCCGTCGACATCACGGCCAAGGCGAGCACACCGGGGGTCACGGCGCCGACCCGCGGGTCGGGCAGCGGCACCAACGTGATGAGGGTCAGGCCGACCAGCAGGATCGCGGGGATGAGCAGCGTCAGCAGCACCTGCTCACCGCCCCGCAACGACAACCGCAGCTCGACGCCGGACTGGGCCGCCAGCATCCGCAGCGGCCGACCCGCGCCGGGGGCCGGGGTGAACGTGCCCGCCTCGAACCGCGTCATCATCGGACACCCCTCGCGTACGTCGGCATCGTGGCGACGGCGCCTCGGCGGCCGTCGCCGCGTGCGGTCACGACCGCAGCTCCCGCCCCGTCAGCTCCAGGAACACGTCCTCGAGGCTGCGGCGCGCCACCTGGACGTCGTCGGCAAGGGCGCCCTGCTCGGCGCACCACGCGGTGATCGTCGAGAGCACGGCCGGGTCGATCCGGCCCTGCACGAGGTAGCGGCCCGAGATCGGCTCGGCGGCGCGGTAGTCGGGCGGCAGCGCCGTGGCGAGCCCCGTGAGATCCATTCCGGGCTTCGCCCGGAACCGCAGCTCCTGTACCCGTCCTGTGGCGGTCAGCACGGCCGGGCTGCCGTGCGCCACGACCCGCCCCTTGTCGATGATCACGACGTCGTCGGCGAGCGACTCGGCCTCCTCCATGAGGTGCGTGGTGAGCAGCACCGCCACGCCGTCGCGGCGTAACGCGTCGATCAGCTCCCACACCAACCGTCGGGCCTGCGGGTCGAGGCCCGCGGTCGGCTCGTCGAGGAACACCAGCTCAGGGCGCCCGACGACCGCGCAGGCCAGCGCGAGCCGCTGCTGCTGGCCCCCGGAGAGCCGTTTGTAGGGGGTGCGTGCGCAGCCGCCCAGTCCCAGCACGTCCAACAGCCACGGCGGGTCGAGCGGATGCGCGGAACACGCGGCGACCAGCCCCAACATCTCGGCGGCGCGCACACCGGGATAGGCCCCGCCGCCCTGGGGCATGACGCCGATCCGCGCGCGGAGCGCGTCCGGGGCCCCCGCGGGATCGATGCCGAGCACGCGCACCTCGCCCGCGTCCGCGGTCAGGAACCCCTCGCAGACCTCGACGGTGGTCGTCTTCCCCGCGCCGTTGGGGCCCAGCAACGCGAGCACGGACGCGGCGGGCAGCTCCAGGTCGATCCCGTCGACCGCGGTATTGGCGCCGAACCGTTTGACCAACCCGCGCACGGTCACGGCAGCGCCACTCACCTGCACAACTCTAGTCGTTGACCAGTGGTGCGTGCCCTGGCAGGGCGTCGATGTCGACACCTGTCGCACCTTGGATCTGCCTGCGTTGAACCGCGATCAGCACCGCCAGCATGACGAGCGCCGCGACGAGCGCCAGCGGCAGCTGGAAGGCGCGGAAGTTGAAGTCCGCCCCGGTCGGCGGAACGACCACCGCGAGAACGGCCGACGCCGCGAGCAACGCGCGCCGGTAGCTGGGCAGCGCCCTGGTGGCGGCCAGCGGGATCAGCCCCCAGAGCACGTACCACGGATGCACCACGGGCCCGAGCAGCACGACCGCGCCGAGGCCCGCCGCCATCCCGGTGATCGGGTCGAGCCTGCCGCGGTAGACCATCCAGAGCAGCCGCACCCCGAGCACGGCCGCGATGGCCAGCCCGACGCCACGGAACAACGCCAGCACCGCGTCGGTGTGGTCGCCGAGGCCGCCGAGGATGCCGACCCCGCCGCCGATGAGCCCGAGGTCGGTGGCGGTCGACATCCACGACAGGATCAGCGTGGGCACCGCGAGCGTGGTGGTCCAGCCCAGCCCGACACCGGTGCCGAGCGAGAGCGGGGTGTAGACCAGCACCGTGACGGCCGTGAGCACCGCGGCGGCGACCGCGACGTCGCGGATCTTCCCACCGCGCCGCCGCGCCCAGTGCAGGCCGAGGAAGCCCAGCACGAGCAGCGCGGGCAGCTTCACCGCCGAGGCGCACACGATCAGGAACGCCCCGCCGAGCAGGTGCGGATCGAACGCGCGGGAGCCGGCCCGCAGGCCGATCTCCATCCCCGCGAGGAACAGCCCGATCATCAGCGACTCGTTGTGGGTGCCGCTGACGAGGTGGAACAGCACCAGCGGGTTGCCGACGCCGAGCCAGAGCGCGAGCCCGACGTCGACGCCGCATCGGCGAGCCAGCCGCGGCAGCGTCCAGATGATGAGCGCCAACCCCGCGAGCGCCAGCACGCGGTAGGCGAAGATGCCGAGCACGACGTTGTCGCCCGTCAGCGCCGTGATGCCGCGGCCGACGACCAGGAAGAGGGGGCCGTAAGGGGCGGGCGTGTCGCGCCAGATCGTGGGGATCGAGCGCACGAGCGGATCGTCGATGCCGAGGCCTCCGGCGGGCCCCAACAGGTAGGGGTCGATGCCCCTGGCGAGCTCGGCGCTCTGGGCGAGGTAGCTGTAGACGTCGCGGGAGAACAGGGGCGGCGCGACCGCCAACGGCAGTGCCCACGTCGCCGTCGTGCGGGCCAGTTGGGCGATCGTCGGCGCAGGCGCGGTGGCCCCGTGCGAGCGGAGCATCTTCGCCATCCACAGCCACGCCAGGACCATGAGCACGATGCCCGTGTAGGTGACGGCGATGGCGAGCGTGACGTTGCGGCTGGGCAGGCCGATCAGCCGTTGCCCGAACAGCGGGTTGGGGACCGGCAGCGCTCCCGCGCCGAGGCCGCCCGAGGCCATCATCAGCGCGCCGACGAGGCCGAGCCGCCGAGCGCGTCTGCTGGGGTCGGGTGTCCGTACCGCAAGAACGGGCGGCGGCGCGCCGTCCAGCTGCGGTGCCACCATGAATGGCAGAGTAGCGAGGCGCCCCGACAAGCCCGCGGCGAGCGTGCCCGCCGGAGTGCCCGAGTGAGCCCGCTCACCTCGCCAGGCCCCCCCTTTGCCGCGCCCCGCTAAATAAGCAACACTGGTGTTGTGAAAAGCGAGCTGGGCACGCGTGAGGCGGTGGCGCGCCTGTTGATGGAACAGGGGCCGGTCACCGCCGTCGACGTGGCGTGCGCGCTGCAGCTTTCGGGGCCCGCGGTCCGCCGTCACCTCGACGCGCTGATCGCCGACGGAGAGGCCGAGCAGAAGGCCGCCGCGCGCACCGCCACGCGCAGGGGCCGCGGTCGCCCGGCCAAGGTGTACCGGCTCACCGACGCGGGCCGCGCCCGGTTCGGCCACGGCTACGACACCCTCGCCGTCTCCGCGCTCCGCTATCTCGCCGAGCATGCGGGCCCTGCCGCCGTGCAGGACTTCGCCGCCCACCGGGTCGAGGAACTGCTCGGTGAGGGCGCCGAGCGCGTGGCCGCGGCGGACGGCCTCGGCGGACGTGTCGACGCACTCGCGAAGGTGCTCACCGCCCGTGGCTACGCGGCCCAGATGCGCGAGGCGGGCGCGGGCGTGCAGCTGTGCCAGCACCACTGTCCCGTCGCCCACGTCGCCGCCGAGTTCCCCGCGCTCTGCGAGGCCGAGACGCAGGCGTTCGCCGAGCTGCTGGGCACCCACGTGCAGCGCCTCGCCACGATCGCCCGCGGCGACCCGGTGTGCACCACCCACATTCCCGTTCCCCAAGAAACAATCCCGAAAAGTGGGAGGCAGTCCGCATGACGACCACTCCTGAGTCGCTCACCCAGGAGGAGACGCTCGCGACGCTCGGCCGGTACGACTTCGGTTGGGCCGATCCGGACGCCGCCGGAGCCACCGCACGCCGCGGGCTTTCCGCGGACGTCGTGGCCGACATCTCCGCGCTGAAGAACGAGCCCCAGTGGATGCTGGAGTTCCGCCTCAAGGCGCTCGACCTCTTCGGGCGCAAGCCGATGCCGCGCTGGGGTGCCGACCTGTCCGGCATCGACTTCGACAACATCAAGTACTTCGTGCGGTCCACCGAGAAGCAGGCCGCGTCCTGGGACGATCTGCCCGCCGACATCAAGAGCACGTACGACAAGCTGGGCATCCCCGAGGCCGAGAAGGCCCGTCTGGTGTCCGGCGTGGCCGCGCAGTACGAGTCCGAGGTGGTCTACCACCAGATCCGCGAGGACCTGGAGCAGCAGGGCGTGATCTTCCTGGACACCGACACCGCGCTGCGCGAGCAGCCGGAGCTGTTCCGGGAGTACTTCGGCTCGGTCATCCCGGCGGGCGACAACAAGTTCTCCGCGCTGAACTCGGCCGTGTGGTCGGGCGGGTCGTTCATCTACGTGCCGCCGGGCGTGCACGTCGACATTCCGCTGCAGGCCTACTTCCGGATCAACACCGAGAACATGGGCCAGTTCGAGCGCACGCTGATCATCGTCGACGAGGGTGCGTACGTGCACTACGTCGAAGGCTGCACGGCGCCGATCTACACGTCCGACTCGCTGCACTCCGCGGTCGTCGAGATCATCGTCAAGAAGGGCGGTCGCTGCCGCTACACGACGATCCAGAACTGGTCCACCAACGTCTACAACCTGGTCACGAAGCGGGCCAAGGCCGAAGAGGGCGCCACCATGGAATGGGTGGACGGCAACCTCGGCTCCAAGGTCACGATGAAGTACCCCGCGGTGTGGCTGATGGGCGAGCACGCCAAGGGCGAGGTGCTCTCGATCGCGTTCGCGGGCGAGGGCCAGCACCAGGACGCGGGCGCGAAGATGGTGCACCTGGCGCCCAACACGTCCTCGACGATCATCTCGAAGTCGGTCGCCCGTGGCGGCGGCCGCACGTCCTACCGCGGGCTCGTGCAGATCAACCCCCGTGCGAAGAACTCGCGTTCCACCGTGAAGTGCGACGCGCTGCTGGTCGACACGATCAGCCGCTCCGACACGTACCCCTACGTCGACGTGCGCACCGACGACGTCACGATGGGCCACGAGGCCACCGTCTCCAGAGTCAGCGACGACCAGCTCTTCTACCTGATGAGCCGCGGCCTGACCGAGGACGAGGCCATGGCGATGGTCGTGCGCGGCTTCGTCGAGCCCATCGCGCGCGAGCTGCCGATGGAGTACGCGCTGGAGCTGAACCGGCTCATCGAGCTGCAGATGGAGGGCTCCGTCGGATGACCCCGACCGAAGTCGCTGGTCTGGCCCCTGAGCTGCAGGGGGCCAAGCGCGGACAGGGCGAGAAGCCCGCCCTGTCGGCGCGCGACCGGTTCACCTCCTACGACGTCGCGGCGTTCGAGGTGCCCAGCGGCCGCGAGGAGAACTGGCGGTTCACGCCGATGCGGCGGCTGCGCGGTCTGCACGACGGCACAGCGGTCTTCGACGGCACTGCCGCGATCACCGTGGACGGCGCGTCCTTCGAGACCGTCGGCCGCAGCGACCGGCGCATCGGCGAGGGCGGCGTCCCGGCCGACCGCGTCGCGGCGGCGGCGTGGTCGGCGTTCCGCGAGGCCACGATCGTCACGGTCGACGGCGCTGCCCCGCTGGTCGCCGTGACGGTCA
Source organism: Pseudonocardia sp. (assembly GCA_036401495.1). Taxonomy (GTDB): domain Bacteria; phylum Actinomycetota; class Actinomycetes; order Mycobacteriales; family Pseudonocardiaceae; genus Pseudonocardia. Next base: position 36,349 of record DASWUV010000282.1, on the reverse strand, counting down.
CCGGTCCCGGTGAGGGCGCTGTCGCGGCGGCGCATCTGCAGATCCGCACCACCCCGCACGCCGAGGCGACCGTCGTGCTGGCGCAGAGCGGCTCGGGCACACTCGCCGACAACCTGGAGATCGTGCTCGCCGAGGGCTCCCGCCTGACGCTGGTCGTCACCGAGGAGTGGGCCGACGACGCGGTGCACGTCGGCGCCCACCACATCGCGGTGGGCCGCGACGCCACACTGCGGGCCACCTCGGTGGCGCTGGGCGGCGACCTCGTGCGGATCAGCCCCACCGTCGCCTACCGCGGGCCCGGCGGCGACGCCGAGCTGATCGGCCTCGGGTTCGCCGACGCCGGTCAGCACCTCGAGCAGCGGCTGCTCGTCGACCACGGCGAGCCGCACTGCCGCTCCAAGGTGACCTACAAGAACGCGCTGCAGGGCGACAAAGCGCGCACGGTGTGGATCGGCGACGTGCTGATCCGCAGCACCGCGGAGGCGACCGAGACGTTCGAGCTCAACCGCAACCTCGTGCTCACCCCCGGCGCGCGTGCCGACTCCGTGCCCAACCTCGAGATCGAGACCGGCGAGATCGCGGGGGCCGGGCACGCCAGCGCCACCGGCCGCTTCGACGACGAACAGCTGTTCTACCTGCAGAGCCGGGGCATCCCGGAGGCCGTCGCGCGACGCCTGGTCGTCCGCGGGTTCTTCGGCGAGATCCTCAGCAAGATCACTGTCCCCGAGCTGCGGGAGCGGCTGGAGGCGGCCGTCGAGGCCGAACTCGCCGTCGCTGCCCTCTGACAGCCGCCTAAGTAGGAGCACGCACACCCCATGTCCACCTTGGAGATCAAGGACCTGCACGTCTCCGTGGCCACAGAAGATGGCCCCAAGGAGATCCTCAAGGGCGTCGACCTCACCGTCGAGTCCGGCCAGACCCACGCGATCATGGGTCCGAACGGCTCCGGCAAGTCGACGCTGGCCTACGCGATCGCGGGCCACCCGAAGTACACAGTCATGTCCGGCACCGTCACCCTCGACGGCCAAGACGTGCTCGCGATGACCGTCGACGAGCGCGCCCGCGCGGGCCTGTTCCTGGCGATGCAGTACCCGGTGGAGGTGCCGGGGGTCTCGATGGCCAACTTCCTGCGGTCGGCCGCCACCGCCGTCCGTGGTGAGGCACCGAAGCTGCGTACCTGGGTCAAGGAGGTCAAGGGCGCGATGAGCGACCTCGACATCGACCCCGACTTCGCCGAGCGCAGCGTCAACGAGGGCTTTTCCGGCGGCGAGAAGAAGCGCCACGAGGTGCTGCAGCTCGCGCTGCTGAAGCCGAAGTTCGCGGTGCTCGACGAGACCGACTCCGGCCTCGACGTGGACGCGCTGCGGGTCGTGTCGGAGGGCGTCAACCGGTTCCGTGAGTCCGGCGAGGTCGGGGTGCTTTTGATCACCCACTACACGCGGATCCTGCAGCACATCCGGCCCGACGTCGTGCACGTCTTCGCGGCGGGCCGGGTGGTCGAGTCCGGCGGCCCCGAGCTGGCCGATGAGCTGGAGCGCAACGGCTACGTGCGTTTCACGACCGCGGCGGTCTGATGGACGCAGGCGTGATCGGCGCACCAGGGAAAATCGACGCGGGGAAGATCGATACGGAGAAGATCCGGGCGGACTTCCCGATCCTGTCGCGGACGGTCAGGGACGGGCGCAAGCTGGTCTACCTGGACTCGGGTGCGACCTCGCAACGCCCGCGTCAGGTGCTCGACGCGGAGCGGGCGTTCCTCGAGCAGCACAACGCGGCCGTGCACCGCGGGGCGCACCAGCTGGCCGAGGAGGCCACCGACGCCTACGAGGCCGCGCGGGCGCGGATCGCCGCGTTCGTCGGCGCCGGTGCGGACGAGGTGGTGTTCACGAAGAACGCCACCGAGGGCGTCAACCTGGTCGCCTACGCGTCCAGCAACGCGGCGACGTTCGGCGGGGAGGCCGCGCGGTTCGCGGTCGGGCCCGGCGACGAGATCGTCGTCACCGAGCTGGAGCACCACGCCAACCTCGTGCCGTGGCAGGAGCTGTGCCGCCGCACCGGCGCCACCCTGCGCTGGTACTCCGTCACCGACGAAGGCCGCGTCGACCTCGACTCCATCACGCTGACCGAGCGCACGAAGATCGTGGCCTTTGCGCACCAGTCCAACGTGCTCGGCACCATCCTGCCGGTCGCCGAGCTGGTGGCGCGCGCGCACGCGGTCGGGGCGCTGACGTTGCTGGACGCCTGCCAGTCGGTGCCGCACATGCCGGTGCACCTCGGGCGGCTCGGCGTCGACTTCGCCGTGTTCTCGGGACACAAGATGCTCGGCCCCTCCGGCGTGGGGGTGCTCTACGGGCGCAACGAGCTGTTGGCTGCCATGCCACCGTTCCTCACCGGCGGATCGATGATCGAGATGGTCCGGATGGAGGGCTCGACGTACGCGCCGCCGCCGCAGCGGTTCGAGGCGGGCGTGCCGATGACCTCGCAGGCCGTGGGCCTTGGCGCGGCCGTCGACTACCTCACCGGCATCGGCATGGACGCGGTGCACGAGCACGAGCTGGAGCTCACGGGCCGCGCGCTGGAACAGCTGGCCGCCGTGCCGGGCGTGCGCATCATCGGCCCGCGCACGCTGGAGAGCCGTGGCGGAGCCGTCGCGTTCGTCGTCGACGGGATCCACGCGCATGACGTCGGGCAGGTGCTCGACGACCGGGGCGTTGCCGTGCGGGTGGGGCACCACTGCGCGTGGCCGCTGCACCGGCGTTTCGGGGTGGCCGCCACCGTGCGGGCGTCGTTCCACGTGTACTCGACGCCGCAGGAGGTCGACGCGTTGGTCGACAGCGTCCGGCAGGCCCGTACGTTCTTCGGGGTGAACTGATGCAGCTCGAACAGATGTACCAGGAGATCATTCTCGACCACTACCGCACACCGCACCACGCGGGGCTGCGGGAGCCGTTCGACGCCGAGTCGTTCCAGATCAACCCGACCTGCGGCGACGAGATCACGCTGCGGGTGAAGGTGGACGGCAACACCGTCACCGACGTCTCGTACGAGACGTTGGGCTGCTCCATCAGCCAGGCGTCCGCCTCGGTGCTCACCGACCTCGTCGTCGGGAAGTCCGTCGAGGACAGCCTCACGGCGCTGCGCGCGTTCCAGGAGATGGCGCAGGGCCGCGGTCAGGTCGAGCCGGACGAAGAGGTGCTCGGCGACGGCGTGGCGTTCGCGGGCGTCGCGCGGTACCCGGCGCGGGTGAAGTGCGCGTTGCTGGGGTGGATGGCGTTCAAGGATGCACTCGGGCGGAGCCCGAAAGACGACGCCGCGCGGAGCGCGACAGACGACGCCGCGCGGAGCGCGACAGAAGGAGTGTCATGAGCGAGGACGTGGTGCGCGGAGCGGCGGGCATGCCGGAGGCGCCGGTGGCGCGGGCCGGCGAGCCTTCGGTCGAGGACCTCGAGGAGGCCATGCGCGACGTCGTCGATCCCGAGCTGGGCATCAACGTCGTGGACCTCGGCCTCATCTACGGCATCCAGGCGACCGACGGCGTCGCGGTCATCGACATGACCCTCACCAGTGCGGCCTGCCCCCTGACCGACGTGATCGAGGACCAGGCGCGGGCCGCGCTCACCGGCTCCGAAGGGCTCGTCGACGACATCAAGATCAACTGGGTCTGGATGCCGCCGTGGGGGCCCGAGAAGATCACCGAGGACGGTCGGGAGCAGCTGCGGGCGCTCGGCTTCCGGCTGTAGGCCCTGTCCTGGTCGCGCGGCGCTACGTGGGCAGGGCAGGCGCGGTGGGTTGGACAGCCGCGCCGACGAGTCGGTAGCGAAGCCGCCCGTCGGCGCGGACGAACAGCGCGCTCATCGCCGCGAGCAGGCCGGGGAGATCGTCGCGCGCGGAGAGGTAGGCGCGCTGGTGTCGTTCGGGCAGCGTGAAGAACGTCTCGAAGAACTCCGGCACCGCCGCGGGCGGCATCCGCAACACGGCCTCGAGCCCGATCCGCCGGAGCCGGTGCACGGCCTGTGCGCGCGTCGACCACACCAGCCGTCGGGCAGCAGGCAGCCCTTCGGACACGAGTGCGCAGGCAACGGCAGGCGCCAGCTGAAGGGTGTCGGCGACGCTGAAGCCGGTCGCCGGATGGATGAGCGGGGCGGCGGCGCCGAAGCCGAGCACGCCGGGCGCGGTGTGCCGGGGACGGTCGACGGGGAACCGGACGCGCTCGACCGGGGCGTCGGCGGGCGGGGTGATGCCGTGGTGGGCCAGCCGGGCGAACAGGCGGCGGCGCAGCACCGGCAGCGGTAGGCCGGGGCGTCGGGCCAGCGAGGTCTCCTCGAGCAGCACCGCGCCGCCGCCGAGCGGAACGGCGTAGAGGAACGTCGGCCAGCCCGGCTCGCCGTGGTCGGGGCGCCAGTCCATGAACAGCGCAGCACCGGGTTCGACCAGCGCGGCGACGGTGGCCGCGTCCACGACGACGCCGTACGCGGTCTGCTCGGCCGCGACCGCGTTCCGCGCGGTCGGCGCGGCACCGAGCAGGGGAGCGCGGTGGCCGCCCGCGTCGACGATCACGTCCGCGTGCAGGCAGGTGCCGTCGGCGAGCAGGGCAGCGGACCCGGATCGCCCGGTCACCCGCCCGGCGACGACCCGCACCCCGCCCGCCGCCAGGCGCCCGTCCAGGTGTGCGCGCAGCGCCGGGACGTCGAGCACGGCGTAGCGCCGCCCCAGTGCGTGTGCCGTGCGCGCGATGACCCAACCCGCGGCCGTCGAGGCGGGCGGTGGGAGACCCGGGGGGAGCCGGTCGAGCCAGGCCCCGTACGTGGCCCGCCACGGCGCGGCGGGCGCGCGGTCCACCAATACGGTGTCGGACCCGAGGGCCGCGCACTCCGCTGCCAGCGCGCGCCCCGCAGGTCCGCCGCCGACCACGAGCACGCTGGTCATGGTGGCCAGTATGCCGGGCAGCTCCGGCCATGATCGCCTGCTGAGCGCGGGCGGCGGGTGGCGATCGCCGAAACGGGCGGAAAACGTGCGACCGCGCACGTTCTGCACGGCATACGCCGATCATGGTCCGGTCGGCCGGGGATAACCTGCGCGGCGTGGACCAGAAGGCGCGGGCGGCGCGGCGGTCGTGGGTCGCCGAGTCCGGGGTGGGGCTGGCGGCCAGCCCGTTTCGCGTCGACCGCGACCGGATCGCCGCCTCGCCGTTCTTCGCCCGCCTCGCGGGGGTCACCCAGGTCGTGAGCCCCGCAGGCGCGGGTCTGCTGGTGCACAACCGGCTGACGCACAGCCTCCAGGTCGCCCAAGTCGCGCGTGCGATCGCGGAGCGCGTGGCCGTCGACCCCCTCATCGAAGGGCTGGGCGGCTGCGACCCGGACGTCGTGGAGGCCGCCGCTCTGGCCCACGACCTCGGTCATCCGCCGTTCGGTCACCTCGGCGAACAGGTTCTCGACCGGGTCGCCCGCGAGCGCCTCGGCCTGCCCGACGGCTTCGAGGGCAACGCGCAGAGCTTCCGCATCGTCACCACGATCGATCTGCACGGGCCCGGCGGCACCGGGCTCGACCTCACCGCGGCCGTACGGGCGGCCATCCTCAAGTACCCGTGGACGCGGCGCCGCTATCCGCAACCGCACCCTGCCGACGCGCTGCTGCCGCCGCGCGGGGGCGGCCCGCTGTCGGGCGCGCCGGACGCGGGCTCGGCCAAGTTCGCCGCGTACACCAGCGAGCTGGACGACCTCGTCGACTGCAGGGGGGCGTTCCCGGTGGGCCCCTGGCAGCAGACGGTCGAGGCCGCCGTCATGGACACGGCCGACGACATCGCCTACGCCATCCACGATCTCGAGGACTTCCACCGTGTGGGCGTTCTGCAGCAGGCCGGGGTCGCCACCGAGCTGTCCGGGTGGGTCAGGGGAGCGGGCGCGTCCGGGCCGGGGTCGGATCTCGAGCGGCTGCGGCGGCGCTTGCGGGACAAGGACGGCTGGGCCTACGACGACGACGCGTTCGCCGCGGCCGTCGCGCGGGTTCGCGACGACCTGGTGGACGGCCTGCTCGCGGTCCCGTTCGACGGGTCGATGGCGGGCGAGCGGGCGGTGGCGGAGTTCTCCGCGCGGTGGACGTCGCGGCTGGTCGCGGGCGTCGTCGTGATCCAGGACCCGCCGGTGCGCTCGGCGCACGTGGCGCTCGCGACGCCCCAGTGGCACGAGGTGGCGGTGCTCAAGTTCGTGCACCAGCGGTTCGTGCTGCGGCGCGCGGACCTGGCTTCCTACCAACGCGGGCAGGCCACCGTGCTCGCCGCGCTGGTGCAGGCGCTGACCGAATGGCTCGAGGAGGACGGCGACGGCCCGCGCCTGCCTCCTCGGCTGCACGATCTCGTGGAGCTCTCGCGGGCCGAGCTGGGGTCCCTCCGCCTCGCCAGCGGCCGGGCGGTGATCGACTACGTGGCCTCGCTCACCGACGGGCAGGCCGCGGCGCTGCTGGACGTCCTGACCGGCCGGACGAGCCGACTGTGGACCGACGCACCTGTTCTCTAGTGGTCGTGCGCGGAAAAGGTCGCCCTGGCGACCTTTTCCGCGCACGGCGTCAGCCGAGGCCGCCGGTCGCCAGCATCCCGCCGTCCAGCCGCACGGTCTCGCCGGTGATCCAGGACGCCGCGTCGGACACCAGGAAGCCGACCAGTCGGGCCACGTCCTCGGGCTCGCCGAGGCGCTTCATCGGGTACGCGGCGCTGACCTTGTCCTCGCCCTCGGCGTACAGGGCGGTGGCGAACCGCGTCTTGACGACGGCGGGCGCGATGGCGTTGACCCTGATCGAAGGGCCGAGCTCCCATGCCAGCTCCTCGGTGAGCCGGATGAGGGCCGCCTTGGACGCCCCGTACGCCGCGATCACCCCGGTCGAGCGCAGCCCCGCCACCGACGCGACGTTGACCACCGCGCCGCCGTGCTCGCGCATCCACGCCCGATGGACGAGCTGCACGAACCCCAGCGCCGCCACCACGTTGATGTCGAAGATCTTGCGGACGGCGTCGAGGTCGGCGTCCATGAGCGGGCCGTACGTCGGGTTGACCCCGGTGTTGTTGACCAGGATGTCGACCCGGCCGAACGCGTCGACCGTGCGCGTCACCGCCTCCGCGCGCGCCTCCGCCGAGCCTGCGTTGCCCGCGACGGCCAGCACCCGCTCGCTCGCCCCGCCCGCGGGCCCGTCCACCAGCTCCTTCGCCGCGGCGGCCAGCTCGTCCTGCTTGCGCGCGGTGATCGTCACGGAGGCGCCACGGGAGAGGATCTCGGCGGCGATCGCGTGGCCGATGCCGCGGCTGGCCCCGGTGACGAGGGCGGCCCGGCCGGTGAGATCCGTCATGCCCGCGACCCTACGGGCCAAACCCGCTCGCGCCGACCGGTACTCTTGAGAGGTGATCCGGATCGAGTAGGCCGCGCTTCGCCCCCTGCGATGCCGCCTGCCTGCCCTCGTCCTTCCGGAGAGACACTGTGATCACCGCCACCGACCTGGAGCTGCGGGCCGGGTCCCGCATTCTGCTGTCGGACGCCACCCTGCGCGTCCAGTCCGGCGACCGCATCGGTCTCGTCGGGCGCAACGGCGCAGGCAAGACCACCACCATGCGCGTGCTGGCGGGTGCAGGCGAGCCGTACGGGGGCGTGGTCACCACGTCGGGCTCCGTCGGCTACCTGCCGCAGGATCCCCGCGAGGGTGACCTCACCGTCACCGCCAAGGACCGCGTCCTGTCCGCGCGCGGCCTCGACGAGATGCTGCGCAAGATGGAGAAGGCGCAGACGGCGATGGCCGAGCTGGTGGACGGCTCGGAGAACGACCGGGCCGTGCGCGAGTACGGGCGGATCGAGGAGCGCTTCGCCGCTCTGGGCGGTTACGCGGCCGAGAGCGACGCCGCCCGCATCTGCGCCAACCTCGGCCTGCCCGACCGGGTGCTCGCCCAGCAGATCTCCACCCTGTCGGGCGGCCAGCGTCGCCGCGTCGAGCTGGCCCGCATCCTGTTCGCGGCGTCGGACGGCGGCGGCGGCGGGGCGCCCAGCGCCACCACGCTCCTGCTCGACGAGCCCACCAACCACCTCGACGCCGACTCGATAACCTGGCTGCGCTCGTTCCTCTCCGCGCACAGCGGCGGCCTCGTCGTGATCAGCCACGACACCGAGCTGCTCGCCGCCGTCGTCAACAAGGTGTGGTACCTCGACGCCACGCGCTCCGAGGCCGACGTCTACAACATGGACTGGCGCCGCTACCAGGAGGCGCGGGCCACCGACGAGAAGCGCCGCCGCCGGGAGCGGGCCAACGCCGAGAAGAAGGCCGCCGTGCTGCACACGCAGGCGGCCAAGATGGGCGCGAAGGCGACCAAGGCGGTTGCGGCCAAGAACATGGCCCGGCGCGCCGACCAGATGCTCGCCGCGCTGGAGCCCGAGCACAAGCGCGACCGCGTGGCGCGGATCCGCTTCCCCGACCCGGCGCCGTGCGGGCGCACCCCGCTCACCGCGCAGGGGCTGTCGAAGGCGTTCGGCTCGCTCGAGGTCTTCACCGGTGTCGACCTGGCCGTCGACCGCGGCGCGAAGGTCGTCGTGCTGGGGCTGAACGGTGCGGGCAAGACCACGCTGCTGCGGCTGCTGGCGGGCACCGAGTCGCCCGACGCGGGCAAGGTCGTGCCCGGCCACGGGCTGCGCACCGGCTACTTCGCCCAGGAGCACGACACGCTCGACATGGACGCCACCGTCTGGGAGAACGTGCGCCACGCCTCCCCGGACGCGCCCGAACAGCAGCTGCGCACGCTGCTGGGGTCCTTCATGTTCTCCGGGGACCAGCTCGACCAGCGCGCGGGCACCCTGTCGGGCGGCGAGCGCACCCGGCTCGCGCTCGCGGGCCTCGTTTCCAGCTCCGCGAACGTCCTGCTGCTCGACGAGCCCACCAACAACCTCGACCCGGCCAGCCGCGAACAGGTGCTCGACGCGCTGCGGCGGTTCGCGGGGGCGGTCGTGCTCGTCACCCACGACCCCGGCGCCGTCGAGGCGCTCACGCCGGACAAGGTCATCGTGCTGCCCGACGGCACCGAAGACCTGTGGTCGCGCGACTACCTCGAACTCGTCCAGTTGGCCTGATCGGACGATCCGTACGGGACGGTCACCACCCGATCGCCGTGCGCTGCGGCGTCGTGGCGTGGGTCACATCCGGCAGGGGAGGGACCCACGGCTCGTCGATCCACTTCCGGAGTGATCGGAGAGTGGCGACGGGGTGACGGGCAGGTGATCAAACGGTCGCAATGATCACCCGTGTGCGTGATCCATTCGGCGGAACCGCTCACCGATCTTCGAAAAGATCTCCTGTTCGGCGACCCGGTCGGTGGACGATCATTGCCGCACCCGGGCGGCACGGCCCGGAACAGGGATTATCCGATGAGTCTGGAGGGGACAGGCTGTGACCGATCTGAAAAAGGGTGCTCGCATCACGGGCAACCAACGGGACAAGCTTGCCACCGACCTCAAGAAGAAGTACGAGAAGGGCGCCAGCATCCGCGCCCTCGCCGAGCAGACGGGCCGTTCCTACGGATTCGTGCACCGCGTGCTCTCCGAGACCGGCGTGACGCTGCGCGGCCGCGGCGGAGCGACCCGCACGAAGAAGAAGTAGCGCGCCCCGCGCGGGTGGTCGCCGCGCGGGGATGGACGTCGCCTGGGAACGTGTTGCACCTCCGTTGAGAGGAGAACGCGTGGACAGGCCGTTCGGAATGCTGCGAGGCGTCGCCCACGGGGTGGATGCCCCGCGGTCGGTGAAAAAGGGGACGATCCCGAGGATCTGGCGCTTCGCCGCGCCCTACCGTCGTGGTCTGATCGCGTTCCTGCTGTTCACCATCGTGTCCTCGGTGGTCGGGGTCGTCACGCCGATCCTCGCGGGTCGGGTCGTCGACACGATCGTCGCACGGGGGGACACCGCGGTCGCCGCCGCGACGGTGGTCGGGTTGGCCGCCGGGATCGCCGCGCTCGCGGTCGTCGAGGCGGTCAACGGGCTCGGCACCCGCTGGTTCTCGTCAAGCATCGGCGAGGGCCTCATCGCCGACCTGCGCCGGGCCGTCTACGCGCACGTCCAGACGATGCCCGTCGCGTTCTTCACCCGCACCCGCACGGGCGCGCTGGTCAGCAGGCTCAACAACGACGTCATCGGCGCCCAGTCCGCGATCACGACGACGCTGGCGAGCGTGGTGGCCAACGTCATCCAGCTGACGCTGGCCGTCGCGGTCATGATCACGTTGGCCTGGCAGGTCACGGTGCTCGCGCTACTGCTGCTGCCGATCTTCGTGATCCCCGCGCGCCGGATGGGCAGGCGCATCGCCGACCTGCGCCGGGAGGCCGCCGACCTCAACGCGGGCCTGTCCAACCAGATGACCGAGCGGTTCTCGGCGCCGGGTGCGACGCTGGTGAAGCTGTTCGGACGGCCCGACGACGAGATCGCCGAGTTCGCCGACCGCGCCGTACGCATCCGCGACATCGGGGTGCGCACCGCCATGGTGTCGCGGGTGTTCGTGACCGCGCTGTCGCTGGTGTCCGCGCTGGCGCAGGCGCTGATCTACGGCCTCGGCGGCTGGCTCGCGGTGACCGGCCGGATCGAGGCGGGCACCGTCGTCACCTTGGCGCTGCTGCTCACCCGGCTCTACTCGCCGATGACCGCCCTCGCGAACGCCCGCGTCGACGTGATGACCGCGCTCGTCTCGTTCGAGCGCGTCTTCGAGGTGCTCGACCTCGCGCCGATGATCACCGAACGGCCCGGCGCGGTCGAGCTGCCCGAAGGGTCGATCGGCGTCCGGCTGCGGGACGTGCGGTTCACCTATCCCCGCGCCGACCAGGTGTCGCTGGCCTCGTTGGAGGACGTCGCGGTGCTCGACCACCGCGGCGGCCAGGAGGTGCTGCACGGCATCGACCTCGAGGTCGGCGCCGGGCGGCTGCTCGCGCTCGTCGGCCCTTCGGGTGCGGGGAAGTCGACGATCGCGACGCTCGTGCCGCGCCTCTACGACGTGGACGGCGGAGCGGTCGAGCTGGCGGGGGTCGACGTGCGCGACCTGACGTTCGCGGCCGTGCGTGGGGCGGTCGGCGTCGTCACCCAGGACGGCCACCTGTTCCACGACACGATCGCGGGCAACCTGCGCTACGCCGCACCGGAGGCGACCGAAGCGGAGCTCATCCACGCGCTGCACCGTGCCCGGCTCGGCGCGCTGCTCGCAGGCCTTCCCGACGGGCTGGACACGGTGGTGGGCGAGCGCGGCTACCGGCTGTCGGGCGGCGAGCGGCAGCGCCTCACCATCGCGCGGCTGCTGCTGGCCAAGCCGCGGGTCGTCATCCTGGACGAGGCCACCGCGCACCTCGACTCCGAGTCCGAGGTCGCCGTGCAGGAGGCACTGGTCGAGGCGCTCGAAGGGCGGACGGCGATCGTCATCGCCCACCGCCTCTCGACGATCAGGGCCGCGGACGAGATCGCCGTCGTCGAGGACGGCCGCGTCGTCGAGCGGGGCACCCACGACGATCTCCTCGCCGCAGGCAGGCGCTACGCGGCGCTGTACCGGACCCAGTACGCGGATGCGGACCGTCTCGTCGGGGGAGCACCGGCGGCCTGATGCGCCGTCCGAGATCCCGGACCGGGGTGAGACGCGCACTCCGACGCCGTTGTCGGGGTGCGCGCCCGATCACCGGGGGCAACTGCCCGGCCACCATAACAACGCCGCCCCTGGTCGGGTAGCCCGCGATCAGGTCCTGGGCGATACGGATGGGCGCCGGACCGACGCCTCGACGACGTCGAGCACCGGGCCGAGATCGTCGGCGGGAAGGCCCATCGCCAGGTGCGAGATCAGCCCTTCGAGGACCAGCTCGAGGTACTGGGCGAGCACCGCGACGGGCACGTCGTCGCGCAGCGAACCGGCCACCGCCTGCCGCTCGAGCCGTTCGCGCGTCGCACGGGTCAGCTCGGCGGAGTGGGCGCTCCAGCGCTCCCGGAACAACGGGTCGGTGCGCAGCCGCCGGGAGACCTCCAGCCGGGTGCCCAGCCAGCTGCGCTCCGCGAGGGGATCGCTCAGCAGCTCGCGCATCACCTGCACGAGCCCCTGCTCGGCCACGACGTCGGCCATCCGCCGCGCGTCCTGCTCGGCCAGCGCGAGGAACAGCGTGTCCTTATCGGTGAAGTGGTGGAAGATCGCGCCCCTGGACAGCCCGATGCCCTGTTCGAGCCGTCGCACGGTCGCGCCCTCGTAGCCGTACGCGGCGAAGCAGGCGCGCGCCCCGTCGAGGATCTGCTGTCGTCGCGCCTCGAGCTGGTCGGTGCTGACGCGGGGCACCAGGCGATCTTAGAGGGTGGTGACGGCCGAGAACGGAACGCCGAACGCGCATGCGATCGGTCCGTTGCGCGGGTAGCGTCGGTGCGCGTGACCTACCAGGTTGCTCGCACGGTCGGCGCCGCCGTCACCACGGCCGACGAACCGAACCCGGATGCGGGCACATCAGTGTTGCGTGACCGGTGGGACGCCGAGGCCTACGTCGCCTCCGTCTGCTTCAAGCACGGCCCACCGCGGCTCACCGGCGTGGAGCTGGAGTGGCTGGTGCGGCCCCGTTCGCCGGGCAAGCTCACCGCCGCGACCCTCTCCGCCGCACTCGGCAGATACAGCCCGACCTCGCTCGACCCGACATCCCCCGCCGATCCGTTGCCCGGCGGCTCCCAGGTCACCGTGGAGCCCGGAGGCCAGATCGAGCTCGCCAGCCCGCCGTTTCCCGATCTTGCCGGGCTGCTGTCCACCACGTGCGCCGACGCCGACGCGCTGCACAGCGCCGTTTCCGCCGCGGGCCTCGACATCGAGGGCAGGGCCGCGGACGCCGACCGGCCCCCGTTGCGCCTGCTGGAGCTGCCTCGCTACCGCGCGATGGAGCAGTCCTTCGACCGGATCGGCCCGCACGGCCGCAGCGCGATGTGCTCGACGGCCGCCGTGCAGGTCAGCGTGGACGCAGGCGAAGGCGCCGCCGTTGCCGGACGGTGGGCGGCCACCCACGCGCTCGGCCCCGTGCTGATGGGCGCGTTCGCCAACTCCCCGCAGCTGCACGGGCGGCGCACCGGGTGGAAGTCCGCCCGCTGGGCCGCGTGGCTGCGGGCCGACCCGGCCCGCACGGCCCCACCGGCCGAGCCCGACCCGGCCGACCCGGCCGCGTCGTGGGCGCGGCGCGTCATGGACGCACCGGTGCTGTGTGTGCGGGAGAACGGCAACTGGATCGTGCCCGAGGGCTTGTCGTTCGCGGCGTGGGTGCGGGAGGCGACGCCGCGGCCGCCGACCGTCGCGGATCTGGACTACCACATCTCGACCTTGTTCCCGCCGGTGCGCCCGCGGGGGCACCTGGAGGTCCGCTACGTCGACATGCAGCCTGGCCGACGCTGGGCATTGCCGGTCGCGGTGCTGGCGGCGCTCCTGTCGGACCCTTCGGTGATCGACGTCGTGCGCGACGTCTGTGCGCCCGCCCGCACCCGATGGGTGTCCGCCGCCCGCCACGGCCTCGCCGACCGGGTGCTCGCCAGGGCGGCGGCCGCGGTGTTCGAACTGGCGTGTGAGCGCCTGCCCGCCCTCGCCGCCCCGGAATGGCTCGTCGACGAGCTGGTCACCATGAACGAACGGCTCGTCCAGCGTGGGCTCTGCCCCGCCGACGAACCGGAAGGAGCTCAGCTATGACCCCCCACTCCACGACTGCTGAGTCGATGACCGCTGCGGCCTTGCGCGACGGTGGTGCCGAGGCGCTGCGGGCCAAGGTCGCCGAGCTGCTGTCCGCATCGCGGGCCCGCAGCACCGCGCTCACCGACGCCGTCGACGAGGGCGATCTCATCGCCCAACACTCGCCGCTGATGTCGCCGCTGGTCTGGGACCTCGCGCACATCGGCAGCCAGGAGGAGCTCTGGCTGGTGCGGGACGTGGGCGGCCGCGAAGCCCTGCGGCCGGAGATCGACGGACTGTACGACGCGTTCCGGCACTCTCGGGCCAGCCGCGTCGAACTGCCGTTGCTGACCCCGTCCGAAACCCGCGCCTACGTCGCGGAAGTGCGGGACAAGGCGCTCGACGCACTGGGCCGCAGCCCGCTGTCGGGGCGGCGGCTGGAGGCCGACGGGTTCGCGTTCGGCATGATCGTCCAACACGAGCAGCAGCACGACGAGACGATGCTCGCCACCCACCAGCTGCGCGCGGGCGCGCCCGTCCTCGCCGCCGCCCCGCCGCCGCCCGGCCGCCCGCTGCGGGCGCGCGATGTCCTCGTGCCCGCCGGAGCGTTCACCATGGGCACGTCGACGGAGCCGTGGGCGCTGGACAACGAGCGGCCTGCGCACCTGGTGGACCTGCCCGCGTTCCGGATCGCGACCGCGCCCGTCACCAACGGCGAGTACGCCGAGTTCGTCGACGCGGGTGGCTACCGCGACCCCCGCTGGTGGACCGACGCGGGATGGCGGCACAAGCTCGCCGCCGAGCTTTCCGCGCCGCAGGACTGGTCTCGTGACGACGGCGGCACCTGGTGGCGGCGGCGGTTCGGCGTCGTCGAGCCCGTGCCGCTCGACGAGCCCGTCGTGCACGTGTGCGCGCACGAGGCCGATGCGTACGCGACCTGGGCGGACGCGCGGCTGCCCAGCGAGGCCGAGTGGGAGAAGGCTGCCCGGTTCGACCCGGCCACGGGCACGTCGCGGCGCTACCCGTGGGGCGACGACGACCCGACGCCTGCGCACGCCAACCTCGGGCAGCGCCACCTGGCTCCCGCCCCGGTCGGCGCCTACCCGGCCGGGGCGTCGGCGCTGGGCGTCGAGCAGCTGATCGGCGACGTCTGGGAATGGACGTCCTCGGGCTGGCATCCCTATCCCGGCTTCGCCGCCTTCCCCTACCCCGAGTACTCGCAGGTGTTCTTCGGCGGCGACTACCGCGTGCTGCGCGGCGGCTCGTTCGGCACCGATCCCGCGGCGATCCGGAGCACCTTCCGCAACTGGGACCACCCGATCCGTCGCCAGATCTTCGCAGGCTTCCGGCTGGCCTGGGACGCCTGAACGGTGTGTCGACACCTGGCCTACCTCGGGCCGCCGACGACGCTGGCCGCGCTCGTCCTCGAACCCCCCCACGGGCTGCTGCGCCAGTCCTACGCACCCGCAGACATGCGCGGCGGCGGCACGGTCAACGCCGACGGGTTCGGCGTCGGCTGGTACCCGGGGGGCGACGCGCAGGCCGTGCGCTACCGCAGCGCGGCGCCGCTGTGGTCCGACGCCGCGTTCGCCGACGTGGCCGGGGTGACGCGGACGGGGGCAGCGCTGGCCGCGGTGCGCTCGGCCACGGTGGGGATGCCGGTCACGGCGGGCGCGTCCGCTCCGTTCGCCGAGGGCCGCTGGCTGTTCAGCCACAACGGGGTGGTCCGGGGCTGGCCCGACACCGTCGCGGCGCTCGGCGGAGCGCTGCCCGTGACCGATCTGCTCACGCTCGACGCCCCCACCGACGCCGCCTTGCTGTGGGCGCTCGTCCGGCACCGGCTGCGGACCGGCAAGGACGGGGCGGACGCGCTCGCGGGCGTCGTCGACGACGTCGAGGCTGCTGCCCCCGGCTCGCGGCTGAACCTGCTGCTCACCGACGGCGCCACGATCTGGGCGACCGCGTGGGGACACGCGCTTTCGGTGCGCGTGGCGCCCGACGTCGCACTCGTCGCCTCCGAACCGAGCGACGCCGACCCCGGCTGGACCGGGGTCACCGACCGACACCTCGTGGTGGCCCGCCCCGGCGACTGCCACCTGACACCGATGGGAAGCCCGTGAACGCAGGCGTTCTGGACATCCACCTGACCGACCACGACGCGGAGGCCGCACTGGCGGCGGACGCGCGCGCGGGGCTCACCGCGAGCCCCAAGAGCCTGCCGCCGAAGTGGTTCTACGACGCGCGCGGGAGCGTGCTGTTCGAGCAGATCACCCGGCTGCCCGAGTACTACCCGACGCGCACCGAACGCGCCCTGCTCATCGACGGCGTCGACGAGATCGCCGCGCTGTCGGGCGCCGACACGCTCGTCGAGCTGGGCTCCGGCTCGTCGGAGAAGACCAGGTTGCTCCTGGACGCCTTCCAACGCGCGGGCACGCTGGCGACCTACGTGCCCCAGGACGTCAGCGCGTCGGCCCTGCGGGCCGCGATGGACGCCCTCGCGCCCGACTACCCCGGCCTGGCGCTGCACGGTGTGGTGGGCGACTTCACCCGGCACCTGGACCGGCTGCCCCGCGGGGGCAGGCGCATGATCGCGTTCCTCGGCGGCACGATCGGCAACTTGGCGCCCCGTGAGCGCGCCGCGTTCCTGACCCGGCTGCGCGGCGTGCTGGCGCCGGGGGAGCAGCTGCTGCTCGGCACGAGCATGGTGATCGACGAGCCCACGATGGTCGCCGCCTACGCCGACAGCCACGGCGTCACGGCGGAGTTCAACCGCAACGTCCTGCGCGTGCTCAACCGCGAGCTGGCGGCCGACTTCGCGGTCGACGCGTTCGACCACCACGCGCTGTGGGACGCGCGCCACGAGTGGATCGAGATGCGGCTGCGCGCCCGGCACGCGATGACCGTGCGGGTGGCCGACCTCGACCTCACCGTGGCGTTCGCCGAAGGCGAGGAGCTCACCACCGAGACTTCGGCGAAGTTCCGTCCCGGCGGGGTGCGGGGGTGGCTGGAGGCCACCGGCTACGACCTCACCCGCACCTGGACCGACGCCGAAGGGCGGCACGCGCTCACCCTGGCCACCGCCGCCTGATCCCCCCTCGGGCGGCGGTGGCCGTCCCTGCTCAGGCGGCCGGGGCGGGCACCTTGTCGAGGAAGCCCAGCACCTGCGTGATCCGTCCCTCGTCGTCGAGCCGGATGACGTCGAAGCCCACCACCGGCTCCTCTCCGTCGGGGCCCAGCACCCAGGTGAACCGGGCCTGGTCGTGGTGGCCGTCGACGGGGCCTGCGAGGCGGAAGGTCCAGCCCGCGAACTGCTGCTGTGCGCCCGCGATGAACGCGGCGATCGCGTCGTGCCCCGCGATGTCCGCGAGCGGGTCGGTGTAGGTCGCGTCGGGCGCGAAGACCGTCGCGACCGCCTTCCGGCGCTCGGTGTCGTCCTGGGCGTTGAAGGCGGCGACGTAGGCGCGGGCGGTGTCGTCGAACGTGGTCGTCGAGGTCATGGTGCAGCCTCCTTGGCTGGTCGGTGTCGTGCTGACGTCGTCGAGAGTTCACGCGTCGGGTCACGGGGGCGATTACCTCCCGGGTAGTCGTCGCGCCGCGCGGGCGCGGCTACGGTCGGGTCCGTGAGCACAGCTCAGCGGACGCAGGGGCGGCGGGCGGGGGCACCCACCGTCGGCGATCTCCTGCGGCACTGGCGGCAGGAGGCCCGGCGCAGCCAGCTCGACCTGGCCTCGGCGAGCGGGGTGTCCGCGCGGCACCTGAGCTTCGTCGAGACCGGCCGCGCCCGGCCCAGCCGGGCCCTGCTGCTGCACCTCGCCGAGCACCTGGAGATGCCGCTGCGGGAGCGCAACGCCCTCGTCCTCGCGGCGGGCTACGCGCCTGCGTACGCCGAGTCCGACCTCGGCGCCGACCACCTGCGGTCGGCCCGCGAGGCGTTGACGCATCTGCTGTCGGGTCACGAGCCCTACCCGGCGCTCGTCCTCGACCGCTGGGGCGACGTGCTGATGGCCAACCGCCCGACCGCACTGCTGCTGGCCGGGACCGATCCTGCCCTGTTGACCGCGCCCAACGCCTACCGCATCGGGCTGCACCCGGACGGGCTGCTGCGCAGGATGCGCGAGCCTGCGCCGTGGATCGCCCACATCGGGCAGCGGCTGATCAGGGCGCTGCGCTGGAGCGGCGACCCACGGCTGGCCGAGCTGCTCGCGGAGGTCCGCTCGTACCCCGGCGTCGCCGACGTGCTCGCCGCCCGCCCCGATCCCGGACCCCAGGAGCTGCTGCTCACCGTGACCCTGGCGGACCCCGCGGGGGATCTCGCGCTGTACACGACGGTGACGACGTTCGGCGGCCCCCACGACGTCACCCTGGCCGAGCTGGCCGTCGAGTCGTTCTTCCCGGCCGATGCGGCGACCCGCGCCCGACTGCACGCGGCGGCATCCGCGTTAGCGTCGGACCCATGACAGCCGACTGGCGCACCGAAGGCGTGCGCGTGATCCCCGCGGACTCCCTCGACACCAACACGCCGCAGACGCCCGGCATGCACCGCGCGGCCGCGGTCGACCACGCCAGGGCGGGGTCGGAGAAGCTGTGGGCAGGCACGGTGACGATCCGTCCCGGCGCCCGCACGGGCGCCCACCACCACGGCGAGCTGGAGAGCGTCATCTACGTCGTGCGCGGCAAGGCCCGGATGCGGTGGGGCGAGCGGCTGGAGTTCACCGCCGAGGCCGAACCGGGCGGGTTCATCTTCGTGCCGCCCTACGTCCCCCACCAGGAGATCAACGCGTTGGACGACGAGCCGTTGGAGTGCGTGCTCACGCGCAGCGGCCAGGATCCGATCGTGGTCAACCTCGACCTCGCGGACACGGACCTCGCGGCCGACCCCGAGCACGTCGCGTGGGTCGACCCGGCTCACCCGACCGGTGATCCGTCGGAGGCGTAGTCGGGGAGGGCGATATCGCCTGCCTTCGCGAACTGGCGCTGCAGGATCGGCCGCATCGGCCAACGGGTCATCGCGCGCATCGACGTCGCGCGCAGTCGGATGACGAGCGCGCTGTTCGGCGCGTAGCCCCCGACACCGCCGGGCGGCAGCTCCTGGGCGGTGGCGACGTAGGGCCGGGTCACCTGCTCGAGTCGGTCGAACGCGACCACGTGGTCGCCGTGGGCCGCGGCCAGCTCGCCTGCCAGCACGTAGGCCTGCACCAGCGCGACGCTCGTGCCCAGGCCGGTGAGCGGGGTCGGGCACGCCGCCGCGTCGCCGAGGAGCACCACCCGGCCGCGTGCCCAGCGCGGCAGCTTGACCTGGGTCACGGCCGTGAACGCGAAGTCGGGTGCCGTGTGCATCGCCTCGACCAGCTGCGGGGCCTTCCAGCCGACGTCGGCGAAGCGGCGCGCGAGCAGGTCGCGCCTGCCCGCCGGGTCACGGGGGAGCGGCGCCTGCGGATCGACCCGGAGCCCGAGGCCCGCCTTCGCCGTCTCGGGCGTGCGGCCCGGCCGCACCGAGACGACCCGCCCACCGGGCGCGTTGTGCATCAGGTACCAGCCTTCGAGGATGTCCCCGAGGTCCGCGGCCGCCACGCTGAACCACGCCATCGCACAGCCCAGAGGATGCAGCCCGGCGCCGCCGAAGGTCAGCGCACGGACCGGCGAGTAGAGCCCGTCCGCCCCGACGACCAGGCCGAAGCGCCGCGGCGGTCCCTGCTCGAACGTCACGTCGACGCCGTCGTCATCCTGGCTCAACGCAGTGACGGTGTCGCCGAACCGGTACTCGACGCAGGCCGCGGTGGCCTCGTGCAGCACCTGCGCGAGGTCGTCGCGCAGCACCTCGATCTCGGAGACGATGCCCTCTCCTTCGAACGCGTCGACGGGCATGCGGGCGGTCACCCGGCCGTTCGCCGCGACAAACGCGACGCCGCGCTGGTCGAGCGCGACACCGCGGACGCGATCCAGCAGGCCCATCCGCTCGACCACTGTGCGGCCCGCGCCCCGCAGATCGACGGCCTGCCCACCGGGTCGCTTCGCGGGAGCCCGCTCGACCACCGTGACGTCGTGCCCCGCCGCCTGTAGCCAGTACGCCAACGCGGGGCCTGCGATGCCTGCCCCGGAGATGAGAATGTCGGTCATGCGGCCGAGAGTACGGCGTACGTTTATTCGCTGCACGTGTTTCACCAGTTCAAAAGCCCGTCCGTACTAGTACGCGAGTCGGCGGTTCTATCGCCCGCCGCCCTCGTCGGCTGCCGCCGCCTGCGCTACTGTTCGAGCAGTCGCGTACTAGTACACCGGAGGTCGGCGTGCCCGAACCGAAGTCGTTGCGGATCGCCGCCGATCTGCGCGCGCAGATCGAGAACGGTGAGCTCGCGCCCGGGGAGCGGGTGCCGTCGGCGCGGGAGATCACCCGCCGCTGGGGAGTCGCGGTGGCCACCGCGTCCCGTGCCCTCGCCGCGCTGCGCGACGACGGGCTGGTCCGTCCGGTGCCGGGGGTCGGCACCATCGTCGTGGCGCGGTCCGCGCCGCGGACACCCCGTCCGCGCCGCCGTGTCGACCCGGTGCTCTCCGTCGACCGGATCACGGCGGCCGCCGTCGTGATCGCCGACACCGAAGGCCTGGAGGGGTTGTCGATGCGCCGGGTGGCCGCCGAGCTGGGCGCCGCACCCATGTCGCTCTACCGCCACGTCGCCGACAAGGACGACCTGTTGTTGCGCATGATGGACCGGACGATGCGCGAGGCCCGGCTCCCGGACGTGGCGCCGCCGGGCTGGCGGCCGCGTCTCGAGGTGGCCGCGCGCACCCTGTGGACGGCCTTTCGACGCCACCCTTGGCTGGCGCCTGCGCTGTCGTTGACCCGGCCGCAGGCGATCGCGGGTGGGCTGGCCTACACCGAGTGGGTGCTCGAGGCGCTGCACGCCGGTGGACTCGGCTCGACCGTCGCCTTCGACGTCCACCTGACCCTGTTCGCGTTCGTCCGCGGCACCGCGGTGAACCTGGAGACCGAGGCGAGCGCACAGGCGGCCAGCGGACTCACCAACGAGGAGTGGATGCAGAGCCAGGAGCAGCAGTTGCGTGCGGTCACCGCGGGGGGACGGTTCCCGCGTTTCGAGCGCCTGATCAGCGAGGACTACGACTTCGACCTCGACGGCCTGTTCGAGCGCGGGCTGCGCTATCTCCTCGACGGCCTGGCGGCGGACCTGGAGGGGGAGCGGAGGTGACCTGATGTCAATCATACATTGACGCGGACGTTCCGTCGATCTATCGACGACTGCACGACCAGCAGCCGAAGAAGCAAAGCGGCGCTGGTCAGGCCGTGAACCGGGCCGCGGGCGCCCATCGCACCCGCGCCGGGCGAGCTCGACGCCAGCGGGGTTTGGTCGCGCGCAAACCCCGCTGCCGTCGACTTCGGCCGCCGCGGGGCACTAGTGTCCCGCGGCGAAAATCCGCCACGTATCTCGGCGGCCCAGCCGCACGTCAGCGGCGTTGCCGGCCCGGCCGAGTACACCCGGTACGAGGCGCGGACCAGCTCCTTGCCGACGTCCACCTGGATCCGCCGATATGCGCCACGGATTTCCGGCGCAGGACACTAGCTGCGCAGCATCCCGCGCAGCACGTACTGCAGGATCCCGCCGTTGCGGTAGTAGTCCGCCTCGCCGGGCGTGTCGATGCGGACCACGGCGTCGAAGGTGACGGTGTCGCCGTCGGGCTTGGTCGCGGTGACGGCGACGGTGCGCGGGGTCGAGCCGTCGTTCAGCGCGGTGATGCCTGCGATGTCGAAGGTCTCGGTGCCGTCCAGCCCCAGCGACCTCGCCGTCTCGCCCACCGGGAACTGCAGCGGGATCACGCCCATGCCGATCAGGTTGGAGCGGTGGATGCGCTCGAACGACTCCACGATCACGGCCTTGACGCCCAGCAGTGCGGTGCCCTTGGCCGCCCAGTCACGCGAGCTGCCCGAGCCGTACTCCTTGCCGCCCAGCACCACGAGCGGCGTGCCCGCTGCGGCGTAGTTCTGCGCCGCGTCGTAGATGAACGCCTGCGGGGCGCCCTCCTGGGTGAAGTCGCGGGTGTAGCCGCCGCTCACGTCGTCGAGCAGCTGGTTCTTCAGCCGGATGTTCGCGAACGTGCCGCGGATCATCACCTCGTGGTTGCCGCGGCGCGAGCCGAAGGAGTTGTAGTCCTTCTTCTCGACGCCGTGCTCGTCGAGATACGCGGCAGCGGGCGTGCCCGCTTTGATCGACCCGGCGGGGGAGATGTGGTCGGTCGTGACCGAGTCGCCCAGCAGCGCCAGCACCCGCGCCCCCCTGATGTCGACGACCGGCTCCGGCTGCGGGGCCATCCCGTCGAAGTACGGGGGCTTGCGGACGTAGGTGGACTGCTCGTCCCACGCGAAGGTCTTGCCCTCCGGCGTGGGCAGGCTCTTCCAGCGCTCGTCGCCCGCGAAGACGTCGGCGTAGTCCTTGGTGAACATCTCCTGGTTGATCGACGTGTCGATCGTGTCCTGGACGTCCTTGGCCGACGGCCAGATGTCGCGCAGGAAGACGTCGGTGCCGTCGGCGGAGGTGCCGAGGGGCTGGTTCTCGAAGTCGAAGTCCATCGTGCCTGCGAGCGCGTAGGCGATCACCAGCGGCGGCGAGGCCAGGTAGTTCATCTTGATGTCCGGGTTGATCCGGCCCTCGAAGTTGCGGTTGCCCGAGAGCACCGAGACGACCGAGAGGTCGGCCGAGTTGACCGCCGCGGAGATCTCGTCCGAGAGCGGCCCCGAGTTGCCGATGCAGGTGGTGCAGCCGTAGCCCACCAGGTGGTAGCCCAGCTTCTCCAGGTACGGCCAGAGCCCGGCCTTCTCGTAGTAGTCGGTGACGACCTTGCTGCCCGGCGCCATCGACGTCTTGACCCACGGCTTCACCGTGAGGCCCTTCTCGACGGCGTTCTTCGCGAGCAGCGCGGCGCCGAGCATCACCGAGGGGTTGGAGGTGTTGGTGCAGCTCGTGATCGACGCGATGACGACGGCGCCGTGGTCGAGCACGAACTCGCCGCGTGACTCGGACTTCACGGTGGTGGGCTTGGACGGGCGCCCCGCACGGCCGTCGGCCGCGGAGAACAGCACCGGCTTGTCGTCGCTGCCGCTGCCGGGGGCGGGCGAGTCGCTGGCGGGGAAGGACTCCTCGTTCGACTCGTCGACGCCTGCCGCCGAACCCTCCGGGTCATCGGTGTAGTCGTGCACCGACGTGCGGAACGCCGACTTCGCGTCGGTGAGCTCGATGCGGTCCTGCGGGCGCTTCGGCCCGGCGATCGAGGGGACGACCGTTCCGAGGTCCAGCTCCAGCGTCTCGGAGTAGGCGGCCTCGCGCTTCGGGTCGTGCCAGAGGCCCTGCTCCTTGGCGTAGGCCTCGGTGAGCTCGAGCTGCTCGGTCGGGCGGCCCGTCAGCTTCATGTAGCGGATGGTCTCGTCGTCGATCGGGAAGATCGCGACGGTGGAGCCGAACTCCGGGCTCATGTTGCCGATGGTGGCCCGGTTGGCCAGCGGCACCGCGCCGACGCCCTCGCCGTAGAACTCCACGAACTTGCCGACGACGCCGTGGCGCCGCAGCATCTCGGTGATCGTCAGCACGACGTCGGTGGCGGTGGCGCCCGGCGGGATCTCGCCGGTGAGCTTGAAGCCGACCACCTTGGGGATGAGCATCGAGACGGGCTGGCCGAGCATGGCCGCCTCGGCCTCGATGCCGCCGACGCCCCAGCCCAGCACGCCGAGGCCGTTGACCATCGTGGTGTGCGAGTCGGTGCCGACGAGCGTGTCGGGATACGCCTGCAATGAAGAGCCGCCTCCGGCGGTGGGCACGTTGCGGGTCATCACCACCCGCGCCAGGTGCTCGATGTTGACCTGGTGGACGATGCCGGTGCCCGGCGGCACGACCTTGAACTCGTCGAACGCCCCCTGGCCCCAGCGCAGGAACTGGTAGCGCTCCTTGTTGCGGCCGTACTCGAAGTCGACGTTGCGCTCGAACGCGTCGGCGGTGCCGAACACGTCGATGATCACGGAGTGGTCGATGACGAGCTCGGCAGGCGCGAGCGGGTTGACCTTCGCCGGGTCGCCACCGAGCTCGGTGACGGCCTCGCGCATGGTGGCGAGGTCGACGACGCACGGCACGCCCGTGAAGTCCTGCATGATCACTCGCGCAGGCGTGAACTGGATCTCCGTGTCGGGCTCGGCGGCCGGGTCCCATGCCGCGAGCGCCCGGACGTGGTCCGCGGTGACGTTGGCCCCGTCCTCGGTGCGCAACAAATTCTCCAGCAGCACCTTGAGGCTGAACGGCAGGCGCTCTGCGCCCTCGACGGCGGAGAGCCGGAAGATCTCGTACTCGGCGCCGCCCGCCGCGATGGTTCCCTTCGCGCCGAAGCTGTCGGTGCTGGTCACTGGACTACTCCTCGGAAAGCGTCGGTCAGCTGTCGGGAGTCTCGCGCACTCGTTCCCGCCGAGCTCGGCGGACCCCGCTGAGGCTTAACCGTACGCGCGTCCTGTTAGAATCGCGAGGCCCTGAACACGTGATTGCCGGGGGCGTCGTTCGCCCATGTGGGGGAAGTTGCTGTCGGCGCACGCGTGGCGGCCGGACCGGGCCGCCCGCGGGTGCGACAGTGCGTTCGCTTGCATTGGTTGATCTGCCGGGAGGTTCCGTGCGGCGCCTCGGTCGTCCACTGACCGTTCCTGCCGTCGTGGCTGTGCTGATCCTGGTCGCGCTGCTCGTCGGCGTGCCGGGGACGGCGCTGGCCGCCCCGCCGCCGCCCGCGCCGCCCCCCAACCCCTCCGACAGTCAGCTCAACGCGGGGCACGCCGCGGTGTCGCAGCGGGCTGCGCAGGTCGCCACGCTGACCAGCAGGCTTTCCGCTCTGGACGACCAAGAGGCCGCGATCCAGCTGGAGCTCTCCGCGCGGCAGGAGCAGGCCAACCGCGCTCTGGTGGACCAACAGAACGCCCAGTCCGCCGCGGCTGCGGCAGGCCAGGCGGCCACCGCCGCCCGCGCGGCGACCGACAGCGCCTCGGCCGACGTCGACGCTCTGCGCGCGCGGGTCGACGAGTTCCTGTCCGCCAACTACCAGCAGGGACTCGACATCGGCCCGCTCGGCCTGCTCACCGCGCCCGGCGGCCCCCAGGGCGTGCTGGACCGGTCCGCGTTCGCGGACATGGTCGCCGAGCAGCAACAGCAGGCGCTCGACAGCCTGGGGCGGGCGATGGTGGCGCGGGCCAACGCCGACTCGCTCGCACGCAAGGCCGAGAACGACGCCAGGGCCAAGGCGGCGCTCGCTCAGCAGGCCAGCGCGGCCGCCGCGGGCGCCGTCGCACAGGTGCAGAGCCAGGCGAAGGCGCAGGCCGCGCAGCTGGCTCAGGTGCAGGCCCAGCGCGACGCGGTGAACGCCCAGCTGGCCGCGGCCGTCGCCAGCGACGCCGACCTGCGGGCCCAGCGCGCTCGCTTCCTGACGTGGCAGCAGCAGCAGGCGGCCGCCGAGGCCAGTCGGGTCGCGGGCCAGCTCGGGGCCGTGCGGGGGAGCGGCGCGGTGCGCACGGTGATCGGCCGGGCGATGTCGCAGCTGGGCGTCCAGTACGCGTGGGGCGGCGGCACCGGCCGTGGGCCGTCGCTCGGTGTGCGTGACGGGGGCATCGCCGACGCGTTCGGCGACTTCCGGCGGGTCGGCTTCGACTGCTCCGGGCTGATGATCTACGCCTTCGCGGGGGTCGGCGTGTCGCTTCCGCACTACAGCGGCTACCAGTACACGTCGGGTAGGCAGGTTCCGCTGTCCGCACGCCAGCCGGGGGACATGCTGTTCTACTCCGAGGACGGCGCGATCGGGCACGTCGCCCTGTACGTCGGCAACGGCATGATGATCGAGGCCCCCTATTCCGGCGCCGCGGTGCGGCTGGTGCCGATGCGCTTCAGCGGCCTGATGCCCAACGTCACGCGCCTGGTCTAGCAACTGGTCGGGCCTGCCTTACATGGTGATAGCTGAGCCACGCCATATGAAGGTGCCAGTGATATGGTGGACTCATGGAGTCGTCGGCCGCCAAGATCACGGCGAGCGGTCAGGTGTCCCTTCCCGCTGCCTTGCGTCGCCGGTGGGGCGCCTCTGCCGTGTTGGTGATCGACAGGGGCAGCTACGCCATCGTGCGGCCGCTCCCGGCCGATCCCGTCGGGGCGCTGATGGGTGCGCATGCCGGTCCGGGCCCGAGTGCGGAGGACGCGCGGCGGCAGGCGCGCGACGAGGACGAGGAACGCTCGGACGGGCAAGTGCCGTGACGGTGCTCGACGCCTACGCCGTGATCGCCTACCTCCGGGGTGAGCCTGCGGCGGAGGAGGTCGCCGAGCTGTTGCGCGCAGGTTCGACGTTGGCGACAGCGAACGCGGCCGAAGTGATCGACCAGATGGTGCGGGTGTGGGAGCGACCCGCCGATGACGTCGAGGGCGATCTCGCCGTGCTGTCGGCGACGGGACTGCGCGTGTGTCCCCTCGACACCGAGCTCGCGGTCGAGGCAGGCAGGCTGCGCGCCGTGCACTACCACCGCGCGACGTGTGCGGTGAGCATGGCGGACTGCGTCGCTGCCGTGACGGCGCTGCGGCTCGACGAGCCGCTGGCCACGGCCGACCCCGCGTTGGCCGCCGTCGTCCGTGCCGAGGCGGGTCGGGTCGTCGGTCTGGCCGACAGTCGCAGTCGCCGTCCCTGATCCGGAAGGGCTCACCCGCGGCTCACCGCGGATCGTGTTGGATGCCCGGCGTGAGCGTGCAGGATGGCGTCCCCAGCCCGGCGGCAGAGGGTGAGCGCCTCGAGCGCGCCGTTTTCGAGATCAAGAAGGTGATCGTCGGGCAGGACCGGCTGGTCGAGCGGATGCTCGTCGGCCTGCTGGCCAGGGGGCATCTGCTGCTCGAGGGCGTGCCGGGGGTGGCGAAGACGCTGGCGGTCGAGACGGTCGCCAAGGTGGTGGGCGGCACCTTCGCGCGCCTGCAGTTCACCCCGGACCTCGTGCCTTCCGACATCCTCGGCACCCGCATCTACCGGCAGGGCCGTGAGGAGTTCGACGTCGAGCTGGGGCCCGTCGCGGCCAACTTCGTGCTCGCCGACGAGATCAACCGGGCGCCCGCGAAGGTGCAGTCCGCGCTGCTCGAGGTGATGGCCGAGCGGCACCTCTCCATCGGCGGGAAGACCTTCCCCATGCCCGACCCGTTCCTCGTGCTCGCCACCCAGAACCCGATCGAGAACGAGGGCGTCTACCCGCTCCCGGAGGCCCAGCGGGACCGCTTCCTCTTCAAGATCATCGTCGAGTACCCCGGCGTCGAGGAAGAGCGCGAGATCGTCTACCGGATGGGCGGGGAGCCCCCGGTCGCGCAGCAGGTCCTCGATCCGGCCGAGCTCTCCCGGCTGCAGGTCGTGGCCACGCGGGTGTTCGTGCACCACGCGCTCGTCGACTATGTCGTCCGGCTCGTCGTCGCGACCCGCACGCCCGCCGAACACGGCCTTCCCGACGTGGCGGGCTGGGTCGCCTACGGGGCGTCGCCGCGCGCCACGCTGGGCATCGTCGCGAGCGCCCGAGCGCTGGCGATGGTCCGCGGCCGCGACTACGTCCTGCCCCAGGACGTGCTGGACGTCGCCCCGGACGTCCTGCGCCACCGGCTCGTCCTGTCCTATGACGCCGTCGCCGACCAGGTGCCCGTCGACCACATCATCACGCGGGTGCTCGCGACGGTGCCGCTGCCGCAGGTGACGGCCCGGCCCCAACAGGTGCCCGCGCCTGCGATGAGCACACCGACGTGAACCACGCCGCCACCGCGCCGCCGTCGTTGCGCGACGGGCGGATGGAGGCCGCGCTGAAGGCGCTCGAGCTGTCCGTGCGGATCCGGCTGGACGGGCTGCTGCAGGGCAACCACATCGGCCTCGTGCCCGGCCCCGGCACGGAGCTGGGGGAGGCGCGCTCGTACGAGCCCGGCGACGACGTGCGGCGCATCGACTGGTCGGTCACGGCCCGCACGACGGTGCCGCACGTCCGCCAGACGGTCGCCGACCGGGAGCTCGAGACATGGGTCGTGGTCGACCTTTCGCCGAGCCTCGACTTCGGCACCGCCGCCTGCGAGAAGCGTGACCTGGCGATCGCGGCGCTCGCCGCGGTCGCCCACCTGACCCGCGGGGGCGGCAACCGCATCGGCGCTCTCGTCTCCACCGGCGACCGTCTGGTCCGGCTGCCCGCCCGCGGCGGCCTGCTGTACGCGCGGGGGCTGATCAGGCAGGTGGCGCAGGTGCCGAGCGCCCCGTCGGGCACCCGCGGCGACCTCACCGCCGCGATCGAGCACCTGCGCCGCCCGCCGCGGCGCCGCGGGCTCGCCGTCGTCATCTCCGATTTCCTCGGTGAACCCGAGTGGGAGTCCACGTTGCGCGCCCTCTCGGCCCGGCACGAGCTGCTGGCCATCGAGGTGCTCGACCCCCGCGAGCTGGAGCTGCCCGACGTCGGCACGGTCGTGCTCGCGGACCCGGAGACCGGCCGCCAGCGCGAGGTGGTCACCACGCCCCTGCTGTGCCGCGAGTTCGCGGCGGCGGCGGCGGAGCACCGCGAGCGGGTGGCGGCCGCGCTGCGCCGGGCCGGGGCCGCCCACCTGCAGCTGCGCACGGACTCGGACTGGATCGCCGACGTCGTCCGGTTCGCGCTGGCCCGCAAGCAGGCGTGGTCGGGCGGCGGGCGGTGAACGACGTCTTCGCGTACCCGGTGTGGCTCGTCGGGCTGCTCGTCGTGGCCGTGCTGGCGCTGGCCTACCTCGTGCTGCTGCGTCGCCGCCGCCGCGACACCATGTTGTTCACCAACCTCGAGCTGCTCGAACGGGTCGCACCGCGGCGTCCTGGCTGGTACCGGCACGTGCCTGCGGCCACGCTGCTCGTCGCGGGCGTGCTGCTGACGGTGGCGCTCGCCGGGCCGCAGGCGGAGGCGAAGGTGCCGCGCAACCGCGCGACCGTCGTGCTGGTGATCGACGTGTCGTTGTCGATGCAGGCCACGGACGTCGCGCCGAGCAGGCTCGCCGCAGCGCAGGCGGCGGCGAAGTCGTTCGCCGACCAGCTCACGCCGGGTGTGAACCTCGGGCTCGTGTCCTTCGCGGGCACGGCCGCGGTGCTGGTGTCCCCGACCACCGACCGGGAGCCGGTCAAACGCGCCGTCGACGGGCTGAAGCTCGCCGAGTCCACCGCCACCGGCGACGCCATCTTGGCGGGACTCCAGTCGATCGACACGTTCTCCCAGGCCGTGGCGGGTGCTTCCGGTGACGGGCCGCCGCCCGCGCGGATCGTGCTGATGTCCGACGGCGGCCAGACGGTGCCCGGCGGGCCCGGCGCCGAGGACCAGCCCCGCGGCGCCTACACCGCGGCGCGCAAGGCCGCCGAGAGCAAGGTGCCCGTCTCCACGATCTCGTTCGGCACCGACTACGGCACGATCGAGCTCGACCCCGACAAGCCGCCGGTGTCCGTCGCTGTCGACGACGACGCGATGCGGCGGATCGCCGAGCTGTCGGGCGGCCAGTTCTTCACCGCCGCCAGCGAGTCGGAGCTGCGGCAGGTCTACGCCCGGCTCGGAGAGCAGATCGGCTACGAGACGCGCAAGGTCGACACGAGCCGCCCGTGGCTGGCGGGCGGGGCGCTGCTGCTCGTCGTCGGCCTCGCCACGGGCATCGGGCTGGGCCGCAGGCTGCCGTAGGGTGCCCGGGTGGCATCAACGGGACGCAGCGTGCTGGTGACCGGCGGGAACCGCGGCATCGGCCTGGCCATCGCGAAGGCGTTCGCCGACGCGGGGGACCGGGTCGCTGTGACCCACCGCAGCGCGGTGGACGGCCTCCCCGAGGAGCTGCTGGCGGTGTCCTGCGACGTGACCGACGCCGACGCCGTCGACGCCGCCTTCACCACGGTCGAGGACAAGCACGGCCCGGTGCAGGTGCTCGTGTCGAACGCGGGCATCACCGACGACGGGCTGCTCATGCGGATGAGCGAGGACTCGTTCACCAGGGTGCTCGACGCCAACCTCACCGGGGCCTACCGCGTGGCCAAGCGCGCGACCCGGGCAATGCTCAAGGCGCGCGCCGGGCGGATGATCTTCATCTCGTCGGTGGTCGGGCTGCTCGGGTCGGCGGGCCAGGTCAACTACGCGGCGTCCAAGGCGGGGCTGGTCGGCCTCACCCGGTCGATCACCCGGGAGCTGGGCTCGCGCGGCATCACCGCGAACGTCGTCGCGCCGGGGTTCATCGACACGGACATGACCCGGGCCCTTCCCGACGCCAAACGCGCGGCCTACGTCGGGCAGGTGCCGCTGGCTCGGTACGGCACGGTCGAGGAGGTCGCGTCGACGGTCGCCTGGCTCGCCTCGGACGCAGCGTCCTACGTCACCGGCGCCGTGATCCCGGTCGACGGCGGCCTCGGCATGGGGCACTAGCTGCCCGTTAAGGTTCGGTTTCATGGGACTTCTCGACGGAAAGCGCCTGCTGGTCACCGGTGTGATCACGGACGCGTCGCTGGCCTTCCACGCGGCGAAGATCGCGCAGGAGCAGGGGGCGCAGGTCGTGCTCACCGGCTTCGGGCGCATGCGCCTCGTCGAGCGGATCGCGCAGCGGCTGCCGCAGGAGGCTCCGGTCGTCGAGTTGGACGTCTCGGACCAGGACCAGTTGGACAGCCTCGCGGAGCGGGTCTCCCCCCACCTCGGTGCGACACCCGGACTCGACGGCGTGCTGCACTCGATCGGCTTCGCGCCCGCGTCCTGCCTGGGTGAGGGAGCGTTCATGGCGGCGCCGTGGGCGGACGTGGCCACGACGCTGCAGGTGAGCGCCTACTCATTCAAGTCGCTGGCCGCCGCGGCGCTGCCGTTGTTGGGGCCGGGGTCCTCGATCGTGGGCATGGACTTCGACAACCGCCAGGCGTGGCCCGCGTACGACTGGATGGGCGTCGCGAAGTCCACGTTGGAGTCGGTCACCCGCTATCTCGCCCGCGACCTCGGGCCGAAGGGCATCCGGGTCAACCTCTGCGCGGCAGGTCCGGTGCGCACGATGGCGGCCAGGTCGATCCCCGGCTTCGCCGCGTTCGAGGACGCCTGGGACGGGCGCGCGCCGCTGGGCTGGAACGTGGACGACCCGGAGCCGGTCGCACGCACAGTGTGTGCGCTGTTGTCGGACTGGCTCCCGGTGACGACGGGCTCCATGGTGTGGGCGGATGGTGGGTTCCATGCCATCGGTGTTTGACGCCCTCCTGGTCCTGTCCTTCGGCGGTCCGGAAGGCCCGGACGACGTCCGGCCGTTCCTGGAGAACGTGACGCGGGGTCGTGGCGTGCCGCCCGCGCGGCTGGACGAGGTCGCCGAGCACTACCGCCACTTCGGCGGCGTCAGCCCGCTCAACGCCCGCAACCGCGAGCTGGTCGCCGCCCTCGCGGAGCGCACCGACGTGGCTGTCTACTTCGGCAACCGGAACTGGCATCCGCTGGTCGAGGACACCGTCGCGGAGATGACGCGCGACGGGGTGCGCCGCGCGCTCGTGTTCGCGACGAGCGCATACGGCGGGTACTCGGCCTGTCGGCAGTACCACGAGGACATCGCCCGCGCCCGGAGCGCCGTGGGGGAGGGCGCGCCGGAGCTGGTGAAGCTGCGGCACTTCTTCGACCACCCCGCGTTCGTCGCGGCGGGCGCCGATGCGGTGCGCGTCGCTTTCGAACAGGTCGGGCCCTCGGCGCGGCTGCTGTTCACGGCGCACTCGGTGCCGCTGTCCGCGGACGCGACCGCGGGGCCGCCCGACGAGGGCGGCCACCGCTACTCGCGGCAGGTCACCGAAGCCGCGCGGCTGGTGGCCGACGAGGTCGGCGTCGCCGAGTACGACGTGGTGTGGCAGTCGCGGTCGGGGCCGCCGCAGGTGCCGTGGCTGGGGCCGGACGTCGTCGAACACCTCGACGTCGTCGCCGCCGCGGGCGCTCCCGCGGTGGTGATCGCGCCCATCGGGTTCGTGTCCGACCACGTCGAGGTGGTGTGGGACCTCGACAACGAGGCGCGCGAACGCGCTGCCGCGCTGGGCATCGGGTTCGCCCGCGCGGCCACGGCAGGCCCCGACCCCCGGTTCGCCGACATGGTCATCGAGCTGATGGCCGAGCACATCGCGGACGCGCCACCAAAGCGGTTGAGCGCGATCCCCAGCGGCGGCTGTGGCGTCAACGGGGCGCTGTGCTCCGTGCGCTGCTGCGAGCCCCCACCCCGGCCCGGACCGCCTGGCGCGCGCAAGTAGCACCCCGAATGCCCCCGCACACACCGTCGGGCGGCTCAGCCTGTGCCGGTGTACGCGGCGGTGGTGCGCCGGGCCGCCGCCTGCGCGGCCTCGGGGTCGTCGCCCGCGGCGATCGCGGCCGCGCACCAGGCCGCGCTCGACTCGGTGACGAAGCGGACGCCTTCTGCGCTCGTCTGCCAGGCGACGGCGTCGGCGGGGTCGATCGCCGCGCCGTCCTCCAGGTGCATCGTCAGGCCGAGCAGCATGCCGTCCCAGCCGACGCCGACCGCGCCGGGGCCGAACTCGGTCCAGCGCGTGTCGTCGACGTGCGCGATGTGCTCCAGCGTGAAGCGGGTGCCTGCGGCGGCGGGCTCCAAGCGGACCTCGATCCAGCTCACCTCCCCGCCGAACTCCCACGTCGCCGCGAAGGCGTGGGGCGGGTCGCAGCTCTCGACGACCCCGCCCGCGTTGCCCTGCAGCTGGTAGCGGCCGCCGAGGCGCAGCTCCCCGCTGACCGGCAGGAACCAGCGGGCGATGCGCTCGGCGCTCGTGCAGGCGTCCCACACGTCCTCGACCGGCTCGCCGTAGCTCCTGCTGATCGTGACGACGCGGGCCTGTCCGGCGGGGAGTGTTCGGCTGCCGACCGTGCGGGCGACGGCGTTGATCCGGTGGGTCACGTCGATCATGTGCGGTCCTTTCTCCGGCCGCGGGCCAGCTCGGTGGCCAACGCGTCCAACGGTGGGGTCCAGAAACGGCGGAACGCGTCGAGCCAGGCGTCGACCTCCTGGAACGGCTCGGGGCGCACGGCGTAGAGCCGTCGCGCGCCGACCGGGCGCACCGAGGTGAAGCCGTGCTCGCGCAGCACGCGCAGGTGTTGCGAGACAGCAGGTTGCGAGATCCCGAACTCGGCGCGGACGACGGAGCTGAGGTCACCCGACGTCAGCTCGCCCCCGGCGAGCAGCTCCAGGATCCGGCGCCGCACCGGGTCGCCGAGAACGTCGAACGCGTGCACCGCGCTAATATAAGCCGAATCTTATCTAAGTCAAGCGTGGGACTTCAGCGTCACCGGCAGCGAGTCGACGCCGAAGACGAACGACAGCTTGCGGTAGTCCAGCGCGTCGAGGTCGGAGGCGGCCGCGATCTCGGGGAAGCGGCGCAGCAGGGCCGGGTAGGCGGCCCGCAGCTCCATCCTGGCCAGCTCGGCGCCGACGCACCGGTGGATGCCGTGGCCGAAGGCCAGGTGCGGACGGGCCGCCCGGTCGGGATCGAAGTGGTCCAGGTCGGGATCACCGCTGCGGTTGGCCGCGGACAGCGAGCAGAACACCAGGTCGCCCGCCTCGATCCGGTGGTCACCGACCGTGATGTCCGCGCGGGCGATCCGCGGGAACGCAACTTGGACGACGGTGAGGTAGCGCAGCAGTTCGTCGACGAACGGGTCGATCGCGGCGTCGTCGTCGATGAGCCTGCGGCGCAGCGTCGGATCGCGCAGCAGGACGATCGCACCAAGCGCCAGCATGCTCGTGGTGGTCTCCAGGCCGCCCGTGAGCAGGCCGTCGGCGAGCCCCGCGAGCTCGCGGTCGGAGATGTCGTCGCCGTGCTGTGTGACCAGCATGCCCAGCATGCCGTCACCGGGTTCGGCGCGCTGGCGCTTGACCATGTCCAGCAGGTAGGTCATCGACTCCGAGATCGCGCCGAGCGAGCCCTCGATGCCGCCGAGGAAGTCGAAGCGGGTGGTGGACAGGCGCTGGAAGTCGGCGCGGTCCTCATAGGGCACGCCCAGCAGCTCGCAGATCGTCAGCGACGGGACCGGCAACGCAAAGCTCTGGACGAGGTCCACCTGGCCGCCCGCCGCCGCGATGCGCGCCATCTCGTCGAGCTGGCCTGTGACGATCGCGTCGATCCGCGGCCCGAGGCGTTGCAGGCGACGCCCGGTGAACTCCGGAGTGAGCATCTTGCGCAGTCGAGTGTGTGCGGGTGGGTCGGAGAACCCGAGGCCGCCGGGGTCCTGCTCGGCGGTGATCCCGGCTTTGCCGACGAGGTGGGCGAAGTCGCTGCTGAACGCGCCCGCCGCACCGAGTACGGCCTTGGTCTCGTCGTAGCCGCTGACGAGCCAGCCGCGGATGCCGAAGGGCAGCTTCAGCTGGCTGACCGGCTCGCGGTCGCGCAGCTCGCCCATCTCCGGCACGGGGTCGAGGCCGGTCCGTTTCAGCGGGAGCAAGGCCTCGTCGGGCAGCAGCGACAGGATGGCGTCGGCCGAACCGCCGCGGCCGCGTCGCAAGCGCATCGTCAGCCGCGCGACGAGCTGGATGATCCGCCCACGCATGGCGCCGACTCTAGCTGTGCCCGTACCGACCCCTTCGGCAGGCGGATGCCCCGGGCATGGTGGCTGATCAGGCCCCGTGCTGGTCAGCGCGGAGGTCGGGCAGGCTGTGTCGGATCACCTGACTCGCCGTGTTTCCACGCTGGACTCGCCGTGTTTCCACGCTGGACGCACGGTGCCCGGCTGCCGGACTCACCGTGGGTGGGCCGCGGTCCCGCGCGGCTCCCGCGCGGCTCGTGTGCGACTACTGCGCGCGGTCCAGGAGGAACGTCCGGCAGGCGGCGGCCGCGGGTCCGAGCGGCGTCCGGTGCATGAGGCCGACGGGCCGCCAGATCCGTTCGGGCGCCACCTCGTGCACGACGACGGGCGGCCCGGGCGCTTCGGCCACCGACCGCGCGACGAGCGCGACGCCGAGGCCGTTCGCCACCAGGTCGCGCAGCCGCGGCAGGTTCGCCGTCTCGAACGGCACGTGCGGGGCGAAGCCTGCGACGGCGGCGTGCCGGTCCAGTAGCGCGCGCAGCCCGGTGCCCGCGGGCAGACAGATGAAGGGGTCATCGCACAGCGCCACGATGCCCAGGCTCGACTCGGCGGCTGTCGGGTGCCCCGGCGCGGTCACCAGCACCAGCTCGTCGGTGAACAGGTGCTCGGCGACGACGCCGGTGGGAAGGTCGCCGGGCACCGGGCCCAACGCCAGGTCGATCCGCCCGTGGGTCAGGTCGTCGAGCAACGCCCGAACGTTGCCCGAGCGCAGGCCCAGCTCGACGTCGGGATGTCGGGCGTGGAACGCGGCCAGCGCACCGGAGAGGTCGAAGGGGTCGAGCGCCTGGATCGCGCCGATCCGCACCCGTCCGATCACGGCGCCGGTGAGGCGAGCGATGTCGGCTCGAGCCGCGTCCAGCTCCGCCAGCGCGCGGCGGGCCCTGGTCAGGAACAGCTCGCCCGCGTGGGTGAGGGCGACGTGGCGGGTGGTGCGGGCGAGCAGCGTCACGCCCAGCTCCTTCTCGAGCTTGCGGATCTGCACCGACACCGCCGGTTGCGCGACGTGCAACACCTCGGCCGCCCGCCCGAAGCCGCCCTCCCGCACGACCGCTTCGAGGTAGGTGAGCTGCCGCAGTTCCATGTCGACATGATATGAGTCTCAGCAGAATCATGTCTTGGACAGGGGTAATACCGTCGGTGCAGGCTGGCCTCATGACTGACACAACCCGCCGCTGGTTGATCACCGGTGCGTCCACGGGGTTCGGGCGGGCGATCGCCGAGGCCGTGCTCGCCGCGGGCGACGGCGTGCTGGCCACCGCTCGCAACCCCGCCGCGCTCGCCGACCTCTCCGCCCATCCTGCCGCGACGGTGCTCGCGCTCGACGTGACCGACGGCGCGCAGGTGCGCGCCGTCGTCGAGGAGGCCATCGGCGCAGGCGGCGTCGACGTGCTCGTCAACAACGCGGGCCACGGGCTCGTCGGCGCTCTGGAGGAGCTCACCGACGCCGAGTTCCGCGGCGTCATGGAGACGAACCTGTTCGGTGCCCTCGCCATGGTGCGCGCGGTGTTGCCGCACAT
Organism: Pseudonocardia sp.; assembly: GCA_036401495.1. Taxonomy (GTDB): domain Bacteria; phylum Actinomycetota; class Actinomycetes; order Mycobacteriales; family Pseudonocardiaceae; genus Pseudonocardia. The sequence continues at coordinate 582 of DASWUV010000282.1, read as the reverse complement.
GCGTGAGCGCCGCCGCGGCCACATCGTGCAGATGAGCTCCATGGGCGGCGTCAGCGCCAACCCCGGGCACGCGGTGTACGCGACCTCGAAGTTCGCCCTCGAGGGCGCCTCGGAGGCGCTGGCGGGCGAGGTCGCCCCGTTCGGCATCCGCGTGACGATCGTCGAGCCGGGGCCGTTCCGCACCGACTACGCCGGGCGGTCGATGCGCCCCTCCACGCCGATGGACGCCTACGCGGGCACCCCGGCGCGGGCGACCCGCGACCGGTTCCGCGACCAGGACGGCGTACAGCCCAACGACCCGGCCAAGGGCGCCGCGGCGATCATCGCGACGGTCCGTGCGGCCGAAGCGCCGCTGCGGTTGCCGCTGGGCAAGGAGGCGGTGGCCCGGATCCGCGGAAAGCTGGAGCGCCAGCTCGCCGACCTGGACGCGACGGAGGCGCTGGCGATGTCGACGGCCTACGCGTGACAGCGGCCCGCGCGCGGCAGGGCTGGGCGCGGCAGGGCTGGGCGCGGCAGGGCTGGGCGCGGCAGGGCGGGGGCGCGGCAGGGCGGGGCGCGACAGGGCTGGGCGCGACAGGGCTG
>DASWUV010000281.1:0-1868 GCA_036401495.1 Pseudonocardia sp. | reverse complement strand
CGCAGGTCCGGAACCAGGAAGGGCACCCCGTAGACGAAGGCGCACGCGGCGGTCTGCGCCAGCACGCCGATCGCGAGCACGACCCACCGTCGACCGGAGGTCTGCTGGTCGGTAACGGCGGCGTCGGGCATGGGAAAACCGTACGCCGGGGTGTCACGTGGTGAGAATGATTTCCCAAGGGATGGGCGACCTCGCAAAGCCTGTGGCGTCGTCGCAGGCCGCCGACCATCTGCGAGGACACCACGACGTCTGCGAGGCCGAGGTCGAGGCCGTGCGGCCCGCGGACTAGCTGTCGCTCACCGCCGACCGGCGACCGGCTCGACTCGGGCGGGACACGAGGACGACCGCGACGAGCAGGGCGATCAGCGTCACGGCGGTGCCCAGGGTCGCGGTGGTCGGGGTGGTGGCCAGGGTCGCGGTCAGGGCGAGGATGACGAGGGCCGCGACCGGGAACGCCGCTCGGAGCCGGTCCGGTCGGCGTGGCCGGATGTGTACCAGCCACACGACGAGTACGAAGAGGGCAACGGGGATGCCGACGGCGAGACCGGCGAACTGTTGGCCGTCGTCGTGGGCTTCGTCGATCTCGTACTGCAGGCCTGCACCGAGGGCGGCGAGGGACGCGAACACGAGCAGGTGCCCGTAGCCCCATCCGATGGCCGCGCGGAACGAGGTGAGGAGCCCTTCAGCCGGCTGGTCGAAGTACAGCCACCACAGGGCGAACACGATCAGCAGCCCCGCTCCGGCCAGTACGAGCTGCTCGATGCTGGCCCCGTCCCCGGTGAGGGCGGCACCGAGGGCGGTGGTGGTGGCCAGGACGCATTCGCCGAGGACGATCAGCGTGAAGAGGCTGTAGCGCTCGGCCATGTGTCCGGGATGCCATGGGATCGCCCCGACGCGCGCGGCCCACACCGGCACCAGCAGCTCACCGGCGACCAGCACCACGAGCAGCGCTGTCGACCACGGCACGGGGACGGCCAGGCGGACGAGCCACCCCACCGCCAGGACGGAGAACCCGACGGCGTGGCGCAGCGCGGTGCGGCGGCGCGGAGGGTCGCCCCGTGCGGCGCGCAGCCATTGCGTGACCGCGGACGTCCGCATGATCACGTAGCCCGCCGTGACGAGCACGAAGCTGGTGCCTGCGAACGCCGTCGGGATCCCGGTGGCCAGCACGAGGACCCCGATGATCTGCACGAGGACCGCGACGCGGTAGGGAACGTCGTCGGTGTCGTAGGCGGAGGCGAACCAGCTGAAGTTCATCCACGCCCACCAGATGGCGAAGAACACCGTGACGAACCCGATCACGCCGCGGCCTGCCTCGCCCGCGCTGAGCGCCTCGTGCAGCTGGCCCGCGGCGAAGGACACGGCGACCACGAAACACAGGTCGAACAACAGCTCTAAGGGGGTGGAGGCGCGGTGGGCCTCGTCCGGGCGCCTGCCGTGCATCGGCCTGCGCAGCGGGCGGCTCGTGAACCCCGCTCGACCGCTGGTCCCACCATCCACAGCGTCGCCCTCACCGGCGTCCCGTGCCGTGTCAGGCACCGGCGCGGCCCTGTTGCTGGTCGGCGAGCAGCGCGGTGAACAGGGACGTGACCGCGGGCCGATCGTCGGGGGAGAGGTGGGACAGGAAATGCCTGCGGGCGCTGTCGAGCATCACCGGCCGGGCCTGCCGCAGCCGCGCCCGTCCGGTGGCGGTGCACACCGCGTGGGTCAGCCGCCGGTCGGTGCTCGGGCGGGTGCGGGTCACGCACCCCATGGCCTCGAGGCGCTTGACCCGATATGTGATCACGCTCGGGTCGACGCCGAAGATCGCCGCGATCTGGCCCATCGGCCGCCCCTGCTCGACGTGCACCAGGGAGAACAGCACTCCG
>DASWUV010000280.1:0-13258 GCA_036401495.1 Pseudonocardia sp. | reverse complement strand
CCGTGCGGGTCGAGCCCCGCGGCGATCGCCGTCAACCGGGCCGCGGCCCGCGCCACTACGCCGTTCGCCGACGGAAACGGCCTCAGGACCAGCAGCTCTCCGTGGACGACGGCGGCCAGCACCGGGGCAGGTGCCCTCGTCCCGCCCGCCACGAGCTCGGCGAGGAGCGCCAACCGCTCGGAGCCCCCTGCGGGCCGCCCCACCGCGTCCGGCGTCAGGTCGGCCGCAGCGAGCAGATGCAGCCGAGCCAGCGCCTGCAGCGGCGCACTCCGCCAGATCCCGAGGAGCCGCCCCGTCGCTTCGACGACGCGCACCGCCCCGGCCAGCACCGGATCGGTGACAACGCCGTCATCCGTACTGGCATCGGCCGAGAGCCGTGCCCCGTCCAACGCCGCCGACGCGCGCGCCGCCCGCAAGGCCGCTTCTGCCGCCGACGCGGCCCAGCCCGTCTGATTGACGGGGTGGTGGTGCAGCGTGACGACCGCATCCCGCGCCCGGCGCGCCGCGGCCTCCACGCCTGGTAGCTCGAGCAGCGGGGCCAGCGGGTCCGACGGGCGTGCCGCGCTCATCCGGCCATGTTGCCACCCCGGCGACGCAGACTCTGCCCGGACTGACGGTGCGCCGTGCGACCCTGCGGACTAGCGTCGACGACCAGCGCAACGCCGCGCCGAGCGCGCGCAGGACGAGGAGGACGAGAGACGACCATGGCCGACTCGGGACCCACCCTTTCCAACCTCTCCACCGAGAGCCGCAGCTTCCCGCCGAGCGCGGAGTTCGCCGCGCAGGCCAACGCAACCGAGGACTGGTATGCGCAGGCCGATGCCGACCGGGAAGCCTTCTGGGCGAAGCAGGCCGAGCGGCTGACCTGGACGCAGCCATGGGAGAAGGTGCTGGAGTGGGATGCGCCTTTTGCCAAGTGGTTCGTCGGCGGGAAGCTGAACGTGGCCGTCAACTGCGTCGACCGGCACGTCGAGGCCGGGCACGGCGAGCAGGTCGCGTTCCACTGGGAGGGTGAGCCCGGCGACAGCCGCACCATCACGTACGCGGATCTGCAGAGTGAGGTGTGCAGGGCGGCCAACGCGCTGACCGAGCTCGGCGTGCAGGCGGGCGACCGCGTCGCGATCCAGCTGCCCATGATCCCCGAGGCCGCGGTCGCGATGTTGGCGTGCGCGCGGCTGGGCGCGCTGCACAGTGTGGTGTTCGGTGGTTTCTCCCCGAGCGCGCTGAAGGCCCGTATCGAGGACGCCAAGGCGAAGCTGCTGATCACCTCCGACGGCCAGTACCGCCGCGGGAAGCCCGCGCCGATGAAGGAGAACACCGACCAGGCCGTCGCCGACACCCCGACGATCGAGCACGTGCTGGTCGTGCGGCGCACCGAGACCGAGGTGCCCTGGACCGACGGCCGCGACGTCTGGTGGCACGACGTCGTCGACCGCCAGCCCGACACCCACGAGGCGCAGTCGTTCGACGCCGAGCACCCGCTGTTCATCCTCTACACGTCGGGCACCACGGGTAAGCCGAAGGGCATTCTGCACACCTCCGGCGGCTACCTCACGCAGACGGCCTACACCCACCACGTGGTCTTCGACCACAAGCCCGGCGAGAGCGTCTACTGGTGCACCGCCGACATCGGCTGGGTCACCGGCCACAGCTACATCGTCTACGGGCCCCTGGCCAACCGGGCTACGTCGGTCATGTACGAGGGCACCCCCAACACCCCGCACGAGGGCAGGCACTGGGAGATCATCCAGAAGTACGGCGTGTCGATCTACTACACCGCTCCCACGCTGATCCGCACGTTCATGAAGTGGGGCAAGGAGATCCCGGAGAAGTTCGACCTGTCCTCGCTGCGCGTGCTCGGCAGCGTCGGCGAGCCGATCAACCCCGAGGCCTGGATGTGGTACCGGGAGAACATCGGCCGCAACAACTGCCCGATCGTCGACACCTGGTGGCAGACCGAGACCGGCGCGATCATGATCTCGCCGTTGCCGGGCGTCACCGCGACCAAGCCCGGCTCGGCGATGCGCACGCTGCCGGGGATCAGCGCGGAGGTCGTCACCGAGGAGGCCCAGCCGGTCGGCCCCGGGGGCGGGGGCTACCTCGTGTTGGACCAGCCATGGCCCTCGATGCTGCGCGGCATCTGGCACGACGAGGAGCGCTACCGCGAGACGTACTGGTCGCGGTTCGCCGAGCAGGGCTACTACTTCGCGGGCGACGGCGCCAAGTACGACGACGACGGCGCGATCTGGCTGCTGGGCCGCGTCGACGACGTCATGAACGTGTCCGGTCACCGGATCTCCACCACGGAGGTCGAGTCGGCGCTGGTCAGCCACCCGACGGTGGCCGAGGCCGCGGTCGTCGGCGCCTCGGACGACACCACCGGCCAGGGCATCGTGGCGTTTGTGATCCTGCGCGGCAACGTCGCGAAAGACGAGGCGAAGGGCGCCGACGCGATCAAGGCGCTGCGCGACCACGTGTCCAAGGAGATCGGCCCGATCGCCAAGCCGCGCCAGATCATGGTCGTCGACGAGCTGCCCAAGACCCGCTCGGGCAAGATCATGCGGCGGCTGCTGCGCGACGTCGCCGAGCACCGCGAGGTCGGCGACGTCACCACGCTCGCCGACTCGACGGTGATGGACCTGATCTCCGCGGGTCTGCAGGGGCCCTCGGAGGACTGAGTGCCCGGCCCGTACCGGCCCCCGGAGAGCGAGCTCTCGTGGCGGTTCTCGCGCTCTTCGGGCCCGGGCGGGCAGGGCGTCAACACAACGGACTCGCGGGTCGAGCTGTCCTTCGACGTCGCACGGTCGCCGACGCTGCCGGAGCACCTGCGGTCGCGGGTGCTGGCCCGGCTGCCCAGGCGGATCGTCGACGGCGTGCTGACGGTCGTGGCCACCGAGCACCGCAGCCAGCTCCGCAACCGCGACGCCGCGCGGGAGCGGCTCCTCGGCCTGCTCGACGCCGCGCTCGCGGCCGACCCGCCGCCGCGACGGCCCACCCGCCCGACTTCGGGGTCGCGTCGGCGCAGGCTGGATGCGAAGACCCGCCGCGGCGAGCTCAAGCGCCTGCGCGGCAGGCCTGACGCGTAAGCAGGTTCGACGTCGCGCGGACGGGGGAACCGCGCCCATCGAGCGCAGGTCGACGGCGCGCCTGGCCGGGCATCGGGTGGACGCCCGTGGAAGGATGGCCGCGAATGATCGAGCGACGGTAGGAGGAGCAGCGGTGGCCAGCCCGACCAGCAGAGGTGGTGCGGAGGCGGTGCCGCCCGTGCTGCCGTCCATCCCGCTTGCCCCCGAGCCGGTGACGCCCCTGTCCGAGCAGTCGATCGGCGGACTGGTCAAGGAAGCTGCGGCGCACGTCTCCACCCTCGTGCGCGCCGAGGTGGAGCTGGCCCGCGCCGAGGTCACCGCCGAGGTGAAAAAGGGCCTTCAGGGCAGCATCTTCTTCATCGTCGCGCTCGTGATCGTGCTCTTCAGCCTGTTCTTCTTGTTCTTCACCGTCGCTGAGGTACTCGCGATCTGGCTACCCCGCTCGGCGGCTTTCGCCATCACGTTCGGGATCATGGTCTTGGCGGCGGGCCTGTTCGGGCTCCTCGGTTACCTGCGGGTTCGTAAGATCCACAAGCCGGAGCGCACGATCTCGACGCTGAAGGAGTCGGCGCAGGTCCTCTCGCACCGCGGCCACGCCGAGGGTCCCGCCGAGCTGAACGGCCACGGCGTCACCGCCCGCTGACCGTGCGCCCGCCGGCGCCGGAGTCCGTCCTGCATCCCGGCGCGTGGACGCATCGACACATCTCGGCGAACGGCATCCGGCTGCACGTCGCCGAGTGCGGCGAGGGTCCGCTGGTCGTCCTGCTGCACGGCTTCCCCGAGTACTGGTTCGCCTGGCGCCATCAGCTCGTCGGGCTCGCCGAGCGGGGGTTCCGCGCGGTTGCGGTGGATCTGCGCGGCTATGGCGACTCCGACAAGCCGCCTCGGGGCTACGACCTCTGGACGCTGGCCGGCGACATCGCCGGGCTCGTTCCGGCGCTGGGCGAGTCGCGGGCCGCGGTCGTCGGGCACGGGTGGGGTGGGGTGGTCGGATGGACGGTCGCCGCCGTCCACCCCCGGCGGGTCAGCGCGCTCGTGACGATCGGCGCGCCGCACCCGTTGGCGATCCGGCGCACGGTGGTGCGTGACCGGTGGGGCCAGGCGCGCGCTCTGTCCGCCGTGGCCCGGTTCCAGCTGCCCCGGCTGCCCGAGCGGGATCTGCGCGTCGACGAGGGGGCGCGGGTCGAGCGGATCATGCGAGCCTGGTCGGGCGGGGCGTGGGGGGCGAGCGACGACTTCGGCGAGGCGGTCGCGCACTACCGGTCGGCGATCCGCGTTCCGGGTGTTGCGCACTGTGCGATGGAGTACTACCGCTGGGCAGTGCGCTCTCAGCTGCGGGCCGAGGGCAGGCGTTTCGCCACGGCGGTCGCGCGCCCCGCTGAGCTGCCGGTGCTGGGGTTGCACGGCGCGGACGACCCCTTCCTGCTCCCCGGCACGGCCGCCGCGTCGAGGCCATGGGCGGGGGAGCGCTACACGCTTGAGGTGTGGCCCGGGGCGGGGCACTTTCCGCACGAGGAGTGCCCCGACGCCGTCACGGCCAGGGTGGCGAGGTTTTTGGGTTGCTGAGGCGCACGCTCGGCTCCGGGGCGGATCGGCGGATTCGGCGTGACCGATTGCACGACTCACCTTGCTGGATTGCCGGACTCGGCGTGACCGATTGCACGACTCACCTTGTTGGATTGCCGGACTCGCCGTGCCGAGCTGCACGACTCACCTTGCCGGGGTCAGTGGTCGTCGCGGGCCAGGGCCGCCTCCTCGAAGTCGAGCCTGCGCAGCACGCGGCGCAGCACCTCGTCGTCGATCTCCCCGGAGTCGCGCCGCGAGACGAATGTGTCGCGCTCGCTGGTGAGCATCTCCCGCCGTAGCCGCCGGTACGCCGCGCTGGGGCTCTCGCCGTTCTCTTCCTCGGACCTGCCCAGCTGCTCCCACACCGAGTTGGCGCTGTACTCCGCCATCCGGCGCAGCTTCTCGGCCGTGTGGCCGAGGTAGGAGTCCGACTCGGCGGTCAGCTCGTCGAGCCGGGAGATCGAGGCCTGGACGGCGTCGAACTGGGTCTGCGCCTCGGCGAGCACGTCGTCGGTGTGCCCGTCCTCGTACACGCCGAGCCTGCGGATCAAGGCGGGCAGCGTCAGGCCGTGTAGCAGCAGAGTCGCCACTGTCACGAAGAAGGCGAGGAACACGATCGTCTCGCGGCCGGGAACCGTCGCGGGGATCGCGAAGGCCGCGGCCAGCGTGACGACCCCCCGCATCCCCGACCAGGACACCACCGCAGGAATCTGCCAGCGCAGCTTCGGCTCGCGCCTGCTGATGCTCGGTATCAGCCGGGGGAGGTAACTCGCGGGGAACACCCAGGCGATGCGCGCGAGCACCGCCGCGAGCGTGACGAGGACCCCCGTCACCATCAGCGCGCTGATGTCGCCCGCCGCGGCGACAACGGTGGTGAGCTGCAGCCCGATCAGCGCGAAGACGACCGACTCCAGGATGGTGTCGCTCGCCCGCCACACCGCCTGCTCCTGCAGTCGCGTGGCGTAACCGCTCTCAGGCGCCTTGAAGCCCAGGTAGAGGCCGGCGACGACCACCGCGAGCACGCCCGACGTGTGCGCCAACTCGCCGATGACGTACACCGCGAACGGGACGACCAGCCCCAGCGCGCTCTCGACGTTGGGATCGTCGAGGCGCGTGCGGACCAGGTGCACCAGCCAGCCGATCGCCAGACCGATCGCCGTACCCCCGACGGCCGCGAGCAGGAACATCCCGAAGCCCTCGACGATCGAAATCCCGGCGCCCGCCGCCACCGCGACGAACACGCGGAACAGGGTCAGCGCCGTCGCGTCGTTCACCAAGCTCTCGCCGCCGAGGATGGTCATGATCCGCCGGGGTAGCCCCAGGTTGCGCCCGATGGACAGCGCCGACACCGCGTCCGGCGGAGCCACCACCGCACCGAGCACGAGCGCCGCCGCCAACCCCAGCCCCGGCACGAGCCACCACGCCACCACCCCGACGACGGCCGCCGAGAACACCGGCAGCCCGATGGCAAGCAGCCCGATCGGCCGGATGTTCTGCCGAATGCCCAGGTAGGAGGACTCCAACGCGGACGAGTAGAGCAACGGCGTCAGCACGACGAGCAGCACGATGTTGGGGTCGAACTGCACCGCCCCGACACCGGGCAGAAATGAAGCCGCGATACCGACCACCACCAACACCAGGGGGGCCGGGATGTCGAGGCGCCTGCAGATCCAGGTGACCGCGAGCGCACCGACGACGAGAGCGAGCAGGAGCAGTTCCGTGTGCACGATGGCAGGATGGCTCACCTATGAGTGAAGTTGCGACCTCCCCAGGGGCGAAATCATGAACTGCGCCCACACCGTCGACTACGAGAAGCCCACGTGGAAGGAGCCCACGCCCGGCTCGACCGACACCTGCGAGGACTGTGATGCGCTCGGCGAGAACGTCTGGGCCCACCTGCGGTTGTGCCTGACGTGCGGGCACGTGGCCTGCTGCGACTCGAGCCCGCACCGGCACGCCACCGCCCACCACCACGGGACCGAGCACCCGGTGATGCGCTCGTTCGAGCCGGGCGAGCGGTGGCGCTGGTGTTATCCGGACCGGCGCATCGTCTAGCCGTGGAAGGCGCGTAGCGCCAGCAGCACGCAGATGGCGGCGAACCCCAGGCCACCCACGATGATCAGCGCGCGGGACGCGGGGGCGATCTCGCCGTCCCGCCGGACATCCCGCCTGGCCAGCAGGTTGCCCACCCCGACCACCGCCATCGCCACCCCCGCAAGCCAGCCGAAGGCGGGCACCGCGATCACCGCCACGACGAGCGCCGCAATACCGGAGAACAGGTGCGCGCGCGACCGCCGCGCGCGTTCGTCGATGCCGGTCACGCCCTCATCATCCACGATCGGCGGGCGGCGACCGCGGTGTCGGGCTGATCGGCGAACACTGCGTCCACTCCGGCGTCGAAGAACGCGATGTATTCGGCCGCTGCGTCGAGCCCGGCTGGTCGGAAGGGCGCTTCGTCGCGGAACGTCCAGCAGTGCACGCCCAGCCCTGCGGCGTGCGCGTCGGCGACGAGCGTGCTGGGGGCGGCGAGCCTGCCTGCGGCGTCGCGGGGGATGACGAGGTCCTTGTTGGGGCTGACGCACTGGGCGTAGGTGGCGATCTCGGCCAAGCCCTTCGGCGTGAGCATGTCCTGCGCAGCCGGACCGGGCTCGACGAGCTGGCTGATCGGCACGTGCAGCGGCTCGCGCAGCTCCCGCAGCGGCTCGATCTCGAACGACTCGACGATCACCGGCGCGTCGGGCGCGTTCAGACCGGCCGCTTCCAGTGCCGCGACGAGCGGGGGCCCGAGCGGCAAGCCCAGGTGGGCGAACCGGGCCGGGTGCTTGAGCTCGAGGTAGACCCCGACGCGGCGGCCCAGCTCGGCGCCGAGGCGCAGACAGAGGGCGAGGATCTCGTCGAGGGTCGGTACCGGGAAGCGACCGTCGAAGGCCCTACTTGCGGCACGGAGGTCGGGCAGGCGTTCGGTGGCGCGCAAGGTGCGCACCTGCGCGAGCGTCAGCTCGTGGACGAGCTTGCCCGCGAGGGCCGGATGTGCGGCGAGGTCGGTGGTCGAGGTGAGGTCGTCGTCGTGGCGGGCGATCAGCACGCCGTCCGCCGTGCTGACGAGGTCCGGCTCGACGAAGTCCGCGCCCAGCCGGATGGCCAGCTCGTAACCCGCGAGGGTGTGCTCCGGCCGGTGGGCAGGCGCGCCGCGGTGCCCGATGACGATCGGTGTCGACCTCACCGGCCGCACCCTGTCCGGGCCGGGCAACGGTGCGGCCACGGCCGCGCTACACCCCGATGAACTTCCGGGCGCACGGTGTCCGCGAGGGCGGCCACGTACGCGGGTCGCCGGGCCACGCCCGCCCGCACACACCGGGCGGGGTCGGCACACATTGCGGGACCTGTGTGCGGGGCCCAGCCGGTGTGTGCGAGCGGCGGGCAGGGACGGACGGGCGCCGGGCGAGCCCGGGCGGCCGGGGCGGGGTGTGGGACGGGCGGGCTGGGCCGGGGACGGCGGCGCCTACGATGTTGGGTCGTGCGCGTCCTCGTCGTGGGTTCCGGTGCTCGTGAGCACGCCATCGTTCTGACGCTTGCGCAGGACCCCGGCGTCACCGCGCTCGCGTGCGCGCCGGGCAACGCGGGCACAGCGGCGGTGTCCGAGCAGATGGGTGTCGCCGTCACCGACCCGGAGGCCGTGACCGCGCTCGCGCGCGGCTGGGCCGCCGATCTCGTGGTGATCGGGCCGGAGGTGCCGCTTGTGGCCGGTGTCGCCGACGCCGTCCGCGCCGCGGGCATCGCCTGCTTCGGCCCGAGCGCCGCCGCCGCGCGCATCGAGGGGTCGAAGGGCTTCGCCAAGGACGTGATGGCGGCGGCCGGGGTGCGCACTGCGGCGTCGGAGATCGTGGACACCCCAGCCCGCCTGGACGCGGCGCTGGCCCGCTTCGCCCCGCCCTACGTTGTGAAGGACGACGGCCTCGCCGCAGGCAAGGGCGTGGTGGTCAGCTCGGACTTCGACGTCGCCCGCGCGCACGCCTGCACCCTGCTCGAGGGTGGCCACCCGGTCCTGCTGGAGTCATTCCTCGACGGACCGGAGGTATCGCTCTTCTGCCTTGTCGACGGCCTGACGGTGGTGCCGCTGCTGCCCGCGCAGGACTTCAAGCGCGTCGGCGACGGCGACAGCGGACCCAACACGGGCGGTATGGGCGCCTACGCGCCACTGCCGTGGGTGTCGCCGGAGCTGGTGGACACGCTGGTAGCCGACGTGGTCGCGCCGGTCGCGGCCGAGCTGCACCGGCGCGGCACTCCCTTCTCGGGGCTCCTGTACGCGGGTCTGGCGCTGACGTCGTCGGGGCCTGCCGTGGTCGAGTTCAACTGCCGCTTCGGTGACCCGGAGACCCAGGTCGTCCTGGCCCTGCTGCGCACCCCGCTGGCCGGGCTGCTGCACGCCGTCGCCACCGGCGCGCTGGCCGAACAGCCGCCGGTCCAATGGGCCGACGGGGCCGCGGTGACCGTCGTCGTCGCCGCCGAGGGCTACCCGGGGTCGCCACGGCTGGGCGACGTCATCACCGGAGCCGACGCCGACGGCGTACTCCACGCGGGCACCCGCCGCCGTGACGACGGGGCGATCGTCTCCTCCGGCGGCAGGGTGTTGTCGGTCGTGGGCACGGGAGCCGACGTCGCCGCCGCCAGGGCGGATGTCTACCGCCGACTCGGCGGCGTGCATCTCGCGGGCTCGCACCACCGCACCGACATCGCGGAGCGCGCCGCCGCGGGGGCGGTCACGGCGCCCCAACCCGCCTGACGGGCGGGGTGCGGCGGAGCCCACCCCGCCACACCACCCGCCGCCCACCCCGGCAAGCCGCCGCTCCGCATAGGCTCATGCGGTGACGACGCAACTCGGCGCAGCCCGGCGGGCGGGGATCCCGCCGTTCTACGTCATGGACGTCTGGTCGGCGGCGGGAGAGCGCCAGCGCACCCACGGCGACCTGGTCAACCTCTCCGCGGGCCAGCCGTCCACCCCGGCTCCGACGCCGGTGCGGGCGGCCGCGGCCAAGGCGTTGGAGTCCGAGGTGCTGGGCTACACGGTCGCGCTCGGCATCCCGCCACTGCGGACCGCGATCGCCGGGCACTACGCGCGTGCCTACGGGCTCGACGTGCCCGCCCAGCAGGTGGTCGTGACGACCGGCAGCTCCGGCGGGTTCCTGCTGGCGTTCCTCGCGGCCTTCGACGCGGGCGACCGGGTCGCGATGGCGCGGCCCGGCTACCCCTGTTACCGCAACATCCTCACCGCCCTGGGCTGCGAGGTCGTCGAGCTGCCGTGCGGGCCGGAGACCCGCTACCAGCCCACCGTCGCGATGCTGGAGGCGCTGGACGAGCCGGTGAAGGGGCTCGTGGTGGCCAGCCCGGCCAACCCCACGGGCACGGTCCTCGACCCGGCCGAGCTGCGGGCGCTCGCGATGTGGTGCGACGAGAACGGCGTCCAGCTGGTCAGCGACGAGATCTACCACGGCATCTCCTACCCCGGCGCGCCCGCCACGGCGTCGGCGTGGGAGACCTCGCGCGAGGCCATCGTCGTCAACTCGTTCTCGAAGTACTTCTCGATGACCGGCTGGCGGTTGGGCTGGCTGCTGCTCCCGCCCCGGCTGTTGCGCGCCGCCGACTGCCTCGCGGGCAACTTCACCGTCTGCCCACCCGCGCTGCCCCAAGCCGCCGCACTGGCCGCCTTCGACGAACAGAGCTACGCCGAGGCGGACGCACACGTGGCTCGCTACGCCGTCAACCGCGAACTGCTGCTCACGGGCCTAGCCCGGCTGGGCATCACCCGGCTGGCCCCCGCCGACGGCGCCTTTTACGTCTACGCCGACGTGAGCCACCTGACGAACGACTCGATGGACCTGGTCTACCGCCTGCTCGCCGACGTCGGCCTGGCGGTCGCGCCGGGCCTGGACTTCGACCCGGTGCAGGGCCACCGGTTCATCCGGCTGTCCTTCGCGGGCTCGGAGGCGGACATCCGGGAGGCGCTGCGGCGCCTCGGACAGTGGATCGGCTGACGTCCCCGCGAGACGTCCCCACGCGCGCTGGACGCGCCAGGGCAGCCACCTCGCCAGCCGGACCCCGCCCGTCTGCGGGGCGGGGCCGTGTTCGCCTGCGTCGGGCGGCGCTTGTCCGGCTGGAGCGCCTGCCCGTCTGAGCCGGGGCCGCGCAGACGCGCGAAACTGTCGGGGGTCCGCGGCAGGATGCACCTCGGCGCGCCACGACCACGGCAGATCATGATCAAGGTCGTCTGCTACAAAGGTCGGTGACGCGCGGCAGAAGCGGGCGGCGTGGAGAGAGGTGCTCGGTTGACGGACTCATTCGTACATCTGCATGTACACACCGAGTATTCGATGCTCGACGGCGCGGCCAAGGTCGGCGCATTGTTCGACGAGGTCGAGCGGCTCGAAATGCCTGCGGTGGCGATGACCGACCACGGCAACATGTACGGATCCGCGGAATTCTACCGGCGCGCCAGGAAATCCTCGGTAAAGCCCATCATCGGCATCGAGGCCTATCTCGCGCCGGGTAGCCGCTTCCACAAGAAGCCGGTGTTCTGGGGGCAGGCGGGCCAGCGCGGCTCCGACGAGTACGGCGAGGGCGGCGACGTCTCCGGCGCGGGCGCCTACACGCACATGACGATGTTGGCGCGCACCGCGACCGGCCTGCGCAACCTGTACCGGCTTTCCAGCCTGGCCTCGTTCGACGGCTATTACCGCAAGCCCCGCATGGATCGCGAGCTCATCGCCGAGCACGCCGAGGGGATCATCGCCACCACGGGCTGCCCTTCGGGCGAGGTGCAGACCCGCCTGCGGCTCGGCCAGGCCGCCGAGGCGCTCACCGCCGCCGCCGACTACCAGGACATCTTCGGCAAAGAAAACTTCTTCCTCGAATTGATGGACCACGGCCTGCCGATCGAGCGCAGCGTCCGTCAAGGATTGTTGACGATTGCCGGCAAGCTCGATCTGCCGCCGTTGGCCACGAACGACTCGCATTACGTCACCAAAGACCAGGCGCAGTCACACGCCGCATTGTTGTGTGTGCAGGCGGGTAAGACGCTCGACGATCCCAACCGGTTCAAGTTCGACGGCGACGGCTATTACCTGCGCAGCGCGGCGGAAATGCGTGCGTATTGGGACGGCGAGGTGCCCGGCGCGGCGGACAGCACACTGCTGATCGCGGAGCGCGTCGAGTCCTACGACGAGGTGTTCGCCGAGGTCGACCGGATGCCCCGGTTCCCGCTGTCGCCGGGGCAGACCGAGGACGACCTGCTGCGCGCCGAGGTCGAGAAGTACGCGCCCTTCCGCTACCCGAACGGGATGAGCGAGGAGCACAAGGCCCGCGTCGAGCTCGAGCTGGGCGTGATCTCGAAGATGGGCTTCCCCGGCTACTTCCTGGTGGTCGGCGATCTCGTGCGGTGGGCGAAGCACCAGAAGATCGCCGTCGGCCCCGGCCGCGGCTCGGCCACCGGTTCGCTGCTCGCCTACATCCTGCAGATCACCGACCTCGACCCGATCGAGCACAGCCTGCTCTTCGAGCGCTTCCTCAACCCCGAACGCGTCAGCCCGCCCGACATCGACCTCGACTTCGACGAACGCCGGCGCGGCGAGGTCATGCGCTACACGGTCGACAAGTGGGGCGAGGAGAACGTCGCCCAGGTCATCACGTTCGGCACGATCAAGACCAAGGCCGCCATCAAGGACGCGGCGCGGGTCCTGCACGGCCAGCCGGGCTTCGCCATCGCCGACCGCATCTCCAAGGCCCTCCCGCCGCCGATCATGGCGAAGGACATCCCCCTCTCGGGCATCTTCGACGCCTCCCACGAGCGGTACGCCGAGGCCACCGAGGTGCGCACGCTCTCCGAGACCGACCCCGAGGTCGGCAGGATCATGGCGACGGCGCGCGGTCTGGAGGGGCTGGTGCGCAACGCGGGCGTGCACGCCTGCGCCGTGATCCTCTCGGCGGAGCCACTGCTGGACGTCATCCCGCTGTGGAAGCGCGACGACGGGTCGATCATCACCGGCTGGGACTACCCGTCGTGCGAGGAGATCGGCCTCCTCAAGATGGACTTCCTGGGGCTGCGCACGCTCACGGTGGTCGACGACGCGGTCAAGTCGGTGGCGGCCAACTACGGCGTCGAGATCGACACGGCCACGCTCGCGCTGGACGACAAGCTGACCTACGAGCTGCTCTCGCGCGGCGACACGCTGGGGGTGTTCCAGCTCGACGGCGCGGGCATGCGCACCCTGCTCAAGGCGATGGAGCCTTCGCACTTCGGTGACATCGCGGCAGCGCTGGCGCTCTACCGGCCCGGCCCGATGGCCGCCAACGCGCACATGGACTACGCCGAGCGCTCCAACGGGCGGCAGAAGCTCACCCCGATCCACCCGGAGCTGGAAGACGCGCTGGAGCCGATCCTCGGCGAGACCTACCACCTGCTCGTCTACCAAGAGCAGGTCATGGCCATCGCGCAGCGGCTGGCGGGCTACAGCCTCGGCCAGGCCGACCTGCTGCGCCGCGCGATGGGCAAGAAGAAGAAGGAGATCATCGAGAAGGAGTACGAGGGCTTCAAGGCGGGCATGCTCGCCAAG
>DASWUV010000279.1:0-4692 GCA_036401495.1 Pseudonocardia sp. | reverse complement strand
CGCGGGTGCCTGCGCTGCCTCCGTGGGCTGCGGGCTCGCCTGCGGTGTGCCGGACAGCCGGGCGGGACTGGTCGCGGTGAGGACCACGGTGGCCACCGCGACCGCCACCGCGCCGGCCGCGGCCGCCGTGAGCACCGCGTTGGCGCCCGTCGACGCGCGCACACGGCGGACCAGTCCCCGGCGGATCGGCAGCTCCAGCCATCGGTAGGAGGCCGCGGCGATCAGCAGCGTCGCGACGACCCGGAGCACGTCGAGCGCCGGGTTGTCCTCGACGGTATGGGTGAGCACGAACAGCGGCCAGTGGTACAGGTAGATGCCATACGATCGTTGACCGAGCCAGACCATCCCCTTGCGCCCCAGCAGCCAACCCGTCAGGCTGCGGGGTCGGGTCGCGGCGGCGATGACGGCGGCGCTGAGCAGTCCGACGCGCAGGAACCCGCCCTGCTCGTAGAGCGCGTCGTCGAACTCGGAGATCTGCACGAACTCCACCAGCAGCGCGGCCAGGGCGGCGAGCCCGACGAGGTCCAGGCCCGCCCGCGCCGCGGAGGGCATGCGCCGCGACCACAGCTGCGGCCGCCACAGCAACGCCAGCGCGGCGCCCACCAGGAAGCCCGACGCCCTGCTGTCGGTGGCGTAGTAGGCCACACCGCTGCTGTCCGGGTCGTACTGCAGCGCCATCGCGGCCGCCGAGGCCACCGCCAATGCCAGCGCCACCAGTGCGGACCGCCGCCTGCCCGTCACCGCCAGCACTCCGACGAGCAGCGCGGGCCACAGGACGTAGAGCTGCCCCTCGACCGCCAACGACCAGAGGTGCAGCAGCGGCGAGGGCGTCGTCCACGTCTCGGTGTAGGGCACGCCACCGACGGCGAGGTGCCAGTTCTGGACGTAGAGCAGCGAGGCGAGGGCGTCGTCGCGCATGCCGGGTGCGCTGTCGGGCAGCAGCAGCCGGACCGCGACCGCCGTGACCAGCACGCAGGCGACCAGCGCAGGCACCAGGCGGCGGGCGCGGGCGGCCGCGAACGCCCTGACGTCGACGCGGCCGGTGCGCGCAAGCTCGGCCACCAGCAGCTGGGTGATCAGGAAGCCGCTGAGGGTGAAGAACACCTCGACCCCGAGGAACCCACCGCCGGTCCAGGTCAGGTCGAGGTGGTAGCCGATCACCGCGACCACGGCGAGCCCGCGGAGCCCGTCGAGCCCCAGGGGGTGTGGCAACGCCGCGGGCTTGCGCATGACGCGCGCCCACACGTCGGTCGCTGTGCTCATCGAACCGCCCCAGGGTTCCGGTCACCAGAGTCGACACCCTGCGGCGCCCCGCCCGGCCCACCCCCATGAGCCACGCATCGGAGACCATCTCACGGCAGGCGGAGATCGGCGGCCAACCACGCAGGGCATGTCCGGATGAGACAGGGTCGCGGTCGGCCATCCCGATCCGCGCCCACTCACCGACGACGATCGGGCGGAGCTCCGCCGTCGTCGCCGTCGCGGCGTTGCCGGGTTGTCTGTCCCCTCATGACCGCCAACGTCGTGGCCGAGCTCGGCCTCGCCATCCCGGGCGATCTTTGACCTCACCAGTCCAACGCAGCGCAGGCGGGCACGGCGCCCTTTGGCGCGACGTCGGCCGCCGAAGCCCACGCCGGCTCCTGGTCGGAGGCGTAATACAGCTTCAGGTACGCCTCGGGATCACGGCGGCACACGATTCCCACCGCCTGTCCGACGTGCTCGGACACGCCCGACGGTGCGCAGCCGCCGGGATGGCACAGCCAGAAGTCCGGGTCGTGCGTGTACAGCACCGCGCCGCTGTGCACGAACGACCCGCTGGTCCACGAGTCGTCCCACAGCACATCGGACGAATAGGCGCGCAACGCCACGTCCGGCCGCGCATCGGCCGGCGACAACGCCATCACCAGCCCGGACGACAGCAGCAGCAACATGAGCACGGTGAGTGCCCGGCGGAACAGCGCACAGCAAAGTGATGACGACATGGATGATCCACTCCCCGAGGACCGGGGCAGCCCCGCTCCCCAGGGGGCCGCCTCACGAGGTCGCGGATCGTCTGCTTCGTCAGCGCCGTCCGGCTCCCTCACCTGGGCTGACGGCGCGCCACCTGGCAGGGTTCGACATCGGCGTCAACACTTTGCAGGTGGGAACGCTCGGGGTGAGGTCGAGACCGCCGATGCAGGCTCCCGCGTCATGACGCGCGGCCCAGGTCGGCGGACAGCCAGTGCTCCGGGCGTATCTCGATGATCACCTGCGGCCCGTGCTGGGCAAGCGACATCGCGACGTAGGCCGCTGCCGCATCCGGCGGCAGATAGCGCTCGGCCATCTCGCGCACGTTCGCCTCGGTGCCTGTCGTCGTGTTCACGACCGGGCCCTCGACTGAGACGTAGCGGACGCTCGGCTCCAGCCGCTGGACCATCAGCGTGAACCGGCCCGCCGCGGCGATCAGTGCGGCCTTGCGGGACGCGGCGGGCGTCAGGATCCAGGCCTGCCCGTGCGGCCGGTAGCCGTACCAAAGGGGCACCGTGAGCGGCCCGCGGCCTGCTTCGGCCACCACTGACAGCGCGGCGATGTGGGGCTCGGCGAGAAAGGCCGCGCGTTCATCTCGGGACAACACCATGCGCCGACCGTAGGTGCCGACCCCGACAGTTTCGGCGCGGTCGACGCCAGGCGCCCCGCCGTCGCCCTCGGCGCAGGCCGAGCTCGGCGACGACGATCTCCGTCGCCGAGCAGGCCACCGGACGGAGAGCCGTCGCCGAGTGACGCGGTCACTCCTTCGGTGTCGCCAACCGCTCGAGGATGAAGCGGGCCGCCCGCTCCAGCGCCGCGTCCGCCTCGTCGAGCATGCCTTCGAAGGACTGGAACACGTGCGGCACGTCGGCGGTGACGTCGAGGACGACGTCGACGCCTGCGGCTGCCGCCCGGGTCGCCAGCCGGGTCGAGTCGTCGAGCAGCACCTCGTTGGACCCGGCCTGCAGGAGCAGCGGCGGCAGCCCACGCAGGTCCGCGCAGACGGCGGGGCTCAGCAGGGGCTGGCACGGGTCCTGGCCTGCCAGGTAGTGCACGCCGACCTGCTGGAGCGACTCGCGGGTGAACAGCGGGTCGATCCCGTGCTTGGTCGTCATGCTCGCGCCGGTGCGGGTGGCGTCCAGGCCTGGCGAGAACGCGACCACGCAGGCGGGCTGGGGCAGCCGGGCGGCCCGGGCGGCGAGGAGGGCCGAGATGCACAGCCCGCCGCCCGCGGAGTCTCCGGCCAGGACGATCCGCTGCGGCGCGACACCGCGCTCGAGCAGCTCCTGGTACGCGGCGACGGCGTCCTCGATCGCCGCGGGAAACGGGTGCTCCGGGGCGAGACGGTAGTCGAGCGAGACGGCGCGGGCGCCGGTGCGCTGGACGAGCGCCGCGGTGAGGGGCACCGAGGTGGCGGGCGAGCCGAACACCCACGCCCCGCCATGGAAGTAGAGGATCGTCGTGCCGCTCGCCCCGTCCTCCGGATCGACCTGCAGCGCTGGGCGGCCACCGAGGCAGGTGGGGGTGACGGTGACGCCGAGCGGCGGCGGGAAGCCCGCCATCATCGCCTCGAACCCAGCACGGAGCTCGTCCGCCGTGCGACGGCCGTCGAAGGGCGCCGACCGCAGCAGAGCGTCGACGTCCGCGCGTTGTTCCTTGCTCATTGCGGGACCATATTTGGACGACGCTACGTCGCCGGACCTGGGCGAGAACGGCGCACTATCGGGTGACGCCGGGCGGCTCGGGCAGGACGAGGCCGACGAGCTTGCGCAGGAAGCGGTCGATCTGCTCCTCCGCGGGCGGCCATGGCAGGTCGGGCTCGTTGATGCGCTGCGCCAGCATGCCGTTCACGGCGGTCCGGAGGTCGATCGTGACGGTGGCGGCGTCGTCGGCCGGGGCGAGCCCCGCGTCCATGCACTGCTGTACGGCGGACCTGGTCCGCTCGGCCAGCACCTTCTTGAACGGCATGCCCAGACGGCGGTGCACGGCGCTCTCGTGCATCACCTTGTAGAGCCCCGGGTGCTGCTGCGCCCAGGCGGCTTGGGCCAGGACGCGGGCCCGCAGCGCGGCCGCGGGGTCCGCGGCCGACGCGGCGGCCCGGTCGCCGCCCTCGATCAGCTGGTCGTTGCAGCGCCGCACGACCGCGAGCACGAGCGCGTCCCGGTCCGGGAAGTGCAGGTAGACCGAGGTCGCGGCGATCGAGACCGCGCGGGCCACGGCCCGCAGGGACAGCGCCTCGTCGTCGGCGACCTCGTCGAGGATCCGCGCGGCCGCCACGACGATCTCCGCGCGCAGCAGGTCGCCGTCGCCGCGCGCGTTGGGACGCCGCCGGGACGCGGGCTTCGGTTGCGGGTCCATGGACTGCCAGTGTAGCTGGACAGTCATCGCGCTACGGCTGTAGTGTCACTCGGACTACAGCTGTAGCGCTACTTTCGTCCACGAACAGGAGTGCCGTTGTGAGCACAACCCGCCAGACGCGAGCCGAGTCCGACCTGAGCCTGCTGGACCCGGTGTTCGCGCAGATGGCCCTGGCGTCCGCCGACAAGGCGGAGTCGGTCCCCGAACTGACCGCACGGGAGAAGACGTTCCTGAGCGTGGTCGCCGACGTCTGCCAGCCGAGTCTGGGGTTCGCCTTCGAGGCCCACGTCCGTGCGGGCCTGGCGCAGGGCGTCTCCACCGCGGACC
>DASWUV010000278.1:0-4330 GCA_036401495.1 Pseudonocardia sp. | reverse complement strand
CGCACCCACCCTGACGGCCCGGCTGTGGCGCTGACAGCTCACGCGATCGCGTCCACCACCACAGCGCGCAAGTCGCCGTCGTTGCGCCGGAACACCTCCTGCTGGCGCGCGGCACCATTTCCGCGGCCCAACAGCGTGGTGAGCAGCTCGCCCACCAGTTCGAGGTCGCCCGCCTCGTCCAGGGCAGGCGTGACGTGCTTGACCAAGGCGTTCAACACGTCCACCGGTTGCGCGGGCTGCAGTCCGGGCGGGAGGAGCAGCGGCCCGTCGAGTCCGGACTTCCCGGCCTGCCACGACGCGAGGCGCAACACCTCGGTGCGTACGGGGACCGGGTCCTGTCCCGCGCGCCACTCCCGCACGGCCGTGTCCACAAGCGCCCTGACCAGCCCCGCGATCAGCACAGCGTCATCGGGGTCGCGGCAGACGTCGGCCACCCGCACTTCGACGGTGGGCTGGTGGGCCGAGAGCCTGGCGTCGAAGTAGAGCATGCCGTCGTCGAGGATCGTCTCGGTGGCGAGCATCGCGCCGGTGACGGCGTGGTAGCCCGCGGGCGATCCGAAGAGCTCGGTCGGCCCCGCGCTCGGCCACTGCGACCAGACCTGGCTGCGGAAGCTGGCGTAGCCCGAGTGTCTGCCCTTCCAGAACGGCGAGTTGGCCGACAGCGCCAGCAGGGTGGCCAGCCACGGACGCATGCGGTCGAGCGCTGCGACACCCTCCTCCTCCGAGGCGACGCCGACATGGACGTGACAACCGCAGGTCAGCTGGTCGGCCGCGATGGCGCCGGCCCATTCGACCATGCGCTCGTAACGGCGTTTGGGGGAGACGGTGGGCTCCGCAGGCACCGGCGACGTGCCGAGCGCGGCGATTTCGACTCCGGCGGCCCGGGCGGCAGCGCGCGCTCCGCCACGGGCTCGGCGCAGTTCGCGACCGACGTCCTCCAGGGTGCGGCAGGGCCGGGTGCCGGTCTCCAGCTGCTCGCGCTGCAGCTCAGCGGTGAGCTCCTCGTCGTCGGCCGCCTGCAGCACACTGCCCGCCGCCGCCTGCGGCCTGCCGCTTTCCGGGTCGACGAGCAGGAACTCCTCTTCGACGCCGACCGTCCGCGCGCCGCTCATGAGCGCCGACGACGACGGCCGGGCTGCATCAGCTTCCAGACGGCTGCGGTGGCGAACCCGTACGCCAAGTGCGGCACCAGGTCCGACACCCACGATGCGGCGGACCACGTCCGGACGTCGGTGACGCCGAGCGCCGCCATGGGGCCGGTCGTGCCCACGTTGGCGGCGAGACCCGCGCCCGTGCCCAGCAGAACGAGCGGCACTCGGCGGAGGTTGGGTGCGACGAGTCCGTAGAGCGCGCCGGTGCCGAGGCCTGCGGCGATCCCGAGCAGCGCGCCCACCGCTGTCCGCCGATTGCCCGCCTCGTCGCTGTCGGGCCCCTTGTCGGAGAGGCTGAGCCGGGTGAGCTCCTCCGCCTTGCGGACAGTGTCCTCGGGAGTGGTGCTCGCAGGCCGCGCGCGCACGGCCATGTCGAGGTAGGTGACGGCGTTGAGCGCCGTCGTGCCTGCCGCGCCCGCGGCGAGTCCGGTGAGAACTGCTCGCTTCATGGCGAGTGTCTTCCCATTGTGGGAGCACAACATTCCTTTTGCGCGAGCACAACATCCCTTCGGGCCCAGACGGGTACCGCCAAGCCTCGCGGGTATGCGCCGACGCAAGGGTTCGACAAGAGGAGGCAGAGGGTGACTTCCGCGCCACCAACCACGACACCGAGCCTGCGGACACGTTCACCGCCGACCGTTCGGCGGCACAGGCGCGGGCAGCGGACTACGACGCCCTGCTGATGCCGGGCGGGACGGTCAACGCCGACAAGCTCCGCGTCGACCCCGACGTCCAGCGGTTCGTGCGGGAGATCTTCAGTGCAGGCAAACCGGTCGGCATGATCTGTCACGCGCCGTGGACGCTGATCGACGCCGGGCTGGCGTCCGGGCGCACGATGACCTCGTTCGTGAGCATTCGCACCGACCTGCGCAACGCCGGTGCGACGGTCCTTGACGAGGAGGTCGTCAAGGACGGCCGCCTCATCTCCAGCCGCAACCCCGGCGACCTGCCCGCCTTCTGTGCTGCGGTGGTCGAGGAGTTCGCGAAGACCCCGGAAAGGGTGGCGGGCTGACGCCCGCCTCTACCTTGGGCAGATAGCGGACGGTCATGCCGGTGAGGACGAGCCGCGCACCCGGCCGACGTCGAGGCCGAGCTCACCGCGCCTACGAGCGGCGCCGCAGCGAGGCGTCGAGCAGAGCGGGCGGAGCGTCGAACTTCTCTTCCGGGGCGAGGTCGACGCCGGGCGCGACGATCGCGTCAATGGCGTCGAGCACGTCGGCGGAGAGCACGGTGTCCGCGGCCGCGAGCTGGGAGCGCAGGTGATCCACCGTGCGCGGGCCGATGATCGCGCTGGTCACCCCCGGGTGCGCGGTGACGAAACCGAGCGCGAGCTGGATCAACGTCAGACCGGCCTGGTCGGCGACCTTCGCCAGTTGCTCCACCGCGTCGAGCTTGGCCCGGTTGGCGGGGACGGCGAGGTCGAAGCGCTGTGGCAACGCCGTCGCGCGGTGGGTGGCGAACTCCTGGCCCTCGCGGATCGCGCCCGACAGCCAGCCTGAAGCCAACGGGCTCCACACCAGCACCCCCATGCCGTACTCCTCGGTCACCGGCAGCACGTGGCTCTCGATGCCGCGCTGCAGGATCGAGTAGGGGGGCTGCTCGGTGACGTAGCGGCCGAGGTGGTTCTCCCGGGCAGCCCACTGGGCCTGAACGATGCGGTACGCCGGGTAGGTCGAAGAGCCGAAGTAGCGGATCTTGCCCGCGCGCTGCAGGTCGGTCAGCGCCGACAGGGTCTCCTCGTCGCTGGTGTTCGGGTCCCACCGGTGGATCTGGTAGAGGTCGACGTGGTCGACGCGCAGCCTTCGCAGGCTGTTGTCCAGCTCGGTGACCAACCAGCGACGCGATGAGCCCTGGTGGTTGCGCTCCTCGCTCATGGGCGACCACACCTTGGTGGCCAGCACGATGTCGTCGCGACGGCCCGCGATCGCCTTGCCGACCAGCTCCTCCGACTCGCCCGCGCTGTACCGGTCAGCGGTGTCGATGACGTTGATCCCGGCCGCGAGAGCCGCGTCGACGACCGCGGTGGCGTCGTCCTGGGTGGTGCGGCCGATGGTGCCGAAGTTCATCGCGCCGAGCGCGAGCGTGCTGACCTGCACGCCGGTACGGCCCATACTGCGGTACTGCATGGCTGTTTCCTCATGTTCCGGTCGGGCTTCCGCTCTGGCATCATGATTAAGCGGAACCGTGTTCCTGCAACATACGGAACCTTGTTCCGTCTGTCTAGGGGTAGAGGAAGGGGGGCGATGATGGCCGACGTCGATGCGCAGGCCGAGCACGGGCGGCCGCGCAAACGGGCGGACGCCCGGCGCAACGAGCAGACGCTGCTCGACGCCGCAGCGGCCGTCTTCGTCGCCGCGGGCGTGGAAGCGCCGGTACGCGACATCGCGGCCAAGGCGGGCGTGGGGCTGGGCACGATCTACCGGCACTTCCCGACGCGGGCCGACCTCATCATCGCCGTCTACCGCCACCAGGCCGAGGCGTGCGCCCAAGCCGGTCCCGACCTCCTGGCGAGCGGCATCGCGCCGCACCTCGCGTTGACGCGCTGGATCGACCTGTTCGTCGACTTCCTGGTGACCAAACACGGCCTCGCGGCCGCGTTGCAGCCCGACAACCCCGAGTACGCCCCCCTGCATGCGTACATCCTCGATCGTCTCGTTCCGGCGTGCGCCCAGTTGCTCGACGCGGCCGTCGCGGCGGGGGAGATCCGCTCCGACGTCGATGCCCTCGGGCTGATGCACGGCATCGGCAACCTGTGCATCGGTTCCGACGACCCGAACTACGACGCGCGCCGCATGATCGAGCTCGTCCTCGCCGGGCTGCGAACGCCCCGCTGACCGAAGGGGTGAGTCGTGCATCTCGGCTCGGTGAGTCGGGCATGTCGGCACGCCGAGTCCGGCATGTCGGCACGCTGAGTCAGCTCGCAGGCCCGGCGGCTCGTCCGGGGACCGGTGGGGCGCCCGCTGTGCCCGCGATGAAGCTCATGTGCACCCGCACCAGCCGCCACCGTCCGCCGCTGTCGGTGAGGACGACCGTCGCGCGCACCGCCTCGGGCACCGGTGCGCCCCGGAAGCTGCCTGCGGCGTTCAGCCGGGCCGTGACCAGCGCGGTCCCGCCGTCCTGGCGCACCTGACGCTCGTCGACGGCGAACGAGGCGTACTCGAGGCCGTTGCCGTGCCGAG
>DASWUV010000277.1:0-5176 GCA_036401495.1 Pseudonocardia sp. | reverse complement strand
CCGGCCGCTTGCGTGCCGTCTCGGCCCGCCAGTACCCCAGCGGGCTGGCGTCCAGGCGGGTGTCGAGCTGGTCAGGCGCCCGCTGGCCGTCGAGCACCTCGATCGCCAGCCGCAGCGTGTTGCCCACCGCGCTGCGGACGGTCGGCTCCTCCGACGCGGGCGGCACATACGGATCCGGCGCAGCGACCGTGCGCCGACGCGCCGGGGGCGCAGCGCGTGCGCCGGGCGCGGGCTCGTAGCGCAGGCTGTGCACGGCCGGTGGCCTCGACGTGGTCGTCATAGCGTGACCGTCCGCCCGAAGCCCGGCCCGGCGCAGGCGATCGGTCGACGTCGACGGCTGACCGTTCGGTCTCGAACCGTCCGCCTACGCTCGCGCCGTGCTGCGCGGGCTGGTGATGGACTACGGCGGGGTGCTCACCGACGGCCCGGAGCCCGCCGCCGCCGTGCGCCGCGCGCGGGCCGCGGGCATCGCCACCGCGCTCGTCTCCGCCGCACACCAGGTGCCTGCCGAGGTCGCCGCGCTGTTCGACGTGGTGCTGCTCGGCCCGGTCTCGGGGGCGCGCAAGCCGGACCCGCAGGTCTACCGGCTCGCGGCCGAGCGGCTCGGCCTGACCCCGCAGGAGTGCGTCGTCGTGGACGACCACCTCGCGAACGTCCGCGGCGCCCGCGCCGCCGGTGCGGTGGTGGTCCACCACCGCGACGCGGCGACGACCGTCGAGGAGCTCGCCGTGCTGTTGGGCATCTAAGCGGTCGGGCGGAGCCGGACGTGCTCGGGGCGCAGCTCGTCCACGCTCGTCACGCCCAGCAGCTGCAGCGTCCGGACGATCTGGCCGGTGAGGATGTCCGCCGTCTTCGCCACCCCGGCGCGTCCGCCCGCCATGAGCCCGTAGAGGTAGGCCCTTCCGACCAGCGCGGCCCGCGCGCCCAGCGCGACCGCGGCGAGCACGTCGGCACCGTGCGTGATGCCGGTGTCGACGAGCACCTCGGCGCGGTCGCCCAGCGCCTGCACAGTGGGCTCCACCAGCTCCAACGGGACCGGCGCCCGGTCGAGCTGGCGGCCGCCGTGGTTGGACAGCAGCACCGCGTCGGCGCCCGCGTCGACGACCCGCTGCGCATCCTCGACGCTCTGGATGCCCTTGATGACGAGCTTGCCCGGCCAGGTGCCGCGCAGCCAGTCGACGTCGGCCATGGTCAGCGCGGGGTCGAACACCCGGTTGATCATCTGCTGCGGGGTGCCGGACGTGTCGAGCGTCGAGAAGCCCAGCGGCTCGGTGGTGAGCAGGTCGAACCACCAGTTCGGGTGCAGCGCGCCGTCCAGGAACGTGCGCAGGGTGAGCGCGGGCGGGATCGAGAGGCCGTTGCGGACGTCGCGCAGCCGCGCCCCGCCGACCGGTGTGTCCACCGTGAGCATGATCGTGTCGTAGCCCGCGGCGGCGGCGCGCTGAACGAGGTCCTTGCCGAAGGCCCGGTCGCGCCAGAGGTAGAGCTGGAACCACAGCCGGGCGTCGGGCGCGGCGGCGGCGAGGTCCTCAATGGTGGTCGTGCCCATCGTCGACAGCCCGTAGGGGACGCCGATCTCCTGGGCGACCGACGCCACCGCGCGCTCGCCTTCGGTCTGCATCATCCGCGTGAAGCCGGTCGGGGCGAAGACGAACGGCAGGCGGGCGCGTTTGCCGAGAATGTCGCGACCGGTGTCGACAGACGACACGTCGTGCAGCACCGAGGGGCGGAACTCGACGCGGGCGAACGCCTGGCGGGCCCGCCGCAGCGACTGCTCCCCGTCGGCCGCGCCGTCCGCGTAGTCGAACACCGCGCGCGGGGTGCGGCGTCGGGCGATCGCGCGCAGGTCGGCGATGGACTCGGCGCGGCGCAGCCGTCTGGCGGTGGCGTCCCGGACGAAGGGGGCCGGGCGCAGCAGCGGGGCGAGTTCTGCGGGTCGGGGCAGTCGACGCTGGACCATCTCCGCAGCGTAGGCCGCCGACCGCGGGATGTGGCAGCCCCGAACCTGGCGAGCGGATCAGGTGCGGCGGGCCAGCTCGAACGCCGCCACGGCTCCCGCGCTCGCGACGCCGAGCGACTCGACCCCCGCGTGCATCGGGATCGCCAGCAGCCCGTCCAGCAGCGGGCGCACCGACGACGACAGCCCGTTCGTCTCGTTGCCCAGCACCAACGCGACGCGGGCGGGGAGGGTGGCCGCCAGCAGCGACGACCCGCCCGTGTCCAACCCGAAGACGCCGAACCCGGCCTCCCGCAACGCCTCGCAGCCTTCCTCGACGGTGGCGGCGCGCAGCACCGGCGCCCGGAACGCCACCCCGGCCGACGCCTTCACCACCAGTGGATCGATCGCGGGCAGGCCGCGGCGGGGGAGCAGCACGCCGTCCAGCCCCGCCGCGGTGGCGCTGCGCAGGATCATGCCGACGTTCGCGGGGTTCGTCAGCCGGTCCAGCACGATCAGCCGGGCGGGCGCGTCCCCGATCCGGTCGAGGAACTCCGCGACCGGCTCCATCCGCGGCGCCACGACGTCGGCGAGCACTCCCTGGTCGTGCCTGCCGTTGCCCGCCAGCACCTTCACCCGGTGGGCGCTCGCCCGCTGCACGGGCACGCCCCGCGAGCGCGCCGCGTCGAGGATCGCCCGCACCGGCGCGCCGCGCAGCTCCTCGGCGACGATCACCTTGTCGACCCGCAGCCCCGCGTCGTCCAACGCCTCCATCACCGGCATGCGTCCGTACACCGTGATGAAGGTGTCCTTGGGCGAGCGCGGCGGCCGCTCCGTCGATGGTTGGCTCACGGCGCCCACCCACCCCGCCTGCTCCGCAAGCTCGGTCGGCTGCCATCACCCAGGTCACTCACGGGCTGAAGCCTAGAATCGCCGTATGCCGCCGCGTCTCTCCGCCCTCGACGCGTCCTTCCTCTACCTGGAAGAGGCGAGCACCCCGATGCATGTCGGCGCGGTGTCGATCCTGCGCAGGCCGAAGGCGGGGTTCGACTACGACCGGCTGGTCGGGCTCATCGAGCAGCGGATCGCGCTGGTTCCCCGGTACCGCCAGAAGGTCCGGCACGTGCCCGGCAACCTCGCCCGGCCGGTGTGGGTCGACGACCCCGACTTCGACGTCGCCTACCACGTGCGGCGCTCCGCACTGCCCAAGCCGGGATCCGACGAGCAGCTCACCCAGCTGGTCGCCCGCCTCATGTCGCGCCCGCTGGACCACACCCGCCCGCTGTGGGAGATGTACCTCGTCGAGGGCCTGGCCAAGGGCCGGACGGCGGTGTTGACCAAGACGCACCAGGCGATGGTCGACGGGATCAGCGCGATCGACATCGGCCAGGTCATGCTCGACGTCACGCCGGAGCCGCGCGTCCAGCCGGAGGAGCTGTGGATGCCGCGCAACGAGCCCACCGACGCGGAGCTCGTGGTCGAGGCCGTGACGGAGGCGATCGCGCAGCCGGGGGTCATCGTGGACAACGTCCGGGCCGCGGCGGGCGACGCCGTCGCCACGGTCGGCAAGGTCGCGAGCGGCGCCGCGCAGCTCCTGCACATGGCCCGCACCGCGAGCCGGGGCGCCGCTCCCGGCTCCCCGCTCAACGTGCCGATCTCCACCCAGCGTCGGTTCGCGATCGCCCGCACGCAGCTCGAGGACTACCGCAAGATCCGCTCGGCGCACGGGTGCAGCGTCAACGACGTCGTGCTCTCGGTGGTCGCGGGCGCGCTGCGCACCTGGCTGCTGTCCCGCGGCGAGCCCGTCACCTCGGCGTCCTCGGTGCGGGCGCTGGTTCCGATGTCGGTGCGCGGACAGTCCGACGTGCCCAGCTCGGCCTCCAACGGCTCACTGGGCAACCGGGTGTCCTCCTTCCTCGTCGACCTTCCGGTCGGCGAGCCGAGCCCCGTGGTGCGGCTGCTCCAGGTCGCGCACGCGATGCGCGAGAACACGGCCTCGACGCAGGGTGTGGGCGCCGACACCCTGATCAGGATCGGCGGCTTCGCCCCGCCTACGCTGCACGCGTTGGGCGCCCGCGCGGCCAGCGGGTTCTCCAAGCGGATCTTCAATCTGGTGGTGACGAACGTGCCGGGGCCCCAGTTTCCGCTCTACGCCGCGGGCGCGCGCCTGCTGGAGATCTTCCCCGTGGTCCCGCTGGCCAAGGGGCAGGCGCTGGCGATCGGGCTCACCAGCTACGACGGGGGCGTCTACTACGGTCTCAACGGTGACCGCGACGCGATGTCGGACGTCGACGTCCTGGCCGGAATGGTGAACGAAGCGCTCGACGAGCTGCTGGGGACGGTCCAACTGTGACCGCCGACGTGCTTCTTCCCGCGGAGGCGGAATCATGAGGGTTTATGTCCCGGCGACCTGGCCGATGCTGCGCACGCTGGTGAAGAACGGCGAGCTCGACCCGATCGGCGGCACCGCGTTCGCGCTCACGCCGCGGCTGCGCGAGCACTACACCAGCGGCGACGACGACGAGCTGGAGTACGCCGCGATGACCGAGGCGGCGCGGGCGTCGTTGCGCCTCCTGTCGGTCGAGCTCGTCGTCGGCGCGGACGACACACCCGCGCGCCGCGTCGTGGTCGCGGCCGATCTCGAGGACGTCACGCTGCGCCCCGACCTCGACGACGGCGCCGTGCGCATCACCGGCTCGGTGCCGCTGGAGAAGGTCGCGTCGGTGCACATCGACGGCGAGGAAGCCGAGTACGCGGTGCGGCAGGCGGCAGGCGCGGTGGACGCGGCCGACATGGGCGACCTCGACGCCGAGTTCCTCATCGGCGAGGCCGAGGACCACGATCTGGCCTGGTACGACCCCTCCGAGATCGCGCACCTCGTCGAGGGCCGCTGACGGGCGGGCGCGGGCGCCGCACCGGCATCGTCGTGCCCGCACGGGCGTCGGGATGCCGGTGCCGCCACCACGATGCGGGTGCGAGCGCCCTAGGCTCGGGCCGCTGACCGTCGAGAGGGAGGACGTCCGCCCATGGCCGCGCTCCGACCCCGGGCTGTCGCCGGGCTGTTGGCGCTGGCGATCTCCGCGGCGGGCTCTGCCGACGTCGCCCGCGACCCGTCGGGACCTCCCGGCCCGGCCGAGGGCGCGGCGCAGGCGGCGGCGCAGGCTCCAGGGCAGGCGAGGGCCACGGCGGCGGCCACGGCGAGCCCCACGGTGCCGGACCCCGTGCTGACCGCGGCCGCGA
>DASWUV010000276.1:0-7832 GCA_036401495.1 Pseudonocardia sp. | reverse complement strand
CGGTGTGTGCGAGCGGCGGTCGGCCGGGGCGCCAACCGCGTAACCGGTGAGGCCCATCACCGCTGTGTTCGACTGTCGGAGGTCCGGGCTAGCCTGTGGCCGGCCGCCCGAGGTGCGCCCCCGCGGGGCAGGGCGGGCGGCGGAGGGAGTCGTCATGGCAGCAACACGGCCCGCTCGGCTGGCCGTCGGGGTGGTGTCCGCCGGACGCGTCGGGTCGGTTGTCGGGGCCGCGTGGGCGGCGGCCGGACATCACGTCATCGCCACCTCGGGCGTCTCGCGGGCGTCGGTTCGCCGAGCCGAAGCGCTGCTGCCCGACGTGCCGCTGCTGGCCCCGGACGCCGTCGCGGCCCAGGCCGATCTCGTCCTGCTCGCCGTCCCGGACGACGTGCTCGCCGGGCTTGTGCGCGGCCTCGCGGCCGCGGGGAGCTTCCGCGCGGGCCAGATCGTCGTGCACACCTCGGGCGCCCACGGCGTCGCGGTGCTCGCCCCCGCCGTCGAGCACGGCGTCCTGCCGCTCGCTCTGCACCCGGTGATGACGTTCACCGGTCGAGTGGAGGACGTCGCCCGGCTGCACGGGGCCAGCGTCGGCGTCACGGCGACCCCGGACGACGAAGCGGCCTGGAACGTCGGCGAGGCCCTCGTCGTCGAGATGGGCGCCGATCCCGTGCGGGTCGAGGAGTCCGTGCGCCCGCTCTACCACGCAGCGCTCGCGCACGGGGCCAACCACCTCGTCACGCTGGTGCGCGACTGCGTCGACGTCCTGGCGGCCGCGGGCGTCCAACCTGCAGAGCGGCTCGTCGCGCCCCTGCTCTCGGCCGCGTTGGACAACGCACTGCGCCATGGCGACCGCGCGCTGACCGGTCCGGTGGCCAGGGGTGACGCGGGTACCGTCCGCACCCACCTGCGGGTGCTCACCGAGGCCGACGCCGACATCGCGGCGGCCTACCGGGCCATGGCGCTGCGCACCGTCCAGCGGGCGACGGCGGCCGGGCTGCTGCCCGAGCACGCGGCCAAGGACGTCCTGGCCGCGCTGGAGGAGAGCGCATGACGACGGCGCGCACCGCAGGCGGCTACGCCGCAGGTCAGCTCACCGTGCACCGGACGCCCGCAGCGATCGCGCCGGTCGCGCGGGCCCTGCGCGCCGCAGGCCGCCGCGTGCTGCTCGTCCCGACGATGGGCGCGCTGCACGAGGGGCACCGCGAGCTGATCCGCCACGCCCGCCGGGTCCCCGGCTCGACGGTCGTCGCCGTCTCGATCTTCGTCAACCCCCTGCAGTTCGGCCCGGGTGAAGATCTCGAGCGCTACCCGCGACCGCTCGAGGCCGACCTGGACGTCTGCCGCGCCGAGGGCGTCGAGCTCGTGTTCAACCCCGGCGTAGCGGACATGTACCCCGCAGGCGCCGACACCACCGTCACGCCGGGCCCGCTGGCTGCCGAGCTGGAGGGGGCGGTGCGGCCGGGGCACTTCGCGGGCGTGTTGACCGTCGTGTCGAAGCTGTTCCACATCGTCGCGCCCGACGTCGCCTTCTTCGGTGAGAAGGACTACCAGCAGCTGATCCTCGTGCAGAAGATGGTGCGCGACCTCGACTTCTTCGTCTCCATCGTCGGCGTGCCCATCGTCAGGGAGCCCGACGGGCTGGCGCTGTCCTCGCGCAACGTCTACCTCTCGCCCGACGAGCGGGCCGCCGCCCTCGTGCTCCAGCGCGCCCTCAGGGCAGGCGCGGGGGTCGCCGCATGGGGCGCCGACGCCGTGCTGGAGTCCGCCAGGACCGTGCTGGCCGAGGAGCCCTCGGTGGCCGTCGACTACCTGGAACTGCGCGACCCCGATCTGGGCCCCGCCCCTTCGACGGGCCAGGCGCGGTTGCTCGTGGCCGCGCGGGTGGGACCCACGCGGCTGATCGACAACGTCGCCGTGCGGCTGTAGGCGCCGTGCTGCTCTGCATCGACGTCGGCAACACCCAGATCGCCCTCGGCCTCTACGCCGAGGGCGACGAGGACAACCCGCGCCCGCCGCTGGTGCGCGACTGGCGGATGCGCACCGACCCGCGCATGACCGCCGACGAGCTGCAGGTGGCGATCGGCGGGATGCTCGGCCGCCGCTTCGCCGAGGAGATCACCGGGGTCGCGGCGCTGTCGACGGTGCCCAGCCTGCTGCGGGAGCTGCGGCTGCTCGTCGAGCGCCGCGACGAGCCGTCGATCGTCGTCGGTCCGGGTGTGCGCACCGGCGTGCCGCTGCTGGTGGACAACCCGCGCGAGGTCGGCGCCGACCGCGTCGTCAACACGCTGGCCGCGCACCGGCTGTACGGCACAGCCTGCGTGGTGGTCGACTTCGGGACGTCGACCAACATCGACGTCGTGTCCCGCAAGGGCGAGTTCCTCGGCGGCGCGCTCGCGCCCGGCATCGAGATCTCCATGGAGGCGCTGGCCACCCGCGCGGCCGCGCTGCGCACGGTGGAGCTGGTGCGGCCGCGGTCGGTCATCGGCAAGAACACCGTCGAGTGCCTGCAGGCGGGGGTGCTCTACGGCTTCGCCGGGCAGGTGGACGGGCTGGTGCGCCGGATCGTCGACGAGCTGGGGTCCGCGGCGGGCCCGATCACCGTGCTCGGCACGGGCGGGCTCGCGCCGCTGATGGCGGGCGAGTCCACGACGATCACCGAGTACGTGCCCGACCTGACGCTGCTCGGGCTGCGGCTGACCTATCTGCGCAACGTGCGCACGACGTCGGTGACCATGGGCAGCGTGAACTCCCCTCCCGACGTCTCCGGCCGTTCCGCGAGGTAGGCGCGCAGCCGGGTGATGCTTGCTTCGCGCTCGGCCGGATCGGCGACGAGCGCCCACGAGTGCGTGCCGACCGTCTCGATCAGCCCCTCGATCGTCGTCCGCACGGGATTGGGGAACCGGCGGGTCTCCGAGGGCATGAACGCGGCGTCGCGGGGGCGGGCGTCCTCCTCGGGAAGGACGGCGGGCGGGACCTGTTCGGGGTTCAATGCGCGGTGGTAGCCGCGCACCCACTCGAAGGAGTCGTCGTCGCCGTTCCACATCGCCGCGAGCACCCCACCGGGCCGCAGCACCCTGGCGATCTCGGGCTCGGCCACGGCGTGGTCGAACCAGTGCCACGCCGTTCCGACGAGGACCGCGTC
Source organism: Pseudonocardia sp. (assembly GCA_036401495.1). Taxonomy (GTDB): domain Bacteria; phylum Actinomycetota; class Actinomycetes; order Mycobacteriales; family Pseudonocardiaceae; genus Pseudonocardia. Next base: position 4,693 of record DASWUV010000276.1, on the reverse strand, counting down.
GACAGCGGCGTCGGGCAGCGGAATCTGCTCCGCGGTGCCCTCGCGGGCGTCGACGGCGGCGTGGTCGATCCGGAACTGGGCGAGCATCGCGGGATCGGGGTCCACCGCCGTCACGCGGAGGCCCGGACGCCTGACCAGCGCTTCGGTGAGCTTGCCGGTGCCCGCCCCGAGGTCGAGGACGTCGCCGCCCCGCAGGGGCTCCAACGCCCAGTCGAGCGCGGCGGCGGGGTAGCCGGGGCGGTAGCGGGCGTACGCGGCGGCCACTGCGCCGAAGGACCGGGCGCGCTCCTGCATGCCCTGAGCCTACGGGCCCGCGCCCCCGCGGCAGGGGCCACCGCGCCCAGCCCGCTCACACACACCCCGCGCGGCCCACACACACCTCCCGCAATGGGTGCCGACCCCGCGCGGTGTGTGCGGCCCATGACGGCCCAGCCCAGTTGCCCGCCGCGTTATCACCGCGCGCAGCTCATTACCCTTGGTACGTGAGCAACCAACCTCCTCCCGCCCCCGACCTGCCCGAGCAGATGCAGGTACGCCGGGCCAAGCGGGCGGAGATGCTCGCCGCGGGCATCGAGCCCTATCCCGTCGCCGTCCCGCGCACCCACAGCCTCGCGCAGGTCCGCGCCGCGCACCCCGACCTGCCCCCCGACACCGCCACCGGCGAGCAGGTCGGGATCGCCGGACGGGTGATGTTCCTGCGCAACACCGGCAAGCTCTGCTTCGCCACGCTCCGCGAAGGGGACGGCACCGAGCTGCAGGCCATGCTGTCGTTGGCGTCGGTCGGCGCGGACGAGCTGGCGCGGTGGAAGGCGAGCGTCGATCTCGGCGACCACGTCTTCGTCCACGGCGAGGTGATCACCTCGCGGCGCGGCGAGCTCTCCGTGCTGGCCGACGCGTGGGCGATGGCCGCGAAGGCGGTCCGTCCGCTCCCCAACGTGCACAGCGAGCTGTCCGAGGAGACGCGCGTCCGGCAGCGCTACGTCGACCTGATCGTCCGTCCGCAGGCCAAGGAGATGGTGCGCCGCCGCGCCGCGGTCGTCCGGACGCTGCGCGGTGTGCTGCACGAGCGGGACTTCGTCGAGGTCGAGACGCCGATGCTGCAGCTTCTGCACGGCGGGGCGACCGCTCGACCGTTCGTCACGCACGCCAATTCGTTGGACCAGGATCTGTACTTGCGCATCGCGCCGGAGCTATTCCTCAAGCGCACGGTGGTCGGCGGCGTGGAACGGGTCTTCGAGATCAACCGCAACTTCCGTAACGAGGGCATCGACTCCACGCACTCGCCGGAGTTCGCGATGTTGGAGGCCTATGAGGCGTATGCGACCTATGACGACATGGCGGAGCTGACCCGCACGCTCGTCCAGGAGTCGGCGCGCGCGGTCTTCGGTTCCACAACCGTCGAACACGCCGACGGAACGTCACATGATCTGAGCGGTGAGTGGCGATCGGTCACCCTCCACGATGCCGTCTCAGAAGCCGTCGATACGCAACTGTCACCGGACACGAGCGTCGAAGAACTGCGCAAACTGGCCGACGCCCACGACGTGGAGCTGAAGGAATCCGCGAGTGCGGGGGAGATCGTGCTGGAGCTTTTCGAGAAGCTCGTCGAGCACACGCTGTCGGCGCCGACCTTCGTGCGCGATTATCCGGTCGAGGTGCGCCCGCTGACCCGCCAGCACCGCGGCGACCCGCGCCTCGCCGAGGCCTGGGACCTGGTGATCTTCGGCACCGAATTGGCGACCGGCTATTCTGAGCTGGTCGATCCGGTGATCCAGCGCGAGCGGCTGACACAACAGTCGCTTCGGGCGGCGGCAGGCGATCCCGAGGCGATGCAGCTCGACGAGGACTTCATCCGGGCGATGGAGTACGCGATGCCACCATCTGGCGGGATCGGAATGGGCATCGACAGGCTGCTGATGACGCTCACCGGGCTCGGAATCCGAGAGACAATTCTGTACCCGCTCGTGCGATCTGAGTAGCACTTGCTCGACAGCGCCTCCGCAATCGAGATATCGTCGCTCGTCCCCTCGGTAAACGCACGAAAGTTGGAGGGCTGCGGCGGTGGCGCAGATCCAGGAGATCCGGCTGATCGACGATCTCGATGGCCGGCAGGCCGACGAGACCGTTGAGTTCGGTATCGACGGCAAGAGTTACGAGATCGATCTGTCGACGGCGAATGCGGGCAAGCTGCGCGACGCACTCGCGGAGTTCGTCGGTTCGGCCCGGCGCGCAGGCGGCCGGGCAAAGCGCAGTGTGGCCGCGGCGCCGGTTCGCCGGGCGTCGGTCGACCGGGAGCAGAACCAGGCAATCCGGGAATGGGCCCGCACGCACAAAATGAAGGTGTCCGATCGCGGGCGCATCCCCAGCGAGGTGCTGGAGGCCTACCACCAGGCGAACTAGTTCGCCCTGAGCGAAGGGCCCGCGCTGGTGCGCGGGCCCTTTCGGCGTCTGGACGGCACTCCGCGGCCCGCACCACGGGCGTCGACCCCGCATCAGCCGATACAGTGGTAGGTGGTGTACGCGACGCAGCGGCGTCGGGTGTTGCCGCGCGTTCATGCGCAGTAGGCGAGGAGATCGAATGTTCGAGAGGTTCACCGACCGAGCGAGGCGGGTTGTCGTCCTGGCGCAAGAAGAAGCCAGGATGCTCAACCACAACTACATCGGCACCGAGCACATCCTCCTCGGCCTCATCCACGAGGGCGAGGGCGTGGCCGCGAAGGCCCTGGAGTCCCTCGGGATCGCCCTGGAGGGCGTCCGCCAGCAGGTCGAAGAGATCATCGGCCAAGGCCAGCAGGCGCCGAGCGGGCACATCCCGTTCACGCCGCGGGCCAAGAAGGTGCTGGAGCTGTCCCTGCGCGAAGCGCTGCAGCTCGGCCACAACTACATCGGCACCGAGCACATCCTGCTCGGCCTGATCCGTGAGGGCGAGGGCGTCGCGGCCCAGGTCCTCGTGAAGCTGGGTGCCGATCTCAACCGCGTCCGCCAGCAGGTGCTGCAGCTGCTGTCGGGCTACCAGGGCAAGGAGCCCGCCGAAGGGTCGTCGGGCGGCCGCGGCGAGGGCACCCCCTCGTCGTCGCTCGTGCTCGACCAGTTCGGCCGCAACCTCACCCAGTCCGCCCGCGAAGGCAAGCTCGACCCGGTGATCGGCCGGGAGAAGGAGATCGAGCGGGTCATGCAGGTCCTCTCCAGGAGGACCAAGAACAACCCCGTTCTGATCGGCGAGCCGGGCGTCGGCAAGACGGCCGTCGTCGAAGGGTTGGCGCAGGGCATCGTCAAGGGCGAGGTGCCCGAGACGCTCAAGGACAAGCAGCTCTACACGCTGGACCTGGGCTCGCTGGTCGCCGGTTCCCGCTACCGCGGTGACTTCGAGGAGCGCCTCAAGAAGGTGCTCAAGGAGATCCGCACGCGCGGCGACATCATCCTGTTCATCGACGAGCTGCACACCCTCGTCGGCGCAGGTGCGGCCGAGGGCGCGATCGACGCGGCCTCGATCCTCAAGCCGATGCTGGCCCGTGGCGAGCTGCAGACGATCGGCGCCACCACGCTCGACGAGTACCGCAAGTACGTCGAGAAGGACCCGGCGCTGGAGCGCCGCTTCCAGCCGATCCAGGTGGGCGAGCCGTCCGTCACCCACACGATCGAGATCCTCAAGGGCCTGCGCGACCGGTACGAGGCGCACCACCGCGTCACGATCACCGACCCGGCGCTGGTCGCGGCGGCCACGCTGGCCGACCGCTACATCTCCGACCGGTTCCTGCCCGACAAGGCGATCGACCTCATCGACGAGGCGGGCGCGCGCATGCGCATCCGCCGGATGACCGCGCCGCCGGACCTGCGCGAGTTCGACGAGAAGATCGCCAGCGTCCGTCGCGACAAGGAGTCGGCGATCGACGCGCAGGACTTCGAGCGCGCCGCACACCTGCGCGACACGGAGAAGCAGCTCCTCGGCCAGAAGGGTGAGCGGGAGAAGCAGTGGAAGTCCGGTGACCTCGACGTCGTCGCAGAGGTGGACGACGAGCAGATCGCCGAGGTGCTCGCCAACTGGACCGGGATCCCCGTCTTCAAGCTCACCGAGGAGGAGACCACCCGTCTGCTCCGCATGGAGGACGAGCTGCACAAGCGGATCATCGGCCAGGAGGAGGCCGTCAAGTCGGTGTCCCAGGCGATCCGCCGCACGCGGGCGGGCCTGAAGGACCCGAAGCGCCCCTCGGGCTCGTTCATCTTCGCCGGTCCGTCCGGCGTCGGTAAGACCGAGCTCTCGAAGGCGCTGGCGAACTTCCTGTTCGGCGAGGACGACGCGCTCATCCAGATCGACATGGGCGAGTTCCACGACCGCTACACCGCCTCGCGCCTCTTCGGTGCCCCTCCCGGGTACGTCGGGTACGAGGAGGGCGGCCAGCTCACCGAGAAGGTGCGCCGCAAGCCGTTCTCGGTGGTGCTGTTCGACGAGATCGAGAAGGCGCACCAGGAGGTCTACAACACCCTCCTGCAGGTGCTGGAGGACGGTCGCCTGACCGACGGCCAGGGCCGCACGGTCGACTTCAAGAACACCGTCATCATCTTCACGTCGAACCTGGGCACCCAGGACATCTCCAAGGCGGTCGGGCTCGGGTTCGCCCAGAGCAACGACGCGGCCTCGGACTACGAGCGGATGAAGAACAAGGTCAACGACGAGCTGAAGAAGCACTTCAGG
>DASWUV010000275.1:0-28373 GCA_036401495.1 Pseudonocardia sp. | reverse complement strand
GCGTCGAGGCGAGAAAGTCGACCAGATGCGCGTTGACGACGTCGGGCTTCTCCAACGGCGACATGTGCGCCGCGTCGGGGGTGACCCGCAACCGGGCGTCGGGGATGCCGTCGCGCAGCTGTCGGGCCGCCGCCACGGGTGAGCTGCAGTCGAACTCGCCGACCAGCACCAGCGTCGGGCACAGGATGCGCGGCAGGGCGGCGACGAGCTCGAACTCCGCGATCATCTCCCACATCGCGGCGTGGACCAGCGGGTCGTCGCCCAGCAGCGTCTTCCCGACCCGGTCCACCAACTCCGGTCTGCGCGAGCGGGTCCCGGCGGTCACGGTGGCGATGCTGACCGCACGGGACAAGCCGCTCAGCCCGGCCGCCGCCCGGCTCGCCGAGCTCGCCCGCCAGAGACTCCCCCGCGCTATGCCGTGACGCATAAGTGGGCGTTATGGAAGGTCGTCCGGCTGTGTCTTGGACGCCACGCACAGGATTGCGCAGGCTGGAGGCGTTCCCAGCACGACGAGGAGGTCGAGATGGATGCCGAGCACATCGCGAACAAGGCGAGCCTGTCACTGGCCGGAGCGGCCGCCGCAGTTGACGCCGCGCTCGCCGAGGCGACGGCGATGGGGGTGCCCATCACCGTTGTCGTCGTGGACGAGTCGGGCAACCCGAAGTCCATGAGCCGGATGGACCACGCCCCGCTCGTCTCGGTGACGACGGCGACGAACAAGGCGTTCGCGGCCGTGACGATCGGCATGCCACCCGACGACTTCTTCGAAGCGATCAAGGAAGACGCCGCCGCCGTGGCTTCGTTCGCGACCCGGCCGGGGCTCGCCCTGATCGCGGGTGGGCTCCCCGTGGTGGTGGATGGGGCGCCGGTCGGCGCGATCGGCGTCGCGGGCGCCATGACCGGGGCCGAAGACCGCCGCATCGCCGAACATGCGGCCGCAGCCATCAACACCGCGCGCACGTAGCGCCCGCAGGCGCGGGAGTGACCCTGCCGCCCGTGCCGACCGGTCGTTCCGCCGACAGGTCGGCGCAAGCCCCGGCCCTCCATAGGATCAGCCTGTGGAGCCGAACGTGCGCCTGCTGCGGTACTTCCTCGCGATCGCCGACACCGGCACCTTCACCCGCGCCGCCGAGCAACTCCACGTCTCCCAGCCCGCGCTGAGTCAACAGATCCGCAAGCTGGAGAACGAGCTCGGCTTCCCGCTGTTCCACCGGGGCACCCGGACAGTGACGCTTACCGGGCAGGGACAGGAGTTGCTCGACTCCGCGCGCGCCGCTGTCGCCGCCGCCGACGCCTACGATCGCCGGGCGAGGGACCTGGGCGCAGGCTCGCGCCGCCTGATCATCGGCTACCGCGCCGCGAACGACCTGACGCGTCGGATCGTCACCGCCTTTGGTGCGCGGCGTCCCCTGGTCGAGGTCGCCCTGCGGCACTACCCGATGGCCGCGGTCCACGCAGGTCTCGACACCGCAGAGGTCGATCTCGCCCTCCTGCGCCTCCCCGTCGACATGACCGGCCTCGACAGCCTCACCCTGCTCACCGAACCGCGCGTGGCGGTGTTGCCGCGCGACCATCCACTCACTCGACGCGCCAGCATCCACCTCTCCGACCTCGACAACCTCTCGTGGATCACGACGGCCGCCACCGATCCGGCGTGGCAGCGCCACGCCCAGCCCGAGACGCCGAACCGGCAGCTCGGCCACGCCCCCACGATCGTCAACACTCTCGACGAGTACCTCGAAGCGGTCACCGCAGGCCGCGGCGTGGCGCTGGCCCCCCTCTCGGCCACCCGCTTCTATCCCCGGCCCGGCGTCTCCTACGTCGAAGTCGCCGACGCCGAACCCTCCACCATCTGCCTGGCCTGGCGCCGAGGCACGCCCGACACCAACCCCAGCGTCGCGGCTTTCATCGCCACTGCCACCACCCTCGTCCCGGCGAACCAGGCACAGCGCTGAGTACCGCGCAGGTAAACACCATGTATCTCGGACGGACAATCGCGCCTCCTCCTGGTGACCAACGAACCGGTCCCAGGTGGACCGCGCGATCAGGAGGCATCATGAGCACCGTCGAGACCCCGGCCGTGGACAACGGCGTCAACGTCGAAGCACTGCTGGGGGCGCGGGAAGCGCTGGCTGCGGCGCCGGAGGCGGCGCAGTTCCGCTGGCGCGCCCGCTGCGAGTGGATCAACGGCACCCACAGCCGCACCACAGTGCAGGACTTCTTCGGGCTGGGCGCCGAGCACACCCACCGCTCGGCGTTCACGTTCGAGGGTGACCACCCGGAGATCTTCGCGTCCGAGGACCACGGCGCGACGCCGCCGGAGACGCTGCTGGCGGCGCTGGCAGGCTGCCTGACCGCGGGCATCGCCGCGGTCGCGACGAACCGAGGGGTGCAGCTGCGCTCGGTCACCGCCACCGTGGAGGCCGACCACGACCTTCGGGGGATTCTGGGCGCCGATCCCGATGTGCGCAACGGGTTCAGCGGCGTCCGGGTCCGCTACGCGATCGACGCGGACGCCTCCCGCTCCGACATCGAGGCCATCGTCGCGCAGTCGCAGAAGCGGTCGGCGGTCTACGACATGTTGACCAACCCCGTTGCCGTGACCGTCGAGGTCGACTGACGTGCGCACCACCGCCGTCGTGATCGGCGGCGGGCAGGCCGGACTGGCCATGAGCTGGTGGCTCACCCGCAGCTGCGTCGACCACGTCGTCCTGGAACGGGGCGCGGTCGCGCAGTCGTGGCGTGCGCAACGCTGGAACTCGCTGCGGCTGCTCACCCCGAACTGGATGAGCAGGCTGCCAGGGCACGGCTACGACGGCGACGACCCGGAGGGATACCGTCGCGCAGGCGAGGTCGTCGCCGCGCTCGACGCCTACGCCCGCTCGTTCGCCGCTCCGGTGCGCCCGCACACGACCGTCCTCGGGGTCGTCCGCACCGGATCGGGATTCCAGGTGAACACCGACGACGGTGCGTGGCGGTGCCGCACCGTCGTCGTGGCGACCGGGACGGAGGGCGAGCCGCGGGTGCCCGCCATCGCCACGGACCTGCCGGGCCACCTCCACCAGATCAGCGCGCTGCGCTACCGCGAACCCGGCCAGGTCACGCCGGGCCGCGTGCTGGTCGTCGGCGCCTCCGCATCGGGCGTGCAGATCGCCGACGAGCTACGGCGCGCGGGCAGACAGGTGACCGTCGCCGTCGGCGACCACGTCCGCGTGCCGCGCACCTACCGGGGCCGCGACATCTACCGGTGGATGGACGAGCTGGGCATCCTGGACGAACGCTATGACGAGGTCGAAGACCTCGCCAGGGCCCGCCGACTGCCGTCGCTGCAGTTGGCGGGCACGCCGGGGCGGCGCTCCCTGGACCTCGCCGCGCTGTCGGCGGCGGGCGTCGAGCTCACAGGCCGCCTCGTCGGGGTGGACCGCGGGCGCGCCCAGTTCTCCGGCTCGCTGGCCAACCTGATCAAGTCGGCCGACCTGAAGCAGGCCCGGCTGCTGGAGCGGGTCGACGCCCACATCGACGAGCACGACCTGCACGACCTGGTCGGCCCGCCCGACCGTCCGTCGTCGACACCTGTGCCCGCTGTCGTGACAGACCTGAAGCTCGCTTCGTTCTCGGCGGTGGTGTGGGCCACCGGAAACCGGCCCACCTACCCGTGGCTCGACCCGGCACTGCTCGACCGCCGCGGCGCGGTCCGCCACGACGGCGGCGTGGTCGAGGTGCCCGGGATGTACGTCCTCGGTCTGCCGTTCACCCGGCGCCGCGGCTCCAACCTGCTCGCCGGAGTCGGGTCCGACGCCCGGCTGTTGTGCGCGCACATCCTCGGACAGCTCCGCAGGCCGAAGGAGGCCGCATGACGATCAGGGAACAGACCCAGGGCTGGCGCATCGTCGACGAGGGTTGGGGGCGGGCGGCGGCCGACTTCGCGACGTTGTGCGAGCCCGCCAACTGCCGCGAGTACGTCGCCATGCACCACCTCCTGGAGGTCGCCGACGGGGATCGGCTGCTCGATGTCGCCTGCGGCTCAGGGCTGGCCATCGAGCTCGCAGGTCTGCGGGGAGCGGCCTGCGCGGGCATCGACGCGTCCCCCCGACTGGTGGCGGTCGCCAGGGACCGCAGCCCCCACGCCGACGTCCGGGTCGGGGACATGCATGCCCTGGCGTGGTCCGCGGGATCGTTCGACGTGGTCACGAGCTTCCGCGGGGTATGGGGCACCACGCCGGACGTCCTCACGGAGATCCACCGCGTCCTCGTGCCGGGCGGACGGCTCGGCCTCACCGTGTGGGGGCACATCAAGGCATCGCCCGGCGCATGGGCGATGAGCCCGTTACGGCTGGCCACCCCACCCGCCGTCGCGAACCAAGCAGCGATGGTCGCGCTGGGCAGGCCGGGTGCGGGCGAGGACCTGCTGACCAGGTTCGGCTTCGTCGACGTCCGCCGGGCCGATGTGCCGTTCGCGTTCGAGTTCGCCGACCCGCAGACCTACGCGCGCGCCCTGGCCTCGACCGGCCCCGCGTACGAGGCCATTCAGGCCGTCGGCGAGCAGGCGTTCCACGACGCGGCAGTGCGCGTCGCCACCGAGCAGGTCCGCGAAGGCCTTCCGCTGCGCGCCGAGATCGCCGTGACCGGCTACCTCGCGCGGAAAAGCCGATAGGCGTGATCGCCGCGAGCGCGCGGTTCGCGGTGATCGAACCCCGGCATCCGCGCGCTCGCGGCGATCACCGCGCACTCAGCGCGTCGGTCAGCAGCGCGACGAGCGCCTCCTGCTGCACGTCGGCCGACGACCCGATCTCCTCCTCCGCGCCGTCGAGGGCCTGGGCGGCGAGGCCGGCCTTGCTGTCGACCAGCTCGGCGATCTTCGCGTCGATCGTCTGCGCGGCGATGATGCGCCACGCGGTGACGGGTTCCCGCTGCCCGATGCGGTGGCTGCGGTCGATGGCCTGGGTCTGCTCGGCGGCGGTCCAGGAGAGCTCCGCGAGCACGATGTTCGAGGCGACCTGCAGGTTGATGCCGACGCCTGCCGCGGTCAGCGAGCAGACCGCGACGGCGACCTCCGGGTCGTTGACGAAGGCGTCGATGTTGCGCTGCCGCGCCGTGGAGGTCTGGTCGCCGCGGATCGAGGAGAACCGGACCCCGTGCGTTGCGAACGTCTCCTCGGCGACGTCCATGACGTCGACGTGCTTGGCGAAGAACACCACCTTGCCCGCGCTCCTGGCGAGCTGCATCGCATAGTCGGCGGCCAGGCCTGCCTTGGCCCGGCCGATGCGCCGCATCATGCTGAACACGTTCTCGCCGTTCGTCGACGCGGCGGCGTCCTTCTGCTCCCACCGGGCCACCTGGCGCACGAGGTCGTGGTCGATGCCCTCGACGACGGCCCCGGACCGGCGGCCTGCCAGAGCGTCCTCGTAGCGCGACACCATCCGGCGCGCGAGGTCGCGTTCGGCCGCGCGGATCGACCGGCCTGCCGCCCCGTCCAGCTCGACGGGGAGGTCGGCGATGCGCCGCGCGGGGATGTCGGCGGCGACGTCGACCTTCCGGCGCCGCACGATGCCCAGATCGATGACGCAGCTGCGGGCGGCCTTGTAGAACCCCGGATCGGCGGGTGTCAGGCCTTCCTCGTCGAGCGCGTGCATCAGTTCGGCCTTCGGCTTCGTGTCGTCGATCCAGCCGAGGAACTGCCAGATGGCGCGGAAGTCCTCGATGTCGTTGATCAACGGGGTGCCGGTGAGGGCCATCAGCAGCGGACGCGCGGCGAAGGACCGGATCCGCTCGGAGAGCGCCAGTACGTTCCGCGAACGCTGCGAGGCCTTGTTCTTGATGAAGTGCGCCTCGTCGACGACCATGCCGCGCAGGCGGAAGTCGCCGAGCCAGCCCACATGGCGGTCGAGCACCTCGTAGTTGACGATGATGATGTCGGCGAAGCCGTCGATCGAGTCGCCGTCACCCTGGATCACGGTGGCCGAGCGCCGGGGCACCCACAGTCCGGCCTCGCGCGCCCAGTTCGTCTTCACCACGTTCGGCACCACGACGAGCAGCGGGTAGGCGTTGGCGGCTTCCGCGGCCAGCAGTGCTTGCGCGGTCTTGCCCAACCCCGGCTCGTCGGCGAGCAGGAAGGTCCGGTGCCCGGCTGCGGCCGCGGCGACCAACTGCGCCTGGTGGGGCATCAGCTCGAGGCCACTCGGCAGACGGCGGGCGGAGGGCGCAGGCAGTGCCATGCACGCCGGTGCTCCGGCGCCCGCGCGCTCGAACGAGCTGAGCAGCGGGCCGAGCAGCTCCCAGCCCGCCAGCCGCGTCGGCCGAGGCGTGCTCGGCCGGGGGGCCGAGAAGTCGGGGGCGAGGAAGGGGTTGGCCAGTTGCCGGGAGATGACCGACTGTGGCACGACGCCGTGTGCGGCGGCGGCAGGCGGCTCCGTCGGCGGCGCGTCGTCGACGCTGACCTCGATGCCTGCCCTGCTCAGCATGTCGCGCTTGAGTGAACGCGCCTCGCTGGAGATCACGGCGTCCTCGTCGAGCAGCGCGAGCAGCGCCGCGTCCCGGACAGCGGTCTTCGCGAGGATCGTCGCGATGCCGTCGAGGCGCTTGAGCTGCTCGGCCAGGTGCGCGTCGCTGCCGGTCTCCTCGGCGCGGACCCTGGCACGCTCTTCGCGCAACATCAGCGCGACGGCCTGGAACGTCGCGCGTGTCGCGGACGTCGCCCCGTTGCGCCGCACCGCTGCCTCGACGTCACGGACGGCGCTCGCGAGCACCGAGATGACGTCCTCGGGGTCGCGGCCGCGTCGCCGGTTCCGCGGGGCGGCCTGGCGAGCCCGCGTCTGGGGCTGGCCTCGTCGAGCCACGAACTCCTCCTCTGGAGCATTCGGCACGGCAGCCGGAGCAGCCATGCCGCAGACATGCTGCGGTCGCGCGATGGGCATCGCGGCGAAGGGCCCGAGGCCGCACCTCCGACACCCGACCCTGGGCCCACGAGTCCGCCGGAGACCGGCGCAACGGAACCGACCGGCTCGCATACGGGAAGCAGGTTTCCGGCGACGGCCCCAGCACCCGCTGGCGTCACGCGACGACCACGTGCTCCAGGTCTGGACCCACCACGATCATAGCGCCTCGCGGCGTGCGGTATCGACTTGAGCGGGCTCGGACGTCAGCGCTGGGGCCGACCCACCACCGTGGCGAGCTCCCGGGTGGGCTGTCCCACTCTTGCCGACGCGGCGCCACACCCTCGCCACCCTGGTCTGGCAGCGTTCAGAACTGCATCGGGCACATACCCGTCGGTCGCGGCAAACATCTGCTCTGCGCCATCTCACCGCGGTTTGGCCTTGCACCGAGGTCAGCACGGGTACTGTGGCCGACTGTGATCGCAAGCCGCAGCACCCGGACAAACGGTTGTCAGCCCTTATCCTTGATGAAGGCCGCGACACGCTCACCGATCATGATCGCCGGCGCGTTGGTGTTGCCGGTCACCAAGGTAGGCATGATCGATGTGTCGGCCACACGCACGTTGTCGAGACCGTAGACACGCAGCTCGTTGTCGACGACCTTGCCCATCATGCATGTGCCCGACGGGTGGTAGAACGAGAACGACTGCGTGCGGATGAAGTCGTCGATGTCCTGGTCCCGATCCGACTGCGGAGCGAGGCCTGCGCTGGCCGCCCCGGTCAGGTCGTTGTCCAGCAGTGAGGTGATCGCCGTCTGACGTGCGATCTGCATCGCCATCCGCACGCCCTCTCGCAGACGCTTTCGGTCGTCCGCGACGTCGAGGTAGTTGTGCACGATCCGCGGCTTGGCGTACGGATGGCCGTGCCGGATGCGCACCCAGCCCCGGCTCTCGGGCCGTGCAACGTAGGGTCCCCACGACATTCCGGGCTCGTGCGGAGCGGCCAGGCCCTGGTCGCGCACGATCCCCAGGGCGGCGTGCAGCTGGATGTCAGGGGCGGGCAGGTCGGACGAGGAGTAGAGGAAACCGCCGACCTCGGTCCAGGCCATCGAACCGAGGCCTTCGCGCCGCAGCTTCGCCTCCTCTTCGCTCGTGTCGGGGCCGAGGATCGGCGGCGTGTGGCTGAAGAAGCTCATGAAGCAGCCCGCGTGGTCCTGCATGTTGCGGCCTACGTCGGGAAGATCGTGCAGGGGGGCGATGCCCTTGGCTGTCAGCTCGTCGGCAGGCCCGACGCCCGACTGCAACAGCAGGTGCGGGGAGTTGTAGGCGCCGAGGGACAGGACGATCTCGCGTTCGACACGCAAGGTCCGGACCTCACCCGCGTAGTCGACCTGCACACCGACGGCACGCGTCCCCTCTAGGACAAGTCGAAGGGCGAGCGTCAGGGGAAGCACCGTCAGGTTGGGTCGGTCCAGGTTCGGCTCGATGAACGCAACCGCGCTGCTGCACCGCAGTCCGCGGCGCTGCGTCCCCTGGTAGAAGCCGATCCCTTCCTGCTCGGCCCCGTTGAAGTCGGGGTTGTGTCGGTGGCCTGCATCCTGCGCTGCCTCCACCCAGCCCTCGAGCAGCGGGTGGACGCTCGTCGGATCGCTCACTGTGAGCGGACCACCAGCGCCGTGGAACGTGCTTGCACCCCGCTGGTTGTCCTCCGACTTGATGAAGAACGGCAGGACGTCGTCGTACCCCCAGCCGGCGTTGCCCAGCTTCTCCCACGTGTCGTAGTCGTAGCGGTGCCCTCGCACGTAGAGCATCGTGTTCATGGAACTCGTTCCGCCCACGCTCCGGCCGCGCGGCAGGTATGCCCGCCTGCCTCCCAGGTGCTCCTCCGGCTCGGACTCGTAGTCCCAGTCGAAGGCGGTCTTGAGCTGCTGGGCGAACAGCGACGGAATCTCGAACAGACGTCCCCGTGCCCATGGGCCTGCCTCGACGACGGCGACTCGAACGTTCGGGTCCTCGGACAGTCGACCGGCGGCGGCACAGCCGGCCGAGCCTGCCCCGATGACGATGTAGTCGTAGATCTCGGATTTTTCGGTATTGGTCATGGCGAAACGCCCGGGTCGGTGGTCCCGTCGACCTGGAAGCCGAGCTGGTCGGTCGTCAACGACGTCGCCCACTCGGCCACCTCGTAGGGGCAGTGACCCGGCGATCCGCGTAGGGGAACAGCACGTCCCATCGCGCTCCACCTGCCTCTTTCTTCCGGGAACCCATCAGTCACCGAGAGAAAAGGTACGGCGCCCCGTGAGGTGGCGCCGAGTGTCACGACGTGCAGCGCCGGACGCCGACATTGCACATCGTGCTCGCCGGCCGCAGGGCGTCCTCCCGGCCGGGAGAACCTGGGCGGGCAGCCGCTGCGCGCTCAGCCAGGAGCTGAGGTGGTCCAGGATCGGCTTCTGATCAGCAGGACGCAACCCTGCCTGGCCGAGCGTCACGACTCAGAGGGGGTCACCGTGCTGGTCGTCGGCGCGAGGGGAAGAAGACCGCGGGCGGCAAAGACCTTGTTCGCCACGGCCATGGCGTTGAGCACGCGGGGGAATCCCGCGTAAGGCAGGACCTGCATGATGGTCTCGACCAGCTCGCCGGATGTCAGGCCGACGTCGAGCGCGGTCCCGATGTGCGCTTCGAGCTGCGGTTCGACGTCACCGAGGGTGCTCAAGGCGCCGAGGATGATCAGCTCACGGCGGGCCGCGTCAAGGCCGGGCCTGGCGTGGATGTCGCCGTAAGCGAATTCGACGGCCAGCCTGCCCAGGTCCGGCGCGATCTCGGCGAGCGACTCGTAGACCGCTGTCCTCTTCTCGCCGGGGCCGCCGAGCTCGGCCTGGCGGGCGAGACCGCGCTGGTAGCGCGCGTTCGACATGTCGTTCACGGGCGCTGATGTGCCTCGCGCGCGGTGAAGTCCAGCACGCGATGCCACGAGTCGGTGCAGACCTGCTCCCATTCGCGGTAGGCGACGTCGAAGTAGGAATGCGGAGCGCCGTCGTAGACGTGCATCTCGTACTCCTTTCCCGCCGCGTCGAACCCGGCCGCGAGCGCCTGGTATTCCTCCGGAGGGGTCGCGATGTCGGCACCGGCCAGGAGCAGGAGCAGCGGCGCGGCCAGCCGGTCGGTCGTGTCACCGAAGAAGCGTGGCGGCCCGTAGAAGCCGACCGCCCCTGCGACACCGCAGGCCCGGGCGGCCTGGCGCCACGAGTGGCCGCCGCCGAGACAGAAGCCGACGGTGAAGATCGGGTCGGCGCGCTCGGCGCGCAGCCACCCCATCGCCGCGTCGACGTCCGCGTCGACGTGCGCCCCCTCGAGCAGCGCCATGTGCGCGAAGGCGTCGAACTCGCCATCGCGGTCCCCGATACCGGCGGTGCGGCCGTAGTAGTCGATGGCGACGGCGTGGAACCCCGCTTCCGCGAACCGGCGCGTCAACGCCTCGTAGAAGGGATGCAGACCGCGGACGTCGGGAAGTATGGCGACGCTCCGGCCGTTCGGCGCGGTCGGTACGGCGCGATAGGCGCGAAAGCGGTTGTCGTCCGCGGCGGTCAGCTCGAGGATCCCGCACGCGGCGACATCGCCGGTCCTGATCGGGGCGGCAGGCGGGAGGCTGGTGTCCGAATGGCACATTGTCAGTTCTTCCGGTCGAGGTCGGCTTCTGCCTCAGCCTGCTGCTGCCGTTTACGCGCAGCCAGGCCTCGCCGAGCCGGGTACAGGCAGGGCCACCTTCGCCGCAGTGCACCGCATACTAGGCAGGTGGAGAGCCTCGGGGAGTTCCTGCGCAGACGGCGGGCGAGGGTCAGCCCGCACAGCGTCGGACTGTCCAACGGGCCGCGACGTCGGGTGCCAGGGCTGCGGCGGGAGGAGCTGGCGCTGTTGGCAGGCCTCAGCGTCGAGTACTACCAGCGCATCGAGCAGGGGCGCGCAACCAGCCCGTCCGACGCCGTCCTGCGTGCACTCGGCGAGGCGCTTGCCCTGGACGGGGTCGAACGTGCACACCTCCACGCGTTGGCGACCATCCCCCGCACGGGTGGCTCGGTGCCTGCGGAGCACGACCGGGTACGGCCGGAGCTGCACGAGATGCTCGAGCTCATGGACAGGGTGCCTGCGCTGATCATCTCCGACGTGTTCGACGTGCTGGCCGCCAACCAGCAGGCGACCCGGCTGTTCAGCGATCTCCTCACGACCCAGCCCGAGGGCCGCAACATGGCACGGTCGCTTTTCCTCGATCCCGCGGCGCGGGCCTTCTACGTCGATTGGGACGACGTGGCGGTCGCGACGGCCGGGGAGCTCCGACGCGTCGCAGGCCGACGCCCCGACGATCAGCAGCTCAGGTCACTGCTGGCCACACTGCACGAGGAGAGCGCAGGATTCCGCAAGCACTGGTCCGACGGCCACGTCGAACTGCGCGCGTCCGGCCGCAAGTCCTTCCGCCACAGCGAGCTCGGCAGGATGACCGTGAACTACGAGAACTTCGACCTGCCAGGAGACGCCCGCCAGCGCCTCGTCGCGTTCCTCCCGGTCGCGGAGGGCACGGCGATCACCCGACATCCGCGCTGAACAAAGGGCTGGTGTCACGAGTTGGCGTGCTCGCTCGTCGCAGGCAGCGCCTCCAAAATCCGGACGACGACCGAAGCGGGGTCGATGCCTGCCTGGTCCATCATCTGGGCCATCCCGGATCGGGCGCGCCACGCCGTGGCCTGTTCGGGAGAACGGAAACCGACGACCGCGAGCACCCTCCCCGGGTCGTCGGGATCGGCCAGTAGCAGGGCCTCCTGACCGCCCGCCTGCGCGCGGGCCGCGTTCGCGGAGCGGAACCCGGGCGCCCAGCGCTGCGGATCGCGGACGCGCTGGTCGACGACGAGATAGCTCGGCGCCGGTCCGTCGACGGGGTTCGTCATGAGCTCATTTCCCTCTCCGCGACGGAACCGGAGTGCACGGGCTCGAACACCGCGGGCGTCGAGGGGTAGCGCGCCAATTCCGGCCTGCCCACAGGGCGCGGAAGCCGTCGTCGTGGGCCGCGCGCCAGGCCTCGGCGGACGCCCAGTGAGCGACGTTGACGAAGCGGAACCGGGCGTCCGGTTGCACCACCCGGTGCAGCACGTGGTCGAGGTAGCCCGGCTTCGCCCGCAAATCGTTGATGAACGTCTCGGTCATGAGAGCCTCATCGATGAACTATCGTGCATTAATTGCACGTTGATATACGGGCGGACCGGGAGTCAGCGGCTCTTGGCTCGCCTGCGTCCGGCCGAGGTGGTCGTCGCGACGCAGAACAGGACGATCGAGGTCAGGATCACCAGCAGCGGTGCGGTCCAGTTGCTCGTCGCCTCGTGCACGGCACCGATGACGGCGGGGCCGGTCGCCGCAACGACGTATCCGCCGCCCTGCACGAGGGCCGACAACCGGCGGCTCTCGACCACGTCTCGTGACCGGGACACGACGAGCGCGAACACCACCACGAGACCGCCGCCCTGCCCGGCCCCGGCGACCGCGCACCACACCGGCCACAGCGGCAAGGCGAAGAGCAGGCCGAGCGGCAGGGTGACCCACGCCGCCGCAACGATCAACACCACAGAGCGCGGACCGGGACAGACGCGCAGGAGCACCGGCACGCCGAAGGCGCCGAAGAGGGCCGCGACCTGGAAGATCGAGGAGCTCGCCGCGGCCGCGGCCGGTGTCATGTCGAGCTCGTCGTGCAGCAGCAGCGGCAACCACGCGGTCGCCCCGTAGTACGCGAAGGCCTGACCCGCGAACCCGGCGGTCAGGCCCCACACGACCGGACGGCGCCACCAGACGCGATCGTCTCGAAGCCTCCCGGCGCCGCCGTCGGCCTGCCCGTTCAGCTCGTCCGCTGCCCGCATGCGGACCGGAACCCGCGTCGCGTACCACCACGCGGCCATCCCGACCACGACCAGGCCGCCCCAGCTCAGCAGCGCGACCCGCCAGCCGACGACGTCCGCGATCGGCACCGTGAGCGACAGCGTGATCATGGAGCCGAGGTTGAGGGCCGCCGTGTAGACACCCAGCACCGCACCGGACCACCGGGGCAGATCCTGGCCGATCACGACCGGCACGGCCACGTTCGCGACGGTGATGCCCAGACCGATGAGCACCGTTCCGCCGAGCGCGCCGGGCAGTCCGTCGAGGGAGCGCACCACGATGCCTGCCAGCAGCACGACCAGGGAGATCGACACACCGCGGGCGAGGCCGGTGCGGGCCAGCAGCGCCGAGGCCGGTGGCGCGGCGAGCCCGAAACAGAGCACGGGCAGGCTCGTCAGCAGCCCGGCCGTGCCCGCGTTGATCCCGAGCTCGGCCTGGACGGGCTCGAGCACGGCCGAGACGGCGACGACGGGTCCGCGCATGTTCAACGCGACTACGACGATCGCGGCGACCAGCAGTACGGCGGACCCGCTCGCGCGGGTCGCCGCCTCGCCGGGCGAACGGTGCGGCGGAGTCATGTGCCCTTTCCTCGCCTGGTCGACCGAGCGACTCCGAGTCCAGCGAGCGCCCGCACGTCCCGCGAGTGTTTCACCGAGGACGGGCCACCGCAGCGGCGCCGACCGGCCAGGCGTCAGGTTGCGTGGATCATCGTGGCTGCGGCGGCCGTCGACGCGTCGGCCCGGAGGGCGGGCAGGACGTGGCGCCCGAGGAGGTCGACGGTCTTGAGCGGGTCGCTGGACTGCGCGACCGAGAACATGACGGCCTTCGCTCCGGCTTGCGAGGCTGCGCGCAGCTGGGTGAGGCACTCGTCGGGATCACCGCAGATGGCGACGCGCCGCGTCAGGTAGTCGCTCAGGCCGAGCCGCGCGACGAGGTCGGTGTCCGCCTGGGAGGGCCGGGTGCTGTAGAGCTGGACGAGTTCGCGCAAGGCGTCGACGTGCTCCGGCGGCACGCCGCGCTTGGCCGGGTCCCGTTTGCCGATGACGTATCCGGCGATGAAGGCGCAGATCTTGCCGATCGCCGCGCGTGCCTCGGCGCCGTCTTCGGCGCAGTCGAGCGCGGCGACCTGCCAGATCTCGGGGTCGTTCCCGGTGAGCACCGATCCCCTGGCGACCTGGGCGGCGCTCTCGGCGATGTTCTCGGCCCGCAGACCGTAGTTGACGAACACGCCGTCGGCGAGTGACCCGGCGAGGCGCAGGGACGGTTCGTGCGAGGCGGCAAGGAACACCCGGGGCCGTTCGCGCATCCAGGGCAGGTGCGCGTCGCCGGTACCGCTGGGCACGGCCTCGCCGCGCACCAGGCGCAGGGTCGCCTCGAGGTCGTGGGCCATCTCGTTGACCGTCGAGCCGGTCAGGCCGAAGTTGCGCACGGCGCTGTGGCCCGCGCCCATGCCGAGGACGAACCCTGGCCGGTGGGCCATCGCCAGTGACGCAGCCGCCGAACCGCTGGTCGTCCAGTGCCTGCTCACGAAGTTGCTGACGCAGATCGTGAGCGGGATGGTGGGCGCGGCGACGCTGAGCAGCGTCGCGGACACCCAGCAGTCCACGCAGTTGCCGGGGCTGTCGGCCACGCCCACCATGTCGTAGCCGTGTTCTTCCGCGAGGCGTCCCATCTGCATGACGGTCTCGGTATCGCGAGGCCAGAAGAAGAACCCGACCTTGAGGTTCCCGTTCGTGGCCGACATCGTCGCGTCAGGTGTCATGTCGGATGGCTCCTTTGTCATCACCGTGCGGTTGGTTGGCTGTGGCGCAGGCCCGGTCGGCCGGTGCCGGTGGGCGCAGCCCGTCGTAGGTCCGGTTCAGCAGGTCTTCCAGCGCGTTGTCGTCCCGAGCGGAGCGCCAAGGGGCAGGCGGATCGCGGAGAATCGCGGCGCGGGCCTTCTCGAAGGCGGCGCGCGTCAGGCCCAGCCCGCCGAGCCCGCGTGGTAGGTCGACGCCCGCAGGTACGTCGTAGATCCGGCCCGCGGGGTCGTCGGTGGAGAGCACCCTGCACAGGACGGCGGCGACGTCGTCCCGACGGGCTGCGGCCCAGTGCGTGGTCTGCGGCAACAGGACGGCGTGGATCGAGGCCTGCGCCAGCCCGGTGTGGTCACCGAGCGCGTAGGTCAGCGCGTGGTGGGCGGAGAGTCCGGCCATCGCCAGCGCCCAGCCGCACAGATGGGCGCCGAGCAACGCCTCCGACCTCGCGTGCAGGTCATGCGGCTCCGCGAAACACCGCGGCAGCGAGCTCACCATCCGCTGGATGCCGTCCCCGGCGACGAGGGTGGACACCGGGTCGGCGTCGGCGGCGTACAGGCTCCCGACGGCCTGCGCGAGCGCGTTCATGCCGCTGGTCGCCGTGAGCGCAGGCGAAAGCGAAACGGTGAGCTCGGGATCGTAGAGGACCGCGCGCGGCGCGACGCGCAGGTCGTGGTGCGGCGTCTTCACGCCTGCGCGCGTGACTCCGTAGATCGGCGTCATCTCCGACCCCGAGTACGTGGTGGGGACGGCGATAATCGGGAGTCCGGTGGCCGCGGCGACCGCTTTCGCGATCCCGATGGCCGAACCGCCGCCGAGGGCGATGACGGCGTCGGCGTTCGCGGCTTGGGCCTGTTCGGCCGCGGCGGCGGCCAGATCGGCGGGCACGCGGGCACGGAGGGTGCTCGACGCTCCGACCACCTGTGGGCCGAGGAGGTCGCCGACCCGGCCGACGGTGGCCTGCTGGGAGGGCGTGGCGAAGACGAACGCCCGTGAGCGGCCGAGTTCGTCGAGGACCTGGCCGATCTCACTGACGACCCCGGCCCCGAAGCGCACCGAGCGGGCAGGCTGGACGGTGTGGAACCGCTGGGTGATCGCAGAGCGCTGGGGCGCGTCGCTCACGTCGTGTCCCGGCCGAACGACTCGTGCGCGCGCTGCCACACGCCGCGGGCGATCGGGTTCGCTCGTTCATCGACCACGTGCGCCAGCAGTCCCGCGCTCCGGGCGACGAGGCCGAAGCCGCGGATCGCGCTCGGCCCGTAACCCAGGTCGGCCAGCAACGCGCCGATCACGCCCGCCGCGTTCATGGCGAGGGGTGCGCCTGTGCCGTCGTTCAGGCATCGGTCCACCGCCTGCAGGGCCCGCAGGTGCGGTCCGACGGCGCCCTCGCCGTCGGCGAGCTCCAGCAGCCGCACGACGCGGGGGTCCTTCTCGTGCAGGTTGTGCCCGAAACCCGGCACCTTCGTGCCCGCGGCCCGCGCGGAGTCGACGAAGGCCCTTGCGGAGGTGGGCAGGTCCCCGCCGTCGGCCGTGCAGATCTCCCCGCACACCGTCGCGACCTGCTCGATCACGCCGAGGAACCGCGATCCGACGGCGAGCAGCCCCGCGGCGACGGCGCCTTCCGTCGACTCGGGCGCCCCGTCGATGACGAGGCGGGCGGCCAGCGTGCTCGGCGTGATGCCGTGCTCCATCAACGTCACGAGCACCGCGTCGACGATCCGCACGTGCGAGCGTGTCGGGACCTGCCCGGTCAGGTCGAACAGGAACATCTCGGTGAACGTCATCGAACCGATGAGCTCGTCGGCCAGGTCGCGACCCCGCACGAGGATGCGGTCTCCGACGGTCTGGGAGACCGGATGCTGCGCAGCTGTTGTCATCGAGAGCCACCCTGGGTCGAAGTGTGCCGGACGACTCGGGGCCCGAGCGCGGTGGCGAGCAGGCCGAGCAGAGCCGGTATGGCGAAGACGAGGAAGTTCCCGCCGATCGCGAGGCCCGAGGCCAGCAGGAGGCCGCCCAACAGCGGTCCCACGATCGCGCCCAAGCGTCCGAGCGCCAGCACGACGCCCAGTGCGCTGGCGCGGTTGGCGGCCGAGAAGTAGGCGGCGACGTAGCCGTGCACGAGCACCTGCGTCGCGGTGCCGCCGAGACCGGCGACGAACACCCCGATGCCGACCAGCACCGCGCCGGGGCCAGTCCCGAGGAGCAGCAGGCTGAGCCCGGCCGCCGCGAAGGAGCAGATGATGGCGAACTTGGGTCCGCGCCGGTCGGCGACCCAGCCTGCGACGACGCCGAGAACGATGGCACCGAGGTTGAGCAACAGCAGGAACTGCAGCGCCGACCCGAGGGGGTAGCCCGCCTGCCGCATGATCTGCGGGAGCCAGGTGCTGAGCCCGTAGGTCAGCAGCAGGGCGCAGAAGCTCCCGACGCCGAACAGCAGCGTGGGGCCGAGGTTGCGCCCGGTCAGCACGGCCCGCAGCCCGGAGGACGCCACCTCCTCATCCTGTACGCCTGCGACGTCAAGGCCGTAGCGCCGGGCGATCTCGGCGGCCTCGTCCCGCCGCCCGCGGGACGCGAGGTGACCGGGCGACTCGGGCAGGTAGGCCGCGGCCAGCGGCACGATGATCACCACAGGAACGAGTCCGACGAGGAACATCGCGCGCCAGCCGTGGTCGGGGAGCAGCAGGAGGGCGACGACCGCGGCCAGCAGTCCGCCGAGCGGGAAACCCGTCGACATCACGGCGTTGAACAGCTGCCGCCGCGAGCGCGGGGCGAACTCGATCGTCAACGCCACAGCGCTGGGCAGCACGCCCCCGAGCCCGAGCCCGGCGACCAGCCGCAGCAGCCCGAGGACCCCGGGCGTCGGGGCGACCGCGCAAAGCGCGGTGAACACCGAGAACCAGGTGATGGCGATGAGGATCAGCCTGCGACGGCCGATCCGATCGGCCAGTGGACCGGAGATCAGCGCGCCGAACAGCATCCCGACAGCCGCGTAACTGCCGATGACCCCGACCGCCGCCGGGCCCAGGTGCCAGACGGGCTCCGCGAGCAGTGCGGGCACCACGGAGCCGTACACGATGTTGTCGTACCCGTCGAAGATCAGGGTCAGGAAGCACAGGGCGACGACGATCAGCGGCGACCGCGACGGCAGCGCCGGGCGCTCGTTCGACGGGAGGGTCGCCGATTCGGCAGGTGGCCCGGCGGCGGACGGGGACAGGGACATGGTGTGGCTCCGGTGGTGGGGTCGGATCAGCTGGTGCGTGCGGGCTGGTGCGGCCGACGTGGCCGCCGGTGCTCTTCGAGGTCGTGCTCCCCCGGCGTGCGCTCGCGGGGCAGCTTGCCTTTCGCGACGCGGTTGGTGTGCGTGAGCGGCAGCTCGCTCACGAACTCCACGTAGCGGGGAAGCTTGAACTGCGCGAGGCGAGAGCGACACCAGTCGAGCAGTTCGAGCGCGGTGACGTCGGCGGCAGCCGCGCGTACCACGAACGCCTTCGCGTCGTCGTCGGAGAGCGGCGAGGGCACGGCGACGACCGCGGAGACCAGCACGCCGGGATGGGCGTCGAGCACTTCCTCGACCTCGACGGGCGCGAAGTTCTCGCCGCTGCGGCGGATGATGTCCTTGCTGCGGCCCACGAAGGTCACGAGCCCGGTCTCGTCCATCGAGACGATGTCGCCGGTGTTCAACCATCCGTCGCGAAGCACCTCGGCGGTCGCGTCCGGCATGCCGAAGTAGCCCTGCATCGTGGCCGGGTTGCGCAGCAGCAGCACGCCGGGCGCGCCGGGCGGCACGGGCCGCATGTCGTCGTCCACGACACGCGCGGAGTTGATCTGCCCGAGGACGGGGTGCTGGCGCAGGCGCCCGATGGTGCCGAAGGGTTTGGGCCCGGTGATGGGCCAGCTCGTGCCGTACGGCGATTCCGACAGTCCGTAGCCGACCACGAGATCCAGCCCGAACCGCTGCTCGAACGCGCGGTGCCGCGGCTCCGGCGGAGCCCAGCCCGAGGAGCAGACCCGCACCGGGTTGTCGGCGTCGTCGCGACGTTCCGGGTTGCGGGCCAGGATCTCCCCGATGTTGCCCAGGATGTTGAACTGGGTGGCCCCGAACTCCCTGGTCTGGTCCCAGAACCGGCTGGCCGAGAACCGCGGCAGCACGACAAGGGACGCGCCTGCCGCGATCGCGCCGAACACCGAGTACACCAGCGCGTTGGAGTGGAACAGCGGCAGCGGCGTCAGCAGCCGGTCGGCGGAGCCAAGTCCGAGCCAGAACGGGAAGCCCTGTGCGGTGAGCACCAGACTGGAGTGGCGGTGGGCGACGATCTTCGGCGCACTCGTGCTGCCGGAGGTGCCGATCAGCAGGGCGGTGTCGTCGGGCCGCGCGTCCGACGGCGCGGTGGTGGCGTCGGCGCCCGAGCACAGCGACCGCAGGTCCTCGACCGGGAGGCCCGCGTCGGCGCCGACCTGCCGCACCTCGGCGGCATCCCCGGCCGCCAGGTCGGCGACCACGAGGCGCGGCCTGCCCTGCACCAGCATTCCGGCGAGCTCGCCGGGGGTACCGCGGGGGTTCGTCGGCAGCAGCGCCGCACCGAGTCGCGCGCACCCCAGCAGGAGAATCACGGTCTCGGCCGTGTTGGGCGCAGGCGCCGCCACGCGGTCCCCGCGGCGAACGCCCAGAGCACGGAGGGCTTGCGCGGTCGCCGCTACCCGGCAGGCGAACTGTCCGTAGCTGAGCCCGCCCTCTTCGGTGACCAGGAAGGTGGCGTCCGGCCGTACGGCGACAGCCACGTCGAGCAGTGCGGGCAGCGTGCCTCCGCGGCCCGCAGGCGGCTCGGATCCAGCCACGGCTGCGTGCTCCGTCGAGGGTCGGCGGTGGGCCCGGAGGTTCATCGTTACACTCCTGCTCGTCTAGCGAACTAGTGTTCGCTGTGCGAGCAGGGTAGGTTCCGGTCTCAACGAGAGTCAAGAGGGGAGCAGCCACGTGAGCGAGCCTGAGTACGTCCGGGCCCTCGACCGGGGTCTCGCCGTCCTCCAGGCCTTCTCGGCGCGCACGCCCGTCCTGACCGTCGCCGAGGTGGCCGCAGCCACCAACCTCACCCGCGCCACCGCGCGGCGGCTCCTGTTCACGCTCGAGAAGTTGGAGTTCGTGAGCGCCAACGGCCGCGGCTACTCGCTCACCCCGAAGATGCTCGCTCTCGGGTACGCGTACCTGTCGTCGGCGGGAGTGGGGCCGATCGCGACCCCTCGGGTCCAGGCGCTGTCCGCCGAGATCCGCGAGGCCGTGACGGTGGGGACGCTGTCCGGCTCGGAGTACGTCGCCGTCGCCCGTGCCGCTCAACCCGACCGCATCCTCACGGCGGGTCTCGCGGTGGGTACGACCCGGCCCGCGCACGCCAGCTCCATCGGCAAGGTGCTGCTCGCGCAGAAATCACCTGCCGAGCTCGACGAGTGGTTCGCGGCCTCGACCCGCACGCGCTACACCGCTCGGACGATCACCGACGAAGCGCTCCTGCGCAAGGAGCTCGCGGAGGTCCGGGAGCGCGGCTGGGCGACGAGCGATCAGGAGCTCGAAGAAGGTCTGCTGTCGGTGGGCGTGCCCATCCACCGCGGCGACCGCGTCGTCGCCGCGATGAACACGACGAGCCACGTCGGCCGCACGACGCTCGAGGACATGATCCGCGACGTGCTGCCCCGCCTGCTCGTCGTCAGCGCGGCCATCAGCGACGACCTTGCCCACACCATGGCTTGACCTCGACGAAGGAGACGCGATGTACGCCCGGATAACCGTGCTGTCAGACGGCGCAGACCTGGACCGCTGGCGGCAGATCGTGGCCGAGCAGATCGCGCCGAGCGCGGCGGACAAGCCCGGGTTCGTGCGCGCCGTCTGGCTGTTGGACGAGGAGGCGGGCACCGGGATGTCGGTCACCCTGTGGGACAGCCGCGAAGCCCTCGACGCAGCCGAGGCAGGCGCCTCCGGCAACCGCGACAAGCTCGCTGCCGCCGTCGGCGGGGCCATGTCCGTCCTGCGGGCCGAGGTCGTGGCCGAGGCCTGAAGACCGTCCGCGACTGCGGAGTGTAGTGGAATTGGCGCCCGTCACACGTTGGACTGAACAGTCGTAACCTTTCCCGCGTTCGGGCGAAAGACCAGACATGACGACATTGAAGTTCTCGGGCAGAAGTCGGTTCTCCCGTGGAGTCCGTACCGCTGTCGTGGCCGGAGTGGTGGTGGCAGGGACGCTGATCGGCGGCGGGGTGGCCAACGCCGCGCCGACATCCTTCCCCGACGGCGGCTTCCAGACCTGCAACGGGCAGGGCGGCGGATGGAACACCAACCGGGACTCGAACTGGGACAAGAACTGGGACAAGAACCGGGACTGCCGCAACCGCTACCCCACTACGTACACCCGCACGACGTCACAGACCGTTAACCGGTCACGGGACGGGGTCAACGTCATTTCCGCCCGCTGCAACAACGGCGACAGGTTCCTCAGCGAGAACTTCGTGACCGTGCGGGGGAACGTCCGGAACATCGTCACCTCAGGGGTGGTCCGCAGGCCCGACGGCTACTTCGTTGCGTACCGCTCCAACCGGGCGCAGACCGAGGTGCGGCTGACCATCACCTGCAGGCGCTGACCCACAGCTGGACGTGAGGGCTGAGCGGCACCGCTCAGCCCTCACGGGCCAGCCGGTTCAGGAGCGGTGCCACCCGGTAGTCCACGAGGCGTCGCATCACCAACCCCGTGGTCGTCCGTTCCACCCCGTCGATGGCGAGCAGCAGGCCCGCGATCCGATAGAGGTCGTCGGCGTCGTACGCGACGACCTGCACCTGCAGATCAGCGCTTCCGGACAGCCCGAGCACCTCGAGCACTTCCGGGACGCGGCCGAGCGCCGCGGCGACCTCGTCCAACATCCGCTGCGTCACCTGCACCATCACGAAGGCCATGAGCGGATAGCCCAGCGCGGCCGGGTCGATCCGATGCTCGAAGGGCCGCAGGACACCCCGTGCCTCCAGACCGGCCAGTCGCGCCTGCACCGTGTTGCGCGACATCCCGACCCGCTCGGCGAGGGCGAGCACCGTGGCGCGCGGACTCTCCGCCAGCGCGACCAGCAACCGCGCGTCGGCCGCATCGACGGCCCGTGAGCTGTGCACGATGCTCCCCATCCTTCGGTCGCGACCACGGCCGCTGCGCATTTTGCTCACTCGCAGCGGCATGACTTGTGCATTCTTCTTAGTCCTGGTCCCCTGAGTACGCAATCTGCGGAGGGAGCCGAGGATGGCCGGGATGGCGGAGCACGACCGGGACGCGACGTTGCGCGAGGTCGAACAGCGGGTGTTGTGGCTCGCGACGTCGATCGTGCACCACGCGAACCGGGTGCGGCCCAACCCCGGCGGCCTGAAGGTGGGGGGCCACCAGGCGTCGTCGGCGTCGCTCGTCTCGATCATGACCGAGCTGTGGTTCGAGCACCTGCGCCCTGAGGACCGCGTGTCGGTGAAACCGCACGCCTCCCCCGTCTTGCACGCGGTCAACTACCTGCTCGGCGAGCTGTCCGCACCGCAGTTGGAGACCCTGCGGGCGTTCGGCGGCCTGCAGAGCTACCCGAGCCGGGCGAAGGATCCCGATACCGTCGACTACTCCACCGGCTCGGTCGGCATCGGCGCCACCGCCCCGATCTGGGGTGCGCTCGCCCGCCGCTACGTCGCCACGCGCGACAGCACCGCAGGAACGGGGCGGCAGTACTCGCTGGTCGGCGACGCCGAGCTGGACGAGGGCGCGTGCTGGGAGGCGATCCTCGACCCGATGGTCGCCGAGCTGGGCGAGGTCTGCTGGATCGTCGACCTCAACCGGCAGAGCCTCGACCGGATCGTGCCCAACATCGGCGCGGTCCGCCTCGCCGGGATGTTCGACGCGGCAGGCTGGCAGGTGCTCACCGTCAAGTACGGGAGGGTGTTGCACGAGCTGTTCACCCGACCCGGCGGCGACGCGCTGCGGCGACGGATCGACGAGATGTCCAACCCCGAATACCAGCGACTGCTCCGCTGCACCCCGAGCCAACTGCGCGAGCGACTGCCCGGTGAGGACGTCAAGCTGGGCGAGCTCGTCGCCGAGCTGGACGACGCCACCCTGCACGCCGCGATCCGCAACCTCGGCGGCCACGACATGGATGCGCTGCGCGAGGCGTTCACCAGCATCGACGACACCCGCCCGACGGTGATCTTCGCCTACACCATCAAGGGTTACGGCCTGGCGTCGGAGGGCCACCCGCAGAACCACTCCTCGCTGCTGACCGCCGAGCAGATGGGGCAGCTCGCGCAGGAGGTCGGCGCGTCGATGGACGAGCCGTGGGCGCCGCTGCCCGCCGACTCCGCCGCCGCGGCGCTGTGCCGCGAGACCGCCGAACGCCTGCACCGCGAGCCGGTCGCCCCACAACCGGTTCCCGCGGTGCCCACCGACATCGGCCGCACCCCTTCAGGCACCGCCACCACCCAGGCCGCGCTGGGCCGGGCATTGCTCGACCTCACCCGGGCCGCCCCCGAGGCCGCGAAACGCGTCGTCACCCTCGCCCCGGACGTCTCGTCCTCGACGAACCTCGGCGGCTGGGTGAACAAGGTCGGGGTGTGGTCGGCCCGCGAGCGCGTGGACTGGTTCGCCGACGACCCCGAGACCATCCTGCACTGGCGCGAGCAGCCCGAAGGTCAGCACCTGGAGCTGGGCATCGCGGAGACCAACCTCGTCGGGCTGCTCGGCGAGCTCGGCGCCACCTGGAGCCGGTGGGGCGCCCCGCTGCTGCCGATCGGCGTCCTCTACGACCCGTTCGTCGAGCGGGCGCTGGAACCGTGGTCGTTCGGGATCTATGCCGGAGGGCAGTCGATCCTGGTCGGAACGCCTTCCGGGGTCACGCTGGCCCCCGAGGGCGGCGCCCACCAGTCGATCACCACGCCGTCTGTCGGGCTCGAACAGCCGGGCTGCACGACCTACGAGCCCGCGTTCGCGATCGACGTCGAGTGGACGCTGCTCGCCGCGCTCGCCCGGCTCGGGCGTCCTGGCGGCCGGTCGGCGTACCTGCGCCTGTCGACCCGCCCGGTCGACCAGACGCTCGCCTCCGTGCCCACCGACCCCGCGGCCAGGGAACGGCGCAGGCGCCAGGTCGTGGCCGGGGCGTACCCTCTCCGCCGGACGGGCGGGGACCCGGCGGTGACGATCGCCGCGATGGGCGCCGTCCTCCCCGAGGCGCTCGCCGCGGCCGACCGGCTCACCGAGCAGGGCGTCGCGGTCGACGTCGTGTGCGTCACCGCCCCGGGGCTCCTCTTCGACGCCGCGCAGGCCAGGGCCGGGCGGCCGGTCCGCGACCCAGGCGGCGACCCAGGCGGCGACAGCTGGATCCTCGACGCGGTCTTCCCGGCCCGCAGGGCCGCGCCGCTGGTCACGGTCCTGGACGGGCACCCGCACACGCTCGCCTTCCTGGCCGGGATCAACCAGGTCAGAGCGGCCCACCTCGGCGTCTCGACGTTCGGCCAGTCCGGAGGACTCGACGACGTCTACCACTACCACGGCCTGGACACCGACAGCATCATCCGCGCCGCTCTGGACCTGACCGAGTAGCCGCGCCGCGCTCCGCCCAACCGCCCTCACCAGGTGGCTATCCGTCGGCGCTTGCCTGCGCAGGCGAGACCGAGCCTTCCGCGAGGACCGGCAGCGTGGCCTTCCGCAGGTGCCGGAAGATGATCGAAGTGCGAAAACCGACGACCTCCTGGCGGGCGCTGAGGCGATCGATGAGAAAGGCGTGCAGATCCTCGATGGTCGGCAGCCCGACGTGCACGAGGAAATCGTCGCCACCGGCCAGCACGAAGATCGACATGACTTCCGGCAGTCGGGCGAGCTCGTCCTGGAACGCGTCGATGCCAGCGCGTCGCAGCGGCCGGACGGTGACCGCGACGAGCGCCTGCACCGCACGCCCGATCGCGGCCAGGTTGACCTCGGCGTGGTAGCCGCGCAGCACGTCGCGCCGATGCAGCCTGCGCACCCGTTCGAGACACGTGGACGCAGCGATGCCCAAGCGTGCCGCCAGGTCCTTGTTCTGCAGCGAGGCGTCGTTCTGCAACGCTTCCACGATCGCCGAATCCAGTTCGTCCATCTGCAGAATTCTGCTGGTTTTCCGAACCCGGTGCGGATCAAGGGCGGCCGGCACGCTGCGGTGCCTACCGTACTCGCATGACACGGAATCGGGTCGTCTCTCGACGAGGCTCGGCATGACCGGCGACGGCACGTCGGTCGAGGACGTCGCCGTGCACGTAGGCCGCCGGAGCGGCCTCGACATCGTCGTCGCCGTCGACAGCACGCTGCTCGGGCCGGCGTTGGGCGGCTGTCGAGTCCAGCGCTACCCGACCCAGGACGCCGGTCGGCGGGACGCGGCGCGTCTGGCCTCGGCGATGACGGTCAAGGCTGCCCTGGCCGGTCTGTCCAACGGTGGCGGGAAGGTCGTGGTGGTGCTGCCGGAGGGCGAACCCGCACTCGACGTGCAGCAGCGACGACAACTACTGCTGGACGTCGGGGATCTGGTCGAGGCGCAGTGCGGTCACTATCTCGTCGGCCCGGACGTGGGCACGGGGCCTGCCGACATGGACGTCATCGGCGAGCGGACGGCCCATGTGCTGTGCCGCACCGAGCGGGCAGGCGGCAGCGGCGACTCGGCCCCGGCGACCGCGCTGGGCACCTACAGCTGCATGCGCGTGGTGCGTGAGTCCCTGACGGGGTCGTCGAGCCTGGCCGATGCGCGCGTCGGCGTCATCGGCCTCGGCAGCGTGGGCGGTCGACTGGCGCGGATGCTTGCCGACGACGGCGCCGAGCTCGTCGTCGCCGACATCGACGCCTCGCGTCGAACTGTCGCGGAGCGTGTCGGCGCCGAATGGAGACACCCGGACGTCGTGCCGACGCTCGAGCTCGACATCCTCGTTCCCGCCGGGACCGGCGCCCTCATCGGCCCGGATCTCGTCGACCGGCTGCGGTGCGGCGCAGTCGTCGGTCCGGCAAACAACCAGCTGACCGACGACCGGGTCGCCGACGGCCTGCACCGACGTGGTGTGCTCTGGGCGCCGGACTACGTCGTCGGTGCCGGAGGCATCGTCAACGCGGTCGCTCGTGAGCGCGCCGTCGTCCCCGCCACCGAGGCCGAAGCGCGGGTCCGCGCCATAGCCACGACCCTGCGCTCGGTGCTGGACGACGCTGCGCAACAGGACCGCGCACCCCATCGGGTGGCCGCAGAACACGCGCGCAAGCGGCTCGACGCGGCCGCCGCCGCGAGATCGGCAGGCCACCTCACCGCGACCAGGAATTCTTACCATTCGTGATATTCGTAGCTTAGTGCACAAATATCCGACTCGGCCCACCGAGCGGTATCCACACACGTCCCGTGATCCTTGCGGTGCGTTCGGACCGGGCCTAGGGTGATCAATTGTCAGGTAACGGCACCGTTGCCGTTCGGCTTTTCGTGGTGTCCTGCACACCCGCCTTCGGCGTACGGTTCACACGAGGGTAGGGGGCACCATGTCCACTTCGCTTGGCGATACGCAGCACGGCTTCGACGCGCCGGCAGTACCGGCCACCTCCGCTACAGACGGCATCGCCGACCCCGGGCCACTCGGCCTCGGCGCGTTCGCCACCACCACATTCGTGCTCTCCGTTTTCAATGCGGGACTTCTGTCGGCTGACCTGGAGGCCGTGGTCCTGCCGCTGGCCTTGTTCTACGGCGGCCTTGCCCAACTGCTCGCGGGAATGTGGGAGTTCCGCAAGGCCAACACGTTCGGCGCGCTCGCGTTCACCTCATATGGGGCCTTTTGGCTCTCCTTCGCCGCCTACGTCAAGTTCATCGCACCGGGCTTGCCTGCGGCTTCGGCGAGTGCGGCGACCGGGCTGTTCCTGCTCGCCTGGACGATTTTCACCGCGTACATGATGATTGCCGCGCTGCGCGTCAACGGTGCGGTGGCGGCGGTACTCGTGGCGCTGTTCCTGACCTTTCTGCTGCTGACGATCGCTGAGTTGGCAGGCGCGGCCGCCATCGGGAAGGTGGGCGGCTGGCTCGGCATCATCACCGCGCTCCTCGCCTGGTACGCCTCGGCCGCGGGCGTCATCAACAGCACCTGGCAGCGGGCCGTCCTGCCCGTGTGGGCCCGCCGCTGACCGGTCAGAACATGGTTAGCGCAGCAGGTCGCCGGGCGCGACGTCGACCGCGGCCTGATACACCATCGGGCGCGCCCGCACCTCGCTGAGGTCGGGGTCGTCGAGCAGTCGTCGGACCGAGGCGTACCACTCCGGGTTGCGGCGCGCCTCGTCCAGCGCAGCGCCGGTCGCCCACTCGGCGACGTTGATGAAGGTCAGCTCGGCCTGGTCGCTCATCGCGCGCAGCATGCGCGCACCGACGAATCCCGGCGCGGCCGCCATGAAGCGGGCGTTGTCCTTCCAGCAGGACAGGAAGCGCTCCTCCTTCGCCATCGGCACGGAGAACGCGTTGATCAGCGTGACCGGGGTGTCGCCGCCGGCGTGAAGGTGCGGGACGGAACGTGTCATGTCGTTACAGAAGCACACTTCCGTGATTGTCACAACCGACGACAATCACGAACACCTGCTAATGTTCGGCGGTGCAGCTCGACGACCGCGCCGTGTTCCTCCTCTCCCAGCTCGGACACCACGTGGCGGACAGGTTCGCCCGTGCGCTCGCGCCGCTCGGGCTGAACCCTGCCCACTTCGGGGTGCTGACCCACCTGCGCGAGGCCGACGGCCGCAGCCAGCAGCAACTGGCCGACCTGCTGCATGTCCATCGGAACGCCATGGTCGGCCTGGTCGACGAGCTCGAAGCCCGCGGTCTCGTTCGGCGCACCCGCCACCCCGACGACCGGCGCGCCCACGCCCTACACCTCACCGACCAGGCTCACACCCTTCTGCGCGACGCCGACCTCATCGCCGACGAGCTGGAGTCGGCGATCCTCGACCCCCTCGACCCTGCCGAGCGCAGCTTGCTGCTCACCGAGCTGCACAAGCTGGCCGCCCACGCCGAGCTCCCACCCGGCGTCCACCCCGGCCTACACCGCCGCACCCCACGACGCGGCTAGTGCCCCGCGGAAGTACTGCGCCATCACGACCGGCGAGCACGCCGCGATGTTGCTCGTCCGGGCGTCGACGTGGCGGCGACTGACCGCCGCACCGTCATGAACGACGAATCCGGCGGATGCCGTGCGTAGCCGCACGCGATCCGCCGGACTCGGCGATCAAGGCACAGCGGGCGGCGTTCAGCCTGCAGCCCGGATGTTGCCGTCGGTGTTCTTGAACATCGTGTTCGCCGTCTCGGCAGGCACCGCCGCGCCGCCGGTCACGGCGACCCCGAACCGGCTTGCGTAGATGGTGTTGCCGGTGAGGGTGAACGGGTCGGCCACATCGGCGTAGACGCCGTAGCGCGCGTTCTGGCCGATGATGTTGTCGCTGACCGTGGTGCCCGCCGAGCGCGTGACGAGCCGGATGCCGTCCTGCTGGTTGGCGCGGACGTCGTTGCGCTCCACGACGTTGCCCTGCGCCTGCTCGCCGATGCCGATCCCCGACTCACCGTTGGCGTACACCCGGTTGTCGCTGATCGTGTCGGTGCCGGACGCGTTCACGTCGATGCCCTGTGAGCCGTTGTTGAACGACTCGTTGCGCTGGACCGTGTTGTGGTCCGACCGCAGGAACAGCACGATGCCGTGCTGCTGGTTGGCGTAGACGACGTTGTCGCTGACCACGTTGTTGACGCAGTCCTCGGCCAGGATGATCCCG
>DASWUV010000274.1:0-7439 GCA_036401495.1 Pseudonocardia sp. | reverse complement strand
CAGGTCGCGACGGCGGCGTTCCTCGACATCGACGGCGCGTGTCCGCGGGACGCTGTTGTCTAGGCTGTCGTCGGCGAAGGACGGCCTCGATGAGGTCGCCCTACGGTGAGCCACCGCTCCTGGGCCTTCTCGCTGCTGGCGGTCATGCGGACACGCGACGCAGATACCAGGTCGTCGGCGGCGAGCGTGTTGTTGATCGTGGCCGCCCGCGCCTGGCACATGTCGAGCCGTCTGGCACACAACTGGCACGAAAGATTTAGCCCAGCATGAGATGTTGGCTGAACTGGGAAAACACTGGTCGGGGTGACAGGATTTGAACCTGCGACCTCTTCGTCCCGAACGAAGCGCGCTACCAAGCTGCGCCACACCCCGATTGACCCGAAGGCCGTCGCCGAGTCTAGCCGACGTCGGCGACCGCTTCCGCGCGGGTGGTCGGCGCGGACGTGGTGCCGGTCGGGCGCGGGACGAGCGTCAGCAGGCTGGCCTCCGGCGGGCAGGCGAAGCGGACGGGGGCGGTCGGGGAGGTGCCGAGGCCCGCGGACACGTGCAGCCACATGTGGGCACCCCAGCGGGAGGCGCCGCGGGCGCGGGAGCGGTCGATGCCGCAGTTGGTGACGATCGCGCCATAGCCGGGCAGGCGCAGCTGACCGCCGTGGGTGTGGCCCGCGAGCACGAGGTCGTACCCGTCGCCCGCGAACGCGTCGAGCACCCGGGGCTCGGGGGAGTGGGTGAGGCCGAGGCGCAGGTCGGGGGAGCCGGTGGGGCGTCCGGCGATCCGGTCGTAGCGGTCCAGCTTGAGGTGCGGGTCGTCGACGCCCGCCACAGCGATGGTCTGGCCTCCGGCCTCCACGGTGATCCGCGCGTGGGTGGCGTCCTGCCAGCCGTGCTCCAGCATCGCCGCGCGCAGGTCCCGCCACGGCAGCTTCGCGCCACTGTTGCGCTTCCTGCTCTTCGTCAGGTAGCGGACGGGGTTCTTGAAGGTCGGGCCGAAGTAGTCGTTGCTGCCGAAGACGAACAGTCCGGGCCGCTCCAGCAGCGGGCCGAGGGCGGCGAGCGCGGTCGGGACGGCGCGCGGGTGGGCGAGGTTGTCGCCGGTGTTGACGACGAGGTCGGGCTCCAGGCGGTCCAGCTCGGCGACCCAGCGGCGCTTGCTGTTCTGGTCCGGGGTGATGTGCAGATCCGACAGGTGCAGCACGCGCAGCGGCCGGGCGCCCTCGGCGAGGACGGGCAGGGTGGCCTCGCGCAACGTCCAGTGTCGACGCTCGATGCCCGCCGCGTACCCGATGCCTGCCGCCCCCGTGGTGGCCGCGCCGATGGCGAGCCGAGCCCAGCTGTTCACGGCCCAAGGGTAGCGTCCACGGCCGTGAGCACCCTCAAGGCGCAGCTGCGGGCCGACCTGACCGCCGCGATGAAGTCCCGCGACGAGCTGGTCAAGGCCACTTTGCGGATGACCTTGACCGCCATCGGGAACGCCGAGGTCGCGGGGACGCAGGCGCGGGAGCTGTCCGACGACGAGGTGCTCAAGGTGATCGCCAGGGAGGCGAAGAAGCGCGCCGAGTCGGCGGAGGCGTTCGCGGGGGCCGGACGCGGGGAGCTCGCCGCCCAGGAACGCGCCGAGGGCGAGGTGCTGGCCCGCTATCTGCCGACCCAGCTCTCCGACGACGAGCTCGCCGCGATCGCGCGGACTGCGGTCGACGAGACGGCCGCCGAGCTGGGCGAGCGGCCGGGCCCCCGGCAGATGGGGCAGGTCATGCGGCGCGCCAACGCGGCGGCAGCGGGCCGTGCCGACGGCGGGCGGGTGGCTGCGGCGGTGAAGGCGCTCCTCACCAGCTGACACCGGGTCGTGCGCGGAAAACGTGGCCAGGGCAACGGTTTCCGCGCACGGCGGCCCTACTTCGCCGGAGCCTTCTTCCGCGTCGTCTTGGCCTTCGTCGTCGTCGTCCGCGTGGAGGTCTTCTTCGGGGCAGGCCCGCGGGCCCGCCGCTCGGCCAGCAGTTCGGACGCGCGCTCGTCGGTGATCGTCTCGACGACGTCGCCCTTGCGCAGGCTCGCGTTGGTCTCACCGTCGGTGACGTACGGCCCGAACCGCCCGTCCTTGACCACCATCGGCTTCTTCGTGGCCGTGTCGGTGCCCAGCTCCCGCAGCGGCGGAGTGGCCGCGGCCGTGCGCCTGCCGCGCTGCTTGGGCTCCTTATAAATCGCCAGCGCCTCGTCGAGGGTGACCGTGAACAGCTGCTCCTCGTTCACGAGCGACCGGGAGTCGGTGCCCTTCTTCAGATACGGCCCGTAACGGCCGTTCTGCGCGGTGATCTCCTCGCCGCTCTCCGGGTCGGCGCCGACGAGCCGCGGCAGCGACAGGAGGCGCAGGGCGTCCTCCAACGTCACCGTGTCGGTCGCCATGTCCTTGAAGAGCGAGCCCGTCCGCGGCTTGGTCTTCTTGTCCGTCCCCTCGGGCAGGAGCTCGGTGACGTAGGGGCCGTAGCGACCCTCCTTGGCCACGATCTCGTGCCCGGTGACCGGGTCGGTGCCCAGCGTGCGGCCCTCTACCGGCACCGCGAACAGCTGCTCGGCCACCTCGGGGGTGAGCTCGTCGGGCGGCAGCTCGTCGGGCAGGTTGGCGCGCTGCGACTCCCCGTCGCGCACCCGCTCGAGGTAGGGCCCGTAGCGCCCGACGCGCACCACGACGTCGTCGAACATCGGGATCGAGTTGATCTCCCTGGCGTCGATCTCCTCGAGGTTGACGCCGACGAGCTTCTTCAGGCCGCCGGAGCGCGCGACCGAACCCTCGTCGCCCTGCGCCCCGCCGAAGTAGAAGCCCGAAAGCCAGTCCGTGCGTTGCTGGTTGCCCGACGCGATGAGGTCGAGCTCGTCCTCCATCGCGGCGGTGAAGTCGTAGTCGACCAGCCTGCCGAAGTGGTGCTCGAGGAGCCCGACCACGGAGAACGCGATCCACGACGGAACCAGCGCCTGGCCCTTCTTCCACACGTAGCCGCGGTCCTGGATCGTCTTGATGATCGACGCGTAGGTGGAGGGGCGGCCGATGCCGAGGTCTTCGAGCTGCTTGATCAGGCTCGGCTCGGTGAAGCGCGACGGCGGGGACGTGTTGTGGCCCTCCGGGGTCAACGACGTCGCGGTGAGCGACTGTCCCTCACTGAGCTCGGGCAGCCGCGACTCCGCGTCGTCGGCCTCTCCACCCGCTTGGTCGTCGACGGTCTCGACGTAGGCCCTCAGGAAGCCGGGGAACGTGATCGTGCGTCCCGACGAGGCGAACGTGACGGCCTCGCCCGTGGCCGCGGTGCCCGCGATGCGGACGCTGACCGAGGTGCCGCGTGCGTCGGCCATCTGGGAGGCGACGGTGCGCTGCCAGATCAGCTCGTAGAGGCGGAAGTCGTCGCCGTCGATCTCGCGGGCGATCTCCCCCGGCGTGCGGAACGCCTCCCCTGCGGGCCTGATCGCCTCGTGGGCCTCCTGCGCGTTCTTGACCTTGCGCGTGTACTGCCGCGGCTGCGCTGGGACGTACGCGTCGCCGTAGAGCTCACGGGCCTGGGCGCGGGCCGCCTCGATCGCCGACTCCGAGAGCGTCGTCGAGTCGGTGCGCAGGTAGGTGATGTAGCCGTTCTCGTAGAGGCGCTGCGCGCTGCGCATGGTGCGGTCGGCGGAGAAGCGCAGCTTGCGCCCCGCCTCCTGCTGCAGCGTCGAGGTCATGAACGGGGCGTAGGGCTTGCGCGTGTACGGCCGCGAGTCCACCGACTCGACGGCCAGCGCCCGCCCGTCCAACGCCTCGGCCAGCCGTCGCGCCGACGCCTCGTCGAGCGGGCGGGCCGAGGCCTCGCCTGCTGCCCGTGCCGAGGTCTTGAGCTGCCCGTCGGGGCCGAAGTCGCGGCCGGTGGCCACCCGGGTGCCGTCGATCGCGACGAGCCGTGCGGGGAACTGGCGCGGTGTCGCGGCGGCGCCCGCGTCCATGACGGCGGCGATGTCCCAGTAGCCCGCCGACACGAACGCCATCCGCTCGCGCTCGCGCTGCACGATGATCCGCGTCGCCACGGACTGCACGCGGCCTGCCGACAGCTTCGGCATGACCTTCTTCCACAGCACGGGGGAGACCTCGTAGCCGTAGAGCCGGTCGAGGATGCGGCGGGTCTCCTGCGCGTCGACGAGGTCGTGGTCGAGGTCGCGCAGGTTCTCGACGGCCGCGCGGATCGCGGGCTCGCTGATCTCGTGGAAGACCATCCGGCGAACCGGCACCTTGGGCTTGAGCGTGTCCAGCAGGTGCCAGGCGATGGCCTCGCCCTCGCGGTCGGGGTCGGTGGCGAGCAGGAGCTCGTCGACGCTCTTGAGCGCGTCCTTGAGCTCGGCGACCTTCCCCTTCTTCTCCGGCGTGATGACGTAGAGCGGCGCGAACGCGTTGTCGACGTCGACGCCGAGGCGCGCCCACGACTCGCCCTTGTACTTGGCGGGGACGTCGGCGGCGCCGCGCGGCAGGTCACGGATGTGCCCGACCGAAGCCTCGACGATGTAGTCCTTGCCCAGGTACTTCTGGATCTTGGCGGCCTTCGTGCCGGACTCGACGATGACCAGCCGGCGGGGAGGGGTCCCCGACGCGACGGCGGTGGGCGCCTTGCGACGCCCGCCCCCGGCGGCTGCCGCAGCGGTCTTCGAGCTCGTCGTTCCGGTTGTCACGTGGTCCTACTCCATCGTCTCCGGGACGTGTCCGTCCCGGGTTCCCGTTCCCGGGTGCCCCGAACTCCGAGTATGCGGGTCCGGAGCCAATCGCACCCTTGGTGTCACCTTGGTCACGGTGCGGGCACGAACGCCGTGTGCCGCGAGAGCGTAACCACATCTGTCAAGGCGCTTGGCTCAGCACGCCGTGCGACCGCGATAACGCGGCCACGCGCCGTCCGGCATCCGAGGCGGCGGCGGGCCGACCAACTCGACCAGCCGCGCCACCCTTCTGGTGCCGCTGATCCGCAACGCCGTGCCGTCACCCACGCGGGCGGGTGAGATCCCCGCACGGGTGGCGGCGGCGATGAGCGCCAGGTGGGTCTGTGGGGCTTGCGCGTCCAACGCGAGGAGAAAACCCCCCCGCCCGTCGGGCTCGCCTGCTGACAGCGCCCACAGCCGTAACGTCGGGCCGTCCAGCTGCCATTCCGCGGGCACGTTCTTGACCGCTCCCCGCGTCCAGGCTTCGGCCAGCTCGACCAGGTCGCAGCGAAAGGCCGTGCGGACGGCCGTGGCCCCGCTCTCGGTGACGACGGCCTGGGCCGCGATGCCCACCGCCGCGCACGCCGCTCGGACGGCAGGGGCGCGCGCTGCGTCGGGCAGCACGATCGAAAGACGTGCCTGGTCACCGACGCCGAAGCGGACGATCTGCCCGGGCCCGCACAGCAGGCCTGCGAGATCGGCCACCGCCGCGGGTCGTGCGTCGGCGGAGAACAGCGAGAGCTGCGACACGTCGGGTAGGGTAGAACACGTGTTCGATCCCGGGTGATGGGCGCGCCGCTAGCCCAGCTTGTTGATCTCCTGGCAGTTCGGAGCCTTGGCCGCGGCCGCCTCGAGCGCCGGGTTGGACTTGAGGTCGTTCGTCGGGTCCTGCAGCGACGAGAGGCTCTGCAGCGGCGCCAGCGCCTCCGGCAGCGCGGTGGCGATCTCGGGGACGTTGTTCGGGTCGACCTTGTCGATCGCGGTCTTGGCCTGGTTGAACGACGTGCGCACGGTGGTCAGGGTCTGCTTGAGCTTGGCCACGATGGCGTCGCCGTCGGTGACCGGTGCAGGGCCTGCGGCGTCGAGGCCGGTCAACGCCTGGTCGATCGAGCTCACGGCGCCACCGAGGTAGCTGGAGAGGGCCTTGACCGCGTCGCCGGGGTCGTTCTGGTTGAACTGCGGCTCCGTCG
The DNA here is from genome assembly GCA_036401495.1 of Pseudonocardia sp. Classification (GTDB taxonomy): domain Bacteria; phylum Actinomycetota; class Actinomycetes; order Mycobacteriales; family Pseudonocardiaceae; genus Pseudonocardia. Next base: position 1,548 of record DASWUV010000274.1, on the reverse strand, counting down.
AAGCGGCCTTGACGAACGGCAGCAGCGAACCGCAGACCTTGTCCGTCCACGCCACCGGATCAGCCGTGGTCGCGGCGCCTGCCGGGGCGCTCGTGGCGAGCGCGGCGGAGCCACCGGTCGGGGCCGGGGAGCCGGTCACGGTGGTGGAGCAACCGGTCAAGCCCACCATGACCACGGTGGCGGCGGTGAGGAGCAGAGACCGGTTGCTGCGCATAGCGGACAGTCTGCACGTACCTGCTGGTCAGTAGCGAAAAGGGCGGCGCATGGGGCGGCACAGGCGAGAAGCGGCGCCGAATGGCGAAGGCCGCCCGTCCGAATGGACGAGCGGCCTTCTGCCTTCGTGAGCAGGCTGCTGGTCAGCCGACCGTGGTCTCCGCGGGAGCGCCACTGATCGACGTCGAGCGGCGCTTCGTGACGACGACCGCCGCCACGATGATCGCGAACGCCACGATCGCGATCACGAAGCGGAACGGGCCTGCCGGTGCGTCCGGCAGCGAGAGCGCCACGACCGCGGGGGCGATCAGCAGCGAGACCAGGTTCATCACCTTGATCAGCGGGTTGATCGCGGGACCCGCGGTGTCCTTGAAGGGGTCGCCGACGGTGTCGCCGATGACCGTCGCCTCGTGGGCAGGCGAGCCCTTGCCGCCGTGGTTGCCGTCCTCGACGAGCTTCTTCGCGTTGTCCCACGCGCCACCCGAGTTGGCGAGGAAGATCGCCATCAGCGTGCCGGTGGCGATGGCGCCCGCCAGGTAGCCCGCGAGCGGACCCACGCCGAGGCCGAAGCCGACCGCGATCGGCGCGAAGATCGCCAGCAGGCCGGGGGTGGCCAGCTCACGGAGCGAGTCGCGGGTGCAGATGTCCACGACCTTGCCGTACTCCGGCTTCTCCGTGTAATCCATGATCCCCGGGTGCTCCCGGAACTGGCGGCGCACCTCGAACACGATCGCTCCCGCCGCCCTGGTGACGGCGTTGATCGCCAGCCCCGAGAACATGAACACGACGGCCGCGCCGATGATGACGCCGACCAGCGTGTTCGGGGAGAACACCTGGAAGTTGAACGCGACGGCCTTGCTGATGTCGGCCTGGCCGATCGCCGTGGTGATCGCGTCCCGGTAGGAGCCGAACAGCGCCGTGGCGGCGAGCACGGCCGTCGCGATCGCGATGCCCTTGGTGATGGCCTTCGTGGTGTTGCCCACTGCGTCGAGCTCGGTGAGGATGCCGACCCCGGCGCCCTCGACGTCGCCCGACATCTCCGCGATGCCCTGCGCGTTGTCGCTGACCGGGCCGAAGGTGTCCATGGCGACGATCACGCCGACCGTCGTCAACAGGCCGGTGCCCGCGAGCGCGACCGCGAACAGAGCGACCGTGACCGAGCCCGTGGCCAGCGTGAACGCGCCGAACACGGCGGCGCCGATGACGAGCGCCGTGTAAACGGCCGACTCGAAGCCGATCGAGATCCCGGAGAGGATCACCGTGGCTGCGCCGGTGAGCGAGGACTCGCCGACGGTCCTGACCGGCTTGTCCTCGGTGCCGGTGAAGTAGCCCGTC
>DASWUV010000273.1:0-23676 GCA_036401495.1 Pseudonocardia sp. | reverse complement strand
GCGTAACCCAATCGTCATCAGAGGCGTGGATGCGGCTGCGCCGGGTATGCGCCGGTTGAGAGGCCATCGCTGGTGGAGGACTTGGATGAGTGCAGGATATGGGTGGGTCACCCCCGAAGCCGACCTGGAGCCGACGGCGTTGCCCGGTGCCCGCGGACCGTGGACCGAGTGGCTGTTCGCGCAGCTGGCGCGCTCGCCGCAGCCGGTGTCCGTGCCGTTGCTGCCGGTCGCTGACCCCTTGTCCGACGACGACGCCGCGCTGGCCCTGTACGTGTTGTACGAGCTGCACTACCGAGGGTTCGAGGGCGTCGACGAGGAGTGGGAGTGGGCGCCGACCCTGCTCGGCGCGCGCCGAGCCCTCGAAGCGCAGATGCTGCAGGGCCTGCGTGCGGAGGCAGGCGTCGACGAACCGCCTGGCGACGTCGCCCGGGCATTGGTGCAGATGGTCGAGGGGGGCGGCGGACGCTCGCTGTCGCGGTTCCTGGCCGACACGGGCACCCCCGAGCAGATGCGCGAGTTCGCCGTGCACCGCTCGGCCTACCAGCTCAAGGAGGCCGACCCGCACACGTGGGCGCTCCCCCGGCTCGTCGGCCGGGTCAAGGCGGCCATGGTCGAGATTCAGGCCGACGAGTACGGCGCGGGCATCGAGCGGGACATGCACCAGAACCTGTTCGCGCTCACCATGCACGCGCTGGGCCTCGACACCCGTTACGGCGCCTACCTCGATCTGCTGCCCGGGACCACACTGGCGCCGGTCAACATCATCTCCTTCTTCGGGCTGCACCGGCGTTGGCGTGGGGCGCTGGTCGGGCACCTGGCATTGTTCGAGATGACGTCGGTCGAGCCGATGGGCCGCTACAGCCAGGCCCTGCGCCGCATGGGTTACGGCCCGGCCGCCCGACACTTCTTCGAGGTGCACGTCGTCGCCGACGCACACCACGAGCACGTCGCCGCGGTCGACCTCGCGGGCGGCATGGCCACCCAGGACCCGCGCCTCAGCGCGGACATCCTGTTCGGCGCACGGTGTGCGGGACTGGTCGAAGGGCGGTTCACCGACGCCGTCCTCGACGCGTGGCAACGCGGCACGAGCTCACTGCGCCGCCCACTGGCGTTTCCGCAGAAATCGCCTGCATCGGCGGCAGCGTCGGCGTGAGCGCGCTGGCGCTGAGCTACGTCCTTCCGCTGCGCAGTTCGACGCCTGATCCCGAACTCTGCGACTACGTTCGCCGGCTGGCGGACATCGTTGCCGACGTGGTGGTCGTCGACGCGTCGCCACCGGAGGTCCGCGCTGTGCACGAGGGGTGGTGGCGGCCCGGGGTGCGGCACCTGACTCCCGACCCGGGCCGCCGCTGCCGCAACGGCAAGGTCTGGGGTGTGCTGACCGGGTTGGACCAGGCCCGCCACGATGCGGTCGTCATTGCCGACGACGACGTCCGGTGGGACCGCGAGGGCCTGCGGAGGGTTGTCACGATGCTGGAGTCCTTCGAGGTGGTGGCGCCGTCCAACTTCTACGACCCGTTGCCGTGGCAGGCCCGCTACGACACTGCGCGGATCCTCATCCAGCGGGCACTGGGCGGCGACTGGCCGGGCACGCTCGCCCTGAGCCGTCACGTGCTCGCGCCGTTCGGTGGCGCGTACGACGGCGACGTGCTCTTCGAAAACCTCGAGCTGATGCGCACCGTGACGGCCTGCGGCGGCCGGAGCGCGTGGCCGCTCGACCTCTTCGTCGCCCGCAGGCCGCCCACCGTGGGGCACCTGTCGGGTCAGCGCGTGCGGCAGGCCTACGACGAGTTCGCGCGGCCCGCGCACCTGCTGGCTGCACTCGCCGTGCTGCCGGTGGTGGTGGCCGCGCTCGCGCGCCGCCGCCCCGTGCTGCCCGCAGCCATGGTGTTCGCCGCGGTTGGTACGGCATGGCAGGGCAGACGCCGCCGCCACGGCGACGTCGTCTACCCGGCGTCCAGCGTGGCGCTGGCTCCGCTGTGGGTGCTGGAGCGCTCGGTCACGATCTGGATCGCGCTGGCGTACCGCCTGCGCGGGGGTGTTCCGTACGCGGGCCACCGCCTGGTGCGCGCCGCTTCCTCCCCGGCCCGGCTGCGCAGGCGGGCGGTGGCTGCGACGTCCGCCGGGGCTAGCGCGAACGCGCGCCCGACTCCGTTAGCAGTGCTCGGATGATCGCGGTCTCCGTCCACAGCGACCCGCCTGCGAACTCCAGCGTGGCCCGCGACCGCGCCGCCGCGTCCGGATGGCCTGCGCCGCACGCGTCGGCGACGACGATCGGCAGGTAGCCGACGTCGAGGGCGTGGCGCACGGTCGGTTCGATCCCGACCTCCATCGCCACCCCCGCGATGACGAACGAGTCGAGGCGGCAGTCGCGCAGCACGATGTCCAGCGGGGTGCCCTCGAACGCCGACATCGTCATCTTGTCCAGGACCAGCTCGTCCGGGCTCGGTGCGAGCTCGGGGACCAGCTCGAAGCCCGGCGCGTCCCGGGTGAGGAACGGCCGCACGTCGGCCACCGAGTCGACCCGCTGCCACGCCATCGCGGTGCGGAGCGCGGCCACCCCGGACATGGCAGGTGGCGGGAACATGTGCCGGGTGTAGATCACCCGGTACCCCCCGGCCCGAGCAGCGGCGACCAGGTCCACGGTCCGCCGGGTGATCGCCGCGCCGTCGGCGATCTGACGGACCACCCCGACCTGCATGTCGTAGATCACCAGCGCGGTGCGCGCCGGGTGGCACGCTTCCTCCAGCGTGCGCGGGATGTCGAGCCCGAAGGCGTGCTCCATCGGTGGGTCACTTCCCCGCTGTGCGGTCGAAGGGCTCGACGACGTCGATCTCCGGGCGGAACAGGCTCTCGATCGGGTAGGGCACCGCGAGCGGGATGAAGAACCACTCCAGCAGCCCCTTCTTCGACAGGGGGAAGTCGTCGGTGTAGCGACGGGCGTCATCGACGCTGTCCAACTCGAAGACGATCACGACGCCGGGCTCGTCGGCACGGGCGTAGTTCTCCCGGACGATGCCCGCCTTCCACAGTCGCCACACGTTGCCGACCTCTTCGGGCAGGTAGGGCGTCACCGTGTCCAACGTGACGCCCGGCCGGAACCGGTCATAGGCGATGATCTTCATCAGACTCCTCTTGAGTGCTGGTAGTAGTTCAAGGTCGGCCGGTGCCGGACGGGCGGGTGCCGCGCAGCTTCTCCACCGCGGCCACGGCGTCGTCGTGGTGGAACTCCTCGCCGTAGAGGTCGCCCTTGGGTTCCTGGTGCCCGACCTCGGTGCGGTCCAGGGTTCCGGTGCGCACGGGGTCGAACCCCGCATCGGTGATGAGGCCTGCGACGACCGGGGCCGCGGTGTCGTCGTCGCAGGCGTAGAACATCGCCACCCGGTCCTGTCCGGTCCTGCCCGCGGCCGACGCCAGGAACCCCGCGGTCAGGGTGTTGAACGACTTGCACCACCGCGCCCCCGGCACCTCGGCCGCGCGGACGGCGGCGGCCGATGAACCGCCCAGGTCGAGCACGGCGAACTCGCCGTTGACCCGGCCGAACTGGTTCATGGTGTCGATGACGACCTTCCCGTCCAGTGCGGCAGGACCCCCGATCGCGGTGACGGCCTGGCCGAACGTCGCCCACGGCACGGAGATGACCACGACGTCGCCGCGCGCCGCGACCTCCGCGGCCGTGGCCGCCTTTGCCCCGACGGCGGCGGCGCGCCGATCGAGTGCGGCGGGGTCCCTGCTGAAGCCGACCACGACGTCGTGCCCGGCCGTGACCCACAGCCGGGCGAGGTTGCCGCCGATCTTCCCGCCCCCCACGATGCCGATCTGCATGTCCGGGCCCTCCTCGTCCGACGTTGCCGTCAGAAGGATGCTTGATTCCAAGCAATCTACGCAAGCATTGTGCCGCTGGATTGTTGTTGTTCGCTGAGGGCGAGCGGTAGCGTCACGAGGTGCCGCGCCGCCGACCCGCCCCTCGCCGCGGCGCCGTGGCGGGCCGCGCGAGTGTCGGGCCGAGCAAGCTGCAGGACTCGGTGGACCGGATCGTGGCGGAGTGGGGGATCGAACGGCCCGATCTGCCGATGGCCCCGATCGAGGTTCTGACGCGGCTCTCGCGCGTGCGGACGCGCGTCGACGAGGAGCTCGCGAAGGTGTTCGCCCGCTTCGACCTCACCTCGGCCGACTTCACGGTGATCGCCGCGCTGCGCCGGGCCGGTCAGCCGTACACGCTGCCGCAAAGCGTGCTGATGGGCAGGCTCGGGCTGACTTCCGGCACCGTCAGCGTCCGGCTGAGCAGGCTGGAGGACAAAGGCGTCGTCACCCGCGCCCCGAGCAGCGACGACGGCCGTGGCGTGCTGGTGACCCTCACCGCCAAGGGCGCAGCACTGTTCGACCAGGTCGTCCCCCACCACCTCGCCAACGAGGACGTCCTCCTCTCCGCGCTCACCGACGACGAACGCAGCCAGCTCGCCGGGCTGCTGCGCAAACTGCTGATCGGGTTCGAACACGAGCAGTCGGTCAGCCCGCTCGGGTTCACCGTGCTCCCGGCGCACGTCACCCGCCGCGCTCGCGCCGCGGTGGGGCTGTCCGACCGGGGCGGCCTGCTCGTCCACTCCGTCGAACCCGCCAGCCCGGCCGACGCAGCAGGCCTTCAGCCCGGCGACGTACTGGTCGGACTGGGCGGCCCGGACAACGACCCGGCCCGGCCACTGCTGTCCTGTGTCGAGCTCGCAGCGGCCATCGGCGCCGTCAGCGCGCAGGGGCGGCCGCTCGCGCTGCAGGTGTTGCGCGGCGAGCAGGAACGTCGCGCGCAGATCGCCACCACGACGTCAGGCGTCTGGACCCGGCCGGACGACGAGAACGGGTGAAGCGGCGTGCAGCACGCAATACAGGCCGACGGAGCCGAGCAGCACGCTGGTGACCTCGCCGCGTCCGCGGTGTCCCACCACGAGCAGCTGGGCCGTCTGTGCCTGCTCCACCAGCGCGAGCCCCGGCGGGCCCGGCACCGCGACCACCCGCACGTCGGTTCGCGCTTCGACGGTGCGCAGGACCTCGTCGACGATCTCGCGTGCGGCCGCCTTCTCCTTCTCGGCGATCTCCTCGTCGCCGACCACGACCGGGACGTTGTAGCGCGCGCCGAACTGGACTATCGACTCGAAGACGGCCACCACGCGCAACGGGGCCTGCCGGAGCGCCGCCTCCTCGACGGCGGCGGCCAGCGCCATCCGCGCGGGCTCCGAGTCGTCGATCCCCACGACAACGTCCCGCGGCTCCCGGTGCGCACGCTCGGGTTGTTCAGCCATGACGTCCTCCGCTCGCAGACCGACCGGCGACGATGATGCCGGCCAAGCGGACGCGTTGACCACGGCACGGCGATCTTGTTGCGGTTCCGTCGTCATGGCGACGGAACCGCAACAGGATCCGCCGCTCAGCCTGCCTGCTCGTCGTCGGGGGTGAAGACCGCGGTCAGGACGTGCCTGCGGCGGGCGGCGACGTCGGCCATCAGGGCCGGGGCATCGGCCAGCGGCAGCACATCGGTGACGAGCACCCGCCGCACGTCCGCCCCGTGCCCCTGCAACAGCCGCAGGGTCTCCAGGGACAGCCGGTGCCGGTCCCAGGTCGGGGCCAGCCCGCGCGGGACCCGCCCGATCTGGGCGCAGCGCAGGCTGAGCCCGTTGTGGTGGAACTCCTCGCCGAGCCGCACGCCGTCCGCGCCTCCGGTGTAGAAGGCCATGTCGACGACGGTGCCCTGCGGACGCGCCACGCGCAGCGCCGTGGCCAGTGCCGCGGCGCGACCCCGGCACTGGAAGACGACGTCGGCGCCGTGGTCGGCCGGACCGTGGCGCCACCGCACCTTGAGCGTGCGCGCCGGGTCGCCGTCGGCGGGCAGCGAGCCCAGGCCGAGCTGCTCGGCCGCGGTCCGGCGCCGCTCGTCGGCGTCGATGACCACGACCTCGGCCGCCGCGTGCCGGGCCGCGAAGACGCCCGTGAGCAGTCCGATCGGGCCACCGCCGACGACGGCGATCCGGCGCCCGGCCACGCCGTCGCCGAGCCCGGACACCGCGCCTCCGGTGGCGTCGGCGGCCGCGTGCAACAGCCCGTTGGCGCAGATCGGCCCGAAGTGCGCGACGAACACCCCGAGCAGCGGGTCGAGACCGGCGGGCAGCGGCACGACGTGCTCGTGCACGGGATCGCTCAGGTGGGCGGTGGCGTGCCCGTACGCCGTGGCGACCAGATCACCGGCGGCGAACGCCTCCGTCCGGGAGGTCTCCACCCGCGCGACCTCCATGTAGCCCATCCGCAGCACCGGGTAGCCGGAGTCTGCCGTGCCTGCCCGGAACAGGCCCAGCTCGGCGTCCATGCCGGAGTGCAGCGCCGGGTGGTCCCCCTTGACGAAGGCCAGCTCGGTGCCCGCGGACAGCCCGGTGGCCACGGTGCGCAGCAGCAGGGACCCGTCCGGCGGGGCAGGCAGCTCGTCGTCGATGAACTCCAGCCTGCCCGGCGCGGTGACGCCCAGCCTGCGGCGTCTCACGGCTGCGGCCGCTCGGGCTTCCCGCTGCGTGCCGAGCGGGTGATCGCGCAGGCCAGCCGGTGCGTGCGCAGCGCTTCGGCGTACGGCACGACGACGCCGTCGGGCTCGCCGCGCACCGCGGCGATGAACGCGCGGTCCACCAGCGCCCGCGGGTCCTCCGCGGGCTCGATCCGGCGTTCGCCCGACCCGTCGTCGACGCCGAGCCAGGTTTCGCGCAGCCGCAGGCGCAGCGCCGGGGCGAACACGTCCAGGCCTGCTGCCGCCTTCGCGCCGAGCACGCTCGTGGCAGCGAAGGTGGCGACCGCGCCGGAGCGGAAGCGCACCGTGGCCGCTGTCGCGTCGTCCACCGCATCCGGGTCGCCGGGGTCGCCCCCTGCGGCGACGGCGTACACCTCCGCGGCTTCGCCGAGCAGCACCCTGGCGAGGTCCACCACGTGGGTGAGCTGCTCGACCACCTGGCCGCCCGAGCCGTCGCGCCTGCCCCACCAGGCCACCGGCGGGCGCTTGTCCAGCCAGTACCCGCTGGCCAGCAGCGGCGGTGTTGCGCTCAGCAGCTCGCCCGCCTGCGCCACGGTGTCGAGGCAGCGCCAGTGGTAGCCGGTGCCGGTGACCACCCCGGCGTGGCGCGCCAGCTCGGCGATCTCCTCGGCCACGCCCAGGTCGGCGGCCAGCGGCTTCTCCGCGAACAGCGGCAGACCCCTGCGTAGCACGGCCCGCTCGGCGTGGCCGCGGGCGAACGGCGGCGTGCAGACGTACACCGCGTCCGGCTCGACCGCGTCGAGCGCATCGTCGACGTCGGTGAAGGCAGGCGCGCCGTGGTCGGCGGCGAGCGCGGCCCCCGCGTCCGGCACGGCGTCGACGATGCCGAGGACGGCGACCCCCAACCCGCTCAGCACGGTCGCGTGGCGGCGGGCCACGCCGCCCGCGCCGACGAGCACGACGCCGGTCACCGGCCTGCCGCCGCGACGCTGGGGGCCGAGACGGTCGCCAACAGCCTGCGGTAGAGCGTGATGTAGCGCTCGGCCATGGCGGCAGGCGTCCATTCGGCCACCGAGGCGCGGCATGCGGCGGAGTTGAGGCCCGCCGCCAGCGGGAGGCAGTGGGCGAGCTCCTGCTCGGACTCGGCGAGGAACCCGGTCTCCCCGTGCCGCACCAGCGAGGGCAGCACACCCAGCGGCGTCGCCACCACCGGAACCCCCCTGGACAGGGCCTCGACCACGCCGGTCGCGCCCGGCTCCGCCCACCGGTTGGGGGCCAGCAGCGCGAGCGCGGGCTGCAACAGCCGCTCCTTGGCCTCGCCCGCCACCCCGCCGACCCAGCGCACCCGCTTCCCGTCCACGAGCGGGGCCACCTCATCCAGGAAGAACCGCACGTCGGCGTGCTGAAGCAGCGCAGTGTCGCCTGCAGTCAACCGGCGGCGCAGCTCGGCCGGATCGTTGACGCCCGCGACCGGACCTGCCAGCACCAGCGGCACCCCGGCGGCCCGACAGACCCGCGCGGCCACGTCCTGGCCTTTGTCCCGGGTGATCCGGGCCAGCAGCAGCGCGTGCCTGCCGCGGGGGAGGCCGAGATCAGGCGCCGGGGGGACGGCCAGCGGCACGACGTCGAGCGTCTGCGCGCGCAGCCGCTGGGGAGCCCGGTCGAGCTGCGACCGGGACACCGCCGCGAAGGCGACCCGGCCGTGGCCCTCGAAGCTGCTGTAGAAGCTGGGGTGCTTGCGCAGGTCCCAGTGCAGCGTCTGCAGGACCGGCGGCGCCTCGTCGCCCATCGCGGCCAGCACGGCGGGCCCGACCACCTCGAGATGATCGTGCACGACGTCGACGGAGAGGTCCCGGCGGAGGTACTCGACGACCGCGTGCATGTGCGCGTGTGCGATCCCCGACGACTGGTTGTAGGGCGCGGCGATCCGGGCGAACTGCGGCTCCTCCATCGTGCGCACGTAGCCGTCGGCCGGAAGCGTCGTCGGGCCGACCGTGGCGAGGATGACGCGCACGCCCGCCGCCCGCAGCGACGGCACCAGCGTGGCGATGACCGTCTCGATGCCGCCGTACCCGTCCGGCGGCACGGGCAGCCACGGGCCCGCGTTGATCAGCACGGTCAGCGGCGCGTTCACGGGGAGCCCCGCATCCAGCGACGAACTCCGGTAACCACAGGCGCCTCCATTGCTGACGGACGCCGTTGCAGGCGCGCTCAGCTACCCTGTTACCCTCCCTTTACTCGAAGAAAACCCCGAACGGGGCAGCGGTGATCGATCGACGTAACTGCGGGTAGTCGGCGCTGCGCCGCACCTTCCCCGAGGCGGAGAGCACGCTGCTCGGCAGCGGCCTGCACGCCGATCAGCCGGTCGGGCGGTCAGCGCTGCTTCGCGACCGCGCGGGCGAAGGGGAGGGCGACCGAGCCCATCACCAGCCCGCCAAGCAACGCGGACCCGGGCAGTCCGAAGAACGCGACGTGGGCCACCACCGAAGAGGCGTACACCCACAGGTAGAGCACTGCGGCAGGCTTGGAGGTGCGCACCTGGGCCGCACCGAGCAGGGCGTACAGGGCCGCGACGACCAGCGCCGCCACCGCCAGCCACCCGGCGTAGTTGGTCAGCGGGACGCCGGGGACCAGGGGCAGCCCCTGGCCGGGGTCGAGCCACCGCCAGTGCCCGGCACCGACCATCTGCGGGTCCAGGAACACGTCCCACGAGGCCAGGGCCACCGCGGCGACGGCGACTACCGCCCAGCCGGAACGGGCGAGCGTCCGGCCGACGTTCAGCGCGGGCCACGCCATCATCGTCCAGGCCAGCGGCACGATCAGGGGAACGTCGAGCACCCTGGGCCCCAGGGTGTCGGCGTAGGCGTAGCTCCCGAACGGGAAGCCGGTGCTCACGCCGATGGTCTCCGCAGCCAGGCCGATGCCGCCCGCCGCCACGACCAGCGCCGCTGCTCCGCGCGGGCCGTGCACCCTGGCCGCGTCGGCGATCGAGGCGGCCGCGAAGACCACCACGGACAGCATCGTGACCGGGTTCCGCAGCGACGCGGACATGAGCGGGTAGCAGATCTGCACCAGGACGGCCGCCGCGACCAGCAGCCAGACCACCTGGTCGCCCCGGGTCATCGAGAGCCGCTGCGGCACGGCGAACCGCGGCCGGTGCCGTTCCTGCGGGATGTCGATGTCGGGGCATCCCCCCGGGCGCGCCCGCCAAACCCGGCTTAGGCTGCCGTCGATGGCGATCTCCCTCGCCGCGCGTGCGGCTCGTGTCGGTGTGCGCGCAGGCGCGGCGCTGGCGGTCCTCGGCACCCTGCACCAAGTCGCGAACCTGCGCGCGCTGCGGGTTCCCACGGCTGCGCCCCCTCGGGTACTGGAGCCGGTGTCGATCCTCGTGCCGATGCGCAACGAGGCCCACCGGGTTGCGCCGACCATCGTCTCGCTGCTCGCCCAGACCGGCCTGTTGGACGTCGAGATCCTCGTACTGGACGACGGCTCCACCGACGGCAGCAGCGCGGTGGTCGGGGCCGCCGCGGCGGGTGCGCCGCAGCTGCGGGTGCTGCGGGGCACACCGCCGCCGCCAGGCCACCTCGGGAAGCCGCACGCCTGCGCCCAACTCGCGGCGGCCGCGCGCGGTGACCTGCTGGTGTTCGTCGACGCCGATGTCGTGCTGGCCCCGCACGCGGTCGCCGCGGCGGCTGCGGTCCTGCGCGGCCCCGACCCGCTCGACCTGCTGTGCCCGTGGCCGCGCCAGCTCGCGCACGGGATGATGGCGCGGCTGGTGCAGCCGTTGCAGGCGTGGTCGTGGCTGGTGAGCCTGCCGCTGCGGCGGGCCGAGCGGTCGAGCCGCCCGGCGATGGTCGCGGCGAACGGGCAGTTCCTCCTGGTGGACGCGGCCGCGCTGAAACGGTCGGGGGGCTGGACGGCGGTCTCGGGTGCGGTGCTCGACGACATCGCACTGGCCCGTGCCGTCCGGCGCAGCGGCGGCCGCACCGGCCTGGCGGACGGCTCGTCGATCGCCTCCTGTCTCATGTACGAGAACTGGCGGGAGTTGCACTCGGGCTACCGCAAGTCGCTGTGGAGCGCGTTCGGCTCCGTGGGGGGGTCCGTCGCGGTCGCCGCGCTGCTCGCGCTGGTCTACCTCGTGCCGCCCGTGGCGGCGCTGCGCGGTTCGCGGGTCGGCCTGCTCGGCTACGCGGCCGCGGTGGCGGGCCGGGTGCTCGCCGCGCGACGGATGGGTGGCCCGGTGTGGCCCGACGCCGCGGCCCATCCCGTGTCCGTCGCCGTGCTGGTCGCCCTGCTCGCCTCCTCGTGGAAGGGTCGCCTCGACGGCACCCTGACCTGGAAGGACCGGGAGCTGCAAGGACCGGCGCCTGCACGGGAGGTGCTCCGCTGAGCACCGTCGTCGTGATCGGGGCGGGCGTGGGCGGGCTGGCCACCGCGGCCCGGCTCGCCGCTCTGGGACACCGGGTCCAGGTGCACGAGCGGGCCCCGACCCACGGCGGCAAGCTCGGCACCTTCACCCGCGACGGGTTCACCTTCGACACCGGCCCTTCGCTGCTCACGCTCCCGCACGTGCTCAGCGAGCTATTCGAGGACACGGGCGCCGCGGCGGACCTCGAGCTCGTGCCCGTCGACCCCGCGTGTTCCTACCGCTTCGCCGACGGCGTGCGCCTCGACCTGCCCTACGACACCGCGGCCGTGCCCGGCGCCCTCGACGCGGCGCTCGGGCCGGGCGCAGGCTCGTCGTGGACGGCGCTGCACGAGCGCTCGGCCCGGCTATGGGACCTCGTCGACGAGCCGGTGCTGCGCAGCCCGCTCGGGCTCGCCGACCTGGTCCGGATGTCCTGCCGGGTACGGGACCTGCGCCTCGTCGCGCCGTGGCGGACGCTCACCGGTCTCGGCAGGGCGATGCTGCCGGACCCGCGGCTGCGCGCCTGGTTCGCCCGCTACGCCACGTACTCGGGTTCGGATCCGCGGCGCACGCCCTCGGCGCTGTCGGTGACCTCCTACGTCGAGCAGCGCTACGGGTCGTGGTACGTGTGCGGGGGCCTGCGCCGGATCGCCGACGCACTGCTCGACCGGTGCCGCCACCTCGGCGTCGACGTGCACCTGGGGTCCGAGGTCACGCAGGTCTCGCACACCGGGCGCAGGGTGACGGGGGTCCGGCTCGGCGACGGCCGGGACGTGCCCGCCGACATCGTCGTGTGCAACGGCGACGCCACCCTGCTCCACGAGCGGCTGCTGACCCCACCGGCGCGCCGTACGCGGCGGAGCCTGCGGCGGGCGCCCCGGTCGCTCGCGGGTTTCGTGCTCATGCTCGCCCTCGACGGCAGGGAGCCCGGCCCGGCCCACCGCATCTGGTTTCCTGCCGACCAGGACGCCGAGTTCGACGCGATCTTCGGTTCCCCGCCTGCCCCGGTCGCCGACCCGACGATCTACGTGCACGCCGCGGACGACCCCGCGCTGCGCCCCGATGACCGGTCGGAGGGCTGGTTCGTCCTGGTCAACGCACCACCGCACGACCCCGTCGGGGGCGTGGACTGGGACGCGGCGGGTGTGCGCGAGCGCTACGCCGACCACGTCCTCGCGGTCCTCGCCGCCCGCGGCGAGGACGTGCGCGACCGGATCCGCTGGCGGGAGATCCGGACCCCGGCGGACCTGGAGCGCGACACCGCCGCTCCGGGCGGCGCGATCTACGGGACGGCCTCGCACGGGGCCCGAGCCGCGCTGCGCCGACCGGCCAACCGGTCGCGGGTGCGGGGCCTCTACCTGGTGGGCGGGTCGGCGCACCCCGGGGGCGGGCTGCCGCTCGTCCTGCTGTCGGCGAAGATCGTCGCGACCCTCATCGGTCCGGCCCGAACCGGCGGGGCACCGTCCGCGCGACCCCCACGCTGAGCTGCGCCAGGCCGACGACGCCGACCGCGGCCCACCCGATCGCGCAGACCCCCGCCCAGTTCCAACCCGTGAGCGGAGTGCCCGAGGGCATGGTGCCTGCCCCGAGCGCGGCCACCGCGACGATGATGACCCGGGTGGGGCGTTCCGCGATCGTCACCGCGCCGACCCCCGGCATGCCGACCGACTGCGCGCGGGCCCGCACGTACTCGTGCAGCAGGAGCAGTGCGGCCAGTGCAGCGCAGGCGGTCAGGGGTGCGCCGAGCACCGCGAGCACGGCGACCAGCAGCAGGTCCCCGACCCGGTCGGCGACCGCGTCGACGACCGCGCCGAGGGGTCGGGCCCGTCCGGTGCCCAGGGCGACCGCCCCGTCGAGGCCGTCGAGCAGCCCGGCCGCGACGACCAGCGCGGCGGCCGCCAACGGCCAGCGGCCGCCCGCCGCCGCCACCGGCACCGCGGCCCCGGCGGCGGCGACGCCCGCGACCGACAGCAGGTCGGGTGGCACCCGCGCCGCCGGTCCGGCCGCGATCCACTGCACCAGCCGCAGCCATGCCCTGACGAGCGCGGATGGCCGGACCCCGCCGTGCAGCGCCGACCAGCCCGTCATCCCGTTCTTCACGGGACCAGCGTCGCACCGGCCGGGTTGCCGCGCGCGATTCGGGGAATCCCGAGCAGTGTGGAGGCGACGACGGTGAAGCAGACGAGCGGCCGCCGAGCCCAGGATTTGCTGCGCACGGCGGCCAGGACGTTTCCCGCCAGCGATCTCGCGCTGTGGGCGGCGGGCGCCACATTCTTCGGGATGCTCGGCCTCGTCCCGCTCGCGTTGGTCGCGCTGTGGTCGGCGGCGGCACTGGTCGGCCCCGGCGTGGTTCTCGACGGCATGGACACGGCGGTCTCCGGCCTGCCCGCCGGGCACGGCACCGCCGCGGCGCTGCACACCCTCACGAGCACCGCCGTGCGCATGTCCTGGTTGCAGGCGCTCGTGGCCCTGTTCCCCGCCAGCCTCTACGGCGAAGGACTGCGTCGCGCGTTCTTGCAGCTCACGCCGGGACAGGACCGTTTCACCGGCTGGCGGGGGCGGCTGGGTCTGCTCGTGCTGGCGGTCGCCGCGCCCGTGCTGGTGCTCGCGCTGCTCGCCGCGGCCCCGTTGGTCGCCCCCATGTACTCCGCGGGCGGGGGCAGGCTCCTGCTGGGCATCGTCATCGCCTTCCACGTGGTGTGGATCCTGGTCTCGACCGCCCTCGTCCTGATCTTCCAGTTCGTCGCGGCCGGGCACATCAGGCTGCGTGCCCTGTTCGCGGGCGGGTTCGGCACCGGCGCCGTCCTGAGCGGGTTCCTGCAGGGGTTCCTGCTCTTCCTGGCCATCCCGGTCAACTGGTCGGCGCCCTTCGGCGGCCTGCCCGGCTTCGGTGCGGTGGCCGCGCTGGGCTTCTGGCTCTACTTGCTCCACCTCGTGGTGCTCGTCGGCTTCCGGGTGACCCTCGTCATCTCCGGCGATACCGGAGGGGGGTAAGGTATCCGGAGGGCGGCTCGGACCGGGAGCGCCCGAGCGGAGGTGGAGTCGTGACCGTCCTGATCGCCCTCGGCGACGGCCTGCGCGAAGCGCTGTCGATGTTCTGGGCGACGCTGTGGGCGCTGGTCCTCGGGTTCGCGCTGTCGGGGATGGTGCAGGCGTTCGTCTCCCGCGGCCGGATGCGGCAGGTGCTGGGCGATCACCGGCCGCGCACGGTGGCGACGGCGGGGTTCCTCGGGTTCGTCTCCTCGTCGTGCTCCTACGCCGCGGCCGCGCTGGCGAAATCGCTGTTCGCCAGGGGCGCGGACTTCACCGCGTCGATGGTCTTCATGTTCGCCTCGACCAACCTGGTGGTCGAGCTGGGCATCGTCATGTGGGTGCTGCTCGGGTGGCAGTTCGCCGCGGCCGAGCTCGTCGGCGGCGTGCTCATGATCGCCATGCTCGGGGTGGTGCTGCCCCGGGTGCTGCCCCCGTCGTGGCTGGACCGGGCCCGCGCGGGGCTCGAGGACACCGGCGCCGCGTCCGTCGACGACGAGCCGGACGAGGAGGACCGCCGTCCGGGACGCAGGCGCATCATGAGCCGGGCCGGATGGTCGGCCGCCGCGGGCTACACCATCAGCGACCTGACGATGCTGCGCAAGGAGCTCGTGATCGGCTTCGGGGTGGCGGGGTTCGCGACCGTGCTGGTGCCGACCTGGGTGTGGCAGTCGCTGTTCCTGACCGGCGGCGGGTTCTGGGCCAGCGTGGAGAACGTCCTGATCGGCCCGCTGCTGGCGGTGCTGGCGTTCGTGTGCTCGATCGGGAACGTGCCGCTGGCCGCGGCGTTGTGGGCGGGCGGCATCAGTTTCGGCGGCGTCATCGCGTTCGTGTTCGCGGACCTGATCACCCTCCCGCTGTTGGTGATCTACCGCCGGTACTACGGCACCCGGGTGACGCTGCGTCTGCTGGCCGTGTTCTGGCCGATCATGAGCCTCGCGGGGCTCGCGGTGGAGGGCCTGTTCTCTCTGGTCGGGTGGGTGCCCACCGCGCGCGCGCCGATGGTGGCGATGGGCGGCATCGGATGGGACTACACCACGGTGCTGAACATCGTCGCGTTGGTCGGGCTCGCGGGCCTCTACGCGCTCTACCGCACCCGCGGGCGTCGGGACGAGGGCCGCCACGCCAAGGACCCGGTCTGCGGCATGCAGGTGGAGAAGGCGCTGGCGCCCGCCACCGCCCGCCGTGCCGGACAGACGTACTACTTCTGCTCCGACCACTGCAGGCACCGCTTCGCCGACGGTCAGGTGGGCGGAACGGTGAAGAACTCGTAGCTGTGGCCGTCGGGGGCGCCGACGTAGACCCCGCGGCCACCGGCCAGCTGGTTGATCCGGCGGTCCCAGCCGTGCTCCGGCCCCGACCCGAAGGGCACGTCGGGGAGCTCGTCAAGGCGCCGAAGAATCTGGTCGAAGCCGTCGTCGTCGACGAGGAATCCGAAGTGTGCGGGGGCGAGCGCGTGGCGGTCGTCGAAGTCCAGCGTGAGGTCGGCGTTGACCCGCACGGGCAGGAACGGGCCTGCAGGCTCGCCGACCTCGAGCCCGAGCAGTCCGGCGAAGAAGCGCGCGGCGGCGTCCTTGTCGGCGGACCGGACGACGGTGTGGTTCAGGACGAGGTTCACGGCACCTCCGTGACGACGTGTGCGATGCGTGCCGATAGTAGGAGCGATGCGTAGTCAACGCCCGTACGGGTGCGCGGGCTCGCGGGAGGCAGATCGCGGTCGAGGTAGACACCGGCCAGGCCGCCGGAGAGCGTCCCGCCCACACCGGCGCCCGACGACGGCATTGAATGGCCGCGGAGGACGACCGACGCGGAGTGCGGCTACCCGGCTGCTTTCCTGGCAATCCGCGGAGACTGTGCGTCCAACCGGGTGAAGTATCGGTTCGATTGTGTCGGGCCCCGCGGCTGGGGTTACTACTGTGTAGGCCCCGGATGAGCCCCACCAAAACGCATTAGTCGAGTCGTTCGTTTGCGCTTGATCCTGCTCGACAGAATAAGAGAAACGCAATGTCCGACCCCATCCAGCCCACCGCAATTACCCGATCATCGGCGGAGCCGGCTATGCGGTCATCCGGAGCTACCGGCTGATCACCGACTCAGCCAGTTCGGCGAACTTCGTGCCGCAGAAAACCGCGGACAACTGGTTGCACCTCGTCCTCGCCATCGCCATGATCGGCCTGGGCGTGCGGCTGGGCCGCGACGTGGCCCGACGCAACGCCGCAACCGACTGACCCGCGACAAGCACGGACAGCCCTGGGGCTGATGCCGTCCCCGGGCCTGCCCGATCCGAGTAACAAGACGAAGGAGACTGTGATGGGACTGTTCGGTAAGGCACTGGCGGTGGGCGTGGGGTACGCCCTTGGCAGGCCCGAGGTGCGCCAGAAGCTGGCCGAGCTCGTTCAGCACCCCAAGGTCAAGCAGCTCCGCGACCAGGCCACGGACGTTGCGGGCAGCGGCCTGGAGACGGCCCGACGCAAGGTCAGCCGTTCGGGAGCTCCGGAGACGACCGACATCCTGGACGCGGACTCGGCGCCGACCCAGCCCTACGCGGGCGCGCTGAGGCCGTCGCCGTCGCCCCACGACGTCGACAAGACCGTCCTGCAGGAGGGCGTTCTTCCGCCTGCGGAACCCGGACCCACATCGCCCTGACGCGCACGAGCGTCACCACAGCCTGCAGGTCGCGCCGGCCCGCACGATGAGCACGGCCTGGTGACCGCGGGTGGCGAGCCACTGTTCGCCGTCCGCGCCCACCCCGTCGCGGTCCACCGCGAACGCCCCATCCGAGTCCCGACGGGCCGCTTCGCCGATGGCAAGGACCGCGGTGACGTCGGCCACGACAGCCGGTGGACAGTCGGCGAGGCTCAGTTCTCCGCGGCCGAGTCTGCTGATGACCGAGTCGGGCCGGTAGGTGCTGAAGACGCGGTCGGCTTCCCGCAACACCGCCTGCGCCGCGGCCCGGGCCGTCCGGCCGCGGTCGTCGTCTGCGTGGCTGCCGCGGATGGCCAGGCTGATCGGCATGCCCATCACGTGCTCGACGCGCCGCAGGCCGGGGGCCCGGGCGGTCACGCCAGGCCCGCCTGGTCGAGCGCGCTCTGCAGCGACTGGAGGTAGCCGGTGGAGGTGACCGTGGCCCCGCTGACCATGTCGATGTTCGCGTTCTGCGCGCTCAGGGTGCTCTGGACGAGGATCGGCAGCGCGTAGTCGTTGATCTGCTGGTCGCGGCCGTTGCCGTCGGGGGACTGCGGCACGTCGACCGCGGTGATCTTCCCGTTGGCCACGGTGATCCGCACCTGCACCGGTCCCCAGCGGGTCTGGGCGACCGAGCCCGTGACCGTTGTTGCGCCGCTGGCGTTCGTCGACGTGGACGGCGCGGTAGCCGACGCCGCGGGGGCGGCGACGGCCGCCGGGGCGGGCGTGGGCCCTGACGTCGAGGTCCGGTAGCCGAACAGCAGAGCGACGACGGCGATCGTGCTGAGGAACCACAGGCTGATGCGGCGCATGCCGGTCACCACGCGAAGTTCTCGACGTGCAGCTGGGCGGGCGGCAGCCCGGCCGCAGCCAGGGTGGCGCGGACGGCGTCGGTCCAGGCCTGCGGCCCGCACACGTAGACGTCGCGCTCGGCGATGTCGGGCACCCACCCCTTGAGCAGGGCCAGATCATCGACGGCGCTGGGCACGCCGTGGCCGAGCCAGGAGTCGGCGGCGCGTCGCTGTCCGGGCAGCCACCGCACCTGCAGCCCGCGCTCGCGGGCGAGCAGGGCGAACTCGCGCGCGAACAGCGGCTGCGCTGTGCCGCGGTGCAGCAGGACGGCCTCGCCGGGTGCGTAGGGAAGGTCCTCGGCCAGGGCCCGCAGCGGGGTGACGCCCACCCCTGCGCCGATGAACGCGACTTTGGCCCGCGTGCGGGGCCGCTCGGTGAGCCTGCCGTACGGGCCTTCGATCAGCACCCGGGTGCCGGGGCGGACGCCGCGGAGAAGGGCGCCGCCGTCACCGACGGTCTTGACGGTGATGCGCAGGCGCTGCCCGTCCGGCGCCGCGGACAGCGAGTACGGGTGCGCACGCGTCCAGCCGGGGCCGGACAGGAACCGCCACGTCAGGAACTGTCCCGAGGTGACGGGCAGCCGGTCGAGGCGCCGCCCGGTGACGTGGACGGAGACGATGTCGTCGCCCTCGGACACCACCGAGGTCACGCGCAGGCCGTGGCGCACGCTGCGGACCAGCGGCAGCCCGATCCGCCAGACCAGGATCGCGGCGGCAGCGGCGGCCCAGAGGGTCCACCAGAAGACGGTGGCCGCGGTGGAGGTCAGGAACTCCTGTCCGGTCCACAGCTGGTGCGGCAACGCGAGTCCGACGCCGAGGTAGGCGTAGAGGTGCAGCAGGTGCCACGACTCGTACCGCAGCCGGGCGCGGGCTGCGCGCAGGCTCGTCACCACGACCATAACCACGCACAGCGTCCCCGCCAGGGCCAACAGCATGCCGGGGTAGGTGACGGTCAGGTCCCAGAACATGCCGGGCACGGCGGCGAGGCGGCCCGCGGCGTAGCCCCAGGTGATGAGGCCGACGTGGGCCATCATCAAGGTGAAGGAGCTGAACCCGACCCACCGGTGCAACCGGGCCAGGCGGTCTTGGCCGACCGCGCGCTCCAGCACCGGGATGCGGGCCATCAGCAGCACCTGCACCAACAGCAGATCGGCGGCGGCGAGCCCGGTCCAGCGCCCGAGGGACGTCAGCCCCGTGACCCAGCCCGCGAGGTCGCCGACGCCGCCACCGGTGATCCACAACCAGCTGACGAAGAGCAGGCTGCCGAGGGCCAGTGCGCCCGCCCCGGCTCGGACGGCAGCGTCGAGGGCCGCGGGCGGGGTGTCGCTGCGCCGCCGGTGCCGTGTCGGGGGCGCGTTCAGCCCGGTGGTCATGTCGGGTCCGCTGCCGCAGCTTCCCGGCAACCGCCGCTCGGCTCGTCGTCGATCACATCGCTCCTTGTCAGGCCGGTTCAACGACGAGTTTCACCAGCGGGGCTGAGCGCCTACCGTGGACGCGCTGTGTGTTGGCTGTGCGGCACCCGAGCTGGGCGAACGATTGCCGTCCGCTAACCCTCGGCGCACTGCCGTCGGGGTGAGCGTCGGCTAGCTTCACCGCCCGTGACATCTGAAGGGCAGGAGGGCGCCGCCCGACGGTGGTGCCTGCCTGCGCTGTCCGTGGCCGCTCTCCTGGCCGCGGCGTTCGCCGTTCTCACCGCCGCGGTCGCCTCGGGAGCTTCCGGGCTGCTCCGGATCGACCAGACGGTGGTGCTGGCCGTGAACGCGTTCGTGGCGGCCCACGCAGGGCTGCGCGGCGCGGCCCAGCTGGTGAGCAACGTGGGCAGCCCGGTGGCCGTGGACGTGTTCGTCGGGATCGGCGTGGTGGCGTTGCTCCTGCGCCGGAAAGCAGGCCTCGCGCTCGCCCTCCTGCTCGTGCGGTTGGTCGAGCTCGGCATCGAGACGCTCGTGAAGAACCTGGTCGACCGGCCACGCCCGCAGGTGCCGACCGTCCTCGCGCACGCGAGCGGAGCGAGCTTTCCCTCCGGCCACACCGCCGGATCGGCCGCGCTGGTCGTCGCCCTCCTCGTGCTGGTCCTCCCCGCCGTGCGCGGAAATCGTCGTCCCGACGACGATTTCCGCGCACGGGGGGTGGGTGCGGCGGCCCTCGTGGCGCTGGGCGCGCTGGCCTGTCTCGCGGTCGCCGCCTCGCGCGTGCTGCTGGGGGTGCACTACCCGTCCGACGTCGTGGGCGGCCTGCTCCTGGGCACATTCTGTGGTCTGGCCTTGGCCTTCCGCGTGCCCGGACCCGCTAACCTGTCCCGGAACGACCGGAGAGTGGCGTCGTGACCGACGATCTCGCCGGGCTGCGCGAGGCCGGGGTGAGCGGCAGCAGCAGGGTGAACGTGGTCGGCTCCTGGCGGCTGAGCAGGAGCCTGCCACCCTCCGCTTCGGTGAGGCTGCGGGCCAGCGCGAGGCCGATGCCGTGGCCCGCGGCGGTTGCGGAACGGCGGACGAACAGCTGGTCGGGCCGCTCGACGCGGCCCTCGTCGGTGACGTCGACCGCGATGGCCTGCGCGGCCTCACGGGCGGTGACGGTGACCGTGCCCTGTCCGTGGCGCAGTGCGTTGTCCACGAGCACGTCCACCACCTGGCGCATGGCCTGCGGCGAAGCCGCGGCGGCGGGCAGTTCGGGATCGGCGACGACGGTCAGGCCCCGCCCGGCCGCGGCGAGGGTGTCGTGGTGGTCGCGGCGCAGCTCGTC
Organism: Pseudonocardia sp.; assembly: GCA_036401495.1. Taxonomy (GTDB): domain Bacteria; phylum Actinomycetota; class Actinomycetes; order Mycobacteriales; family Pseudonocardiaceae; genus Pseudonocardia. Next base: position 3,461 of record DASWUV010000273.1, on the reverse strand, counting down.
GAGCAGTGTGGGCAGCGGCAGCTCGCGATCACCGGCGGGGGTGTCGCGGGAGAGCGCAAGCAGGTCGAGGATGGTCTGTTCGAGGCGGTCCGCGGCGGTGATCGCCGTGGTGATCGCCGCACGCAGGTTGGTGTCCGGACCCTCCAGCGCCGTCTCCAGCTGCAGCCGCAGGCCCGCCAGCGGCGTGCGCAGCTGGTGGGAGGCGTCTGCCGAGAACGCGCGTTCGCGGGCGAGCGTGCGCTCGACGCGGTGGGCGGAGCGGGACAGGCTGGCCGCGACGTCGTCGATCTCCGGCACGCCCGACGCGGCGGCGCTGTCCAGACTGCCCTGTCCGATGCTGCCCTGTCCGATGCCCGCGGCGACGGCGGAGAGCCGCTCGATCGGGGCCGCCAGCCGCCCGGCCTGGCGCCGCGCGACGAACCAGACCGCGCCGAGGGTCACGCCCGCGAGCGTAGCCATGATCAGCCACGCGGTCAGGATGCGCAGCCACGCCTGTGTTCGCGAGCTGGTCGCGCGCACCGCGCCTGCAACCGCGCCGTCGTCGCTGACCGGCACGTAGACGGTGAAGTCGCCGCCGGGGTCGCCGTCGGTGATCCGGCTGCCCGCCAGCGCCGACTGGACACCCGGTTCGGCGAGCGCGGGACCGCCGCCGATGACGCGTTCGCCGCCGCGGTCGTAGAAGGTGAGGGAGATGTCGGGCTCGACGGCGGGCAAGGTGGACGGTCGATGGCCGCGGGCGAGGTCGGCGGTGACGTGGAGTGCGGTGAGGTCGGCCGCGTGGGTGAGCTCGCCCCGTTCGTCGTCGATGAGGTACTTCGCCACGAGGACCGCGAGCGGCAGCGCGAACAGCCCGACAGCGAGGACCGCGGTCACCAGCATGACGGTGACGATCTTGCGACGCACCCGGTACCTCCCAGCTGGCGGTCTGCCGACGGGCCTTGCGCGGCAGGTAAGAACCAGGCAAAAAAATCGCTGCGCGCAGCTCTTGTCGGCCTCAGAACAGGGTCTCATGATAGTTTGGAGACAGTCGATCGGCGCTCTATAGCAGAGCCCCTCAATAGTGTCAGCCGCATTCCTGAGAATGTCCTCAGGGAGGCGGCTTTTCGCTGTTGTAGGACGTGCGCCGCACGCCGCATAGGTGGGTCATAGGAAGCTCACAGGGTAGCTGCAGGAACATTGTGGAAACTCGTTCCTGTTGCCGTGGCAGCGCGTTGAGAAGTCGAATCACCAACTCGGGAGGCCCCGACATGCCCGCCACAAGAGCCGCTCGCGACGCCACGGGCCGGGTCGGCCCCGCGCGTTTCGCGGCGACCAAGGTCCCGCAGATCACGCTGCTGTTCTGGGTGGCGAAGCTGCTCACGACGGGCATGGGCGAGACCACGTGGGACTGGTTCAACGTAGCTATGGGTCAGACGACGGCCCTGACCGTCACCGGGCTGGCGCTCGTTGCGGCGTTGGTCGCGCAGTTGGCGATGCGCCGCTACAACCCGTGGGTCTACTGGGCCGCGGTGGTGATGGTCAGCGTGTTCGGCACAGCGGTGGCGGACACGGCCCACAACGACTTCGGGGTGCCGTACACGATGTCGACGCTGGTGCTGCTGATCGTGGTCGGCGCGGTGTTCGCGCTCTGGTACCTCGTCGAGGGCACATTGTCGATCCACTCGATCTACACGCGTCGGCGCGAAGCGTTCTACTGGGCGGCGGTGCTGTTGACCTTCGCGCTCGGCACCGCCGCCGGTGACTGGACGGCGACGTCGCTGCACCTGGGCTACTTCCCGTCGGGCATCGTCTTCCTGGTCGTGTTCCTGCTGCCTGCCGTGGCCCACCGGTGGCTCGGGCTGGCCGCGGTACCCGCGTTCTGGCTGTCCTACATCGTCACCCGCCCGCTCGGGGCGTCGTTCGCCGACTTCATGGCGGGCCCGCCCAGCCGGGGCGGCCTGGCACTGGGCATGCCCCCGATCAGCATCGTCCTGACCGTGCTCATCGTCGCCGTCGTCGCGTACTTCGCGAAGACCCGCATCGACGTCCCCAGGGCCGACCAGTCGCCCGAGACCATCGCAACGTCGTGACCATCGAGATCGACTCCGGTGTGGCCGCCGGACCGGCGTTCGTGCAGGGGTTGCGCGGTCACGGAGATCGTCCTGCCGTGTCGGTCGGCGACGGCTGGTTGACCTACCGCGACCTGGCCGACCGCGTCGAGGAGTCGGCCACCCGGATCGGGGCTGGACGTGCTCTGGTGCTCGTGGAGGCGACGAACGGGATCGGTTCGCTGATCGGCTACCTCGCCGCGCTCCACGGCGGACACGTGGTGCTGCTCGCCGATCGCGGGGACCCGGCACAGGTTGCCGAGCTGACCGAGCGCTTCGCCCCGGACGTCGTGATCGACGCGGCGGGCCGGGTGCGGGAGCGGTCGGCGGCCCGCGCCCACCGGCTGCATCCCGATCTCGCGCTGCTGCTGACGACGTCGGGCTCGACGGGCCATCCCCGGTTGGTGCGGCTGCCGGCCGCGGCGCTGGACGCGAACGCCGCCGCCATCGGGACCTACCTGGAGATCACCCCCGACGACCGGCCCGCGCTGACGTTGCCGATGCACTACTGCTACGGCCTTTCCGTGATCAACAGCAGCCTGCTGGCCGGGGCCGGTCTCCTGCTCTCCGACGCCTCGGTGCTCGACCCGGCGTTCTGGGCTGCGGCGCGGGAGCAGGCGGTCACCAGCCTGCACGGAGTGCCGCACACGTTCGAGCTGCTCGACCGCGTCGGCTTCGCCGACATGACGCTGCCGCACCTGCGCTACGTGACCCAGGCGGGTGGGCGGCTGCCACCCGAGCAGGTGCGGCGCTGGGCGTCGGTCGGCGCGCGCCGCGGGTGGCGGCTGTTCGTCATGTACGGCCAGACCGAGGCCACCGCGCGCATGGCCTACCTGCCGCCGGAGCTGGCCGCGGCCTGCCCGGACGCGATCGGGGTCGCGATCCCCGGCGGCGCGCTGAGCATCGAGCCCCTGGACGACGACCCGCGTGCCGACGGGGTGGGGGAGCTGGTCTACCGCGGCCCGAACGTCATGCTGGGCTACGCCGACGGCCCGGCTGATCTCGCCGAAGGCGCCGCCGAGCCCGTGCTGCGCACCGGCGACCTGGGCAGGCGCCGCCCGGACGGGCTGTTCGAGATCGTGGGACGACGCGCCCGCTTCGTGAAGCCGTTCGGGATTCGCACCGACCTCGACGGGCTGGAGCAACTGCTCGCCGAACACCGTGTCGAGGCCGCCTGCACCGGCAGCGACGCGCGCATCATCGTGGCCGCTCGGACCACGGGCGCGGACGTGGCGCGGGTCGCGACGATCGTGACCGAGCGCCTCGGGCTGCCTGCGAGCATCCTGACCGTGGTCGCCGTCGACGAGCTGCCGCGGCGCCCCAACGGCAAGCTCGACCACCCCGCCGTGGCCCGGCTCGTGGAAGGGCCACCCG
>DASWUV010000272.1:0-2758 GCA_036401495.1 Pseudonocardia sp. | reverse complement strand
TTGGGGCACGTTGTGGCCGATGCCCGCGAAGACCCGGTGGTCGTAGCGGCCCGTGAACTTCCCGCGGTAGGAGGCGCCGTCGGCCGCGGCGCCGTCGAAGTCGCTGGCGACCGTGATCGTCGGCACCGCGATGGCCGGGCTTTGCGCGAGCTTCTGCTCCAGCGCGTCGTACCGCGGCTCGCCCGGCGCGAGCCCCAGCCGCCACCGGTAGTTGTGGATGACGACCTCGACCTGGTCGGGGTTGTCGAACGACGCCGCCGAGCGGGCGTAGGTGGCGTCGTCGAACGCCCACTTCGGCGACACGACGCGCCAGATGAGCTTGTTGAACTCGTGCACGTTGCGGCGGTAGCCGAGCACCCCGCGCTCGGTGGCGAAGTAGTACTGGTACCACCAGCCGTACTCGGCGGCAGGCGGCAGTGGTTGCTGGTTCGCCTGCAGGTTCGTGATCAGGTAACCGCTCACGGAGACGAGCGCCTTGACCCGCTGCGGCCACAGCGCGGCGATGGCGCCGACCGTCCGCGCACCCCAGTCGTAGCCGCCCAGGACGGCCTTGTCGATCTTCAGGGCGTCCATCAAGGCGACGATGTCCTGCGCGACGGCCGACTGCTGGCCGTTGCGCATCGTGGCGGCCGAGCGGAACGTCGTCGGTCCGTACCCGCGCAGGTAGGGGACGATGACGCGGTATCCCGACGCCGCCAGAATCGGACCGACGTCGACGTAGCTGAACGCGTCGTAGGGCCAGCCGTGCAGCAACACCACCGGCGGCCCGGTGGTGGGCCCGAACTCCGCGTAGCCCATGGTCAGATCGCCCGCATCGACCTTCTTGATCGGGCCGAGCGAGGTGTGCACACCCGACCCGGCCCGCAGCTCGTCGCCGCCCCGCTCGTCACCACCGGTGTCCGACAGCGCGGCGGCAGACCCCGACGCGCACCCCGCCAGCGTCGTCACCGCCGCCGTAGCGGCCAGACCTCGCGCGAACTGCCTTCGGTTGATCATCAGTGCCTCCTGCGGCGGTCGGGGTGACGCACATGGGTCCGGGACCGGATGTGCGTGCCGCCCACGGTCGCGCCGAACGACGGGCGCCGCGCCCGTCGGACGCACTGGTCGATCCCCCGGTCAGCCCAGAGCGACCGGCGTACACAGGTCAAAGCGCGTCGCGCAACGCGCGCCGGGAGGTGAGGCCGAGCTTGGTGAAGACCCGCGCCGACGCCGACCGGATGCGGGTGCGTCCCAGCCGGTCGAGCGCGTCGCGGTAATGGCGCTCGGCGACATCGCCCCTGCTCACCAGCGCGCCACAGCGGGCCGCCAGTCCCAGGGCCCAGTCGGTGCCGCACGCCTCGGCGATATCCTCGAGACGGCGAAGCGGATCCGCGGCCAGCAGCCCCCGCACACAGGCCGAACGCGACGCCCAGCGCATCGGCCTGAGGGTCCGGCAGCCGCGGCAGGTGCTCCAGCAGTGGCGCGAGCAGCTGGGGGAGCCCCGCGAACGGGAGTTCCAGCTCGGCCTCCACCCCGGCCGCCCGCACCACGCGGCAGCCCGACGCGCGCTCGTACAGCTCGTCCAACAGGGCGGTCTTGCCGATCCCCGCCTCGCCGCGCAGGACGAGCACCCGGCTGCGACCCGAGCGGACGTCGTCGACGACCAGCTTCTCGCGCTCGCGGTCTCGTCCTCGCAACGCCCGGCGCGAGTCGGGTCCTTCCACGGCCGTCGACGCTGGTGGTGGGTGAGACCCGGGGCAATCGGCTGGGGCGGTGCGCTCAGCGTGGTCAGACGGGCAGGTCGGCCGGGTCCACCGGGCCGAGGGCACGCCGCAGATCCCTGCGGGAGCCGACGCCGAGCTTGATGAAGACCTTGCGCAGGTGCCACTCCACGGTGCGGGGGCTGAGGAAGAGCCTGGCGCCGATCTCGACGTTCGTACGCCCGGCCGCGGCGAGCTGCGCGATCTCCGCCTCCTGCGCGGTCAGGGCCGCCTGGGTCTCGACGGCGGCGTCGTGCTCCCGCTCCCCCGCCGCGACCAGCTCCCGGCGGGCGCGCTCGGCGAACGCGTCCATGCCGATCGTGGTCGCCATCGCGTGGGCGGTGCGCAGCTGCACGCGGGCGTCGGCCCGGCGGCCTGCACGGCGCAGCCACTCCCCGTAGACCAAGTGCGTGCGGGCGAGCCCAGGGCGCACCCGCGTGCGCGCCAGCCGCATGATCGCTTTGCGGTATAGGCAGTCCGCGGTCTCGTCCTCGCTGCACTGCGCCCGCGCCCTGGCCTCCACGCCAAGCGCCCACGAACGCGCAGCCTGAACCGCAAGTCAGAGCCCGTAGCCGAGTATCGGAACCCCACAGGGCGAATTCACCTTTGCCGGGTGACGGATGGATCCGGGATCCGCTGTTCACTGCACGGAAGTCCCGCAACAGTGGTTGTCGTCCTTATGAGAGAGGGTCACCCATGGGCTGCCTGTTTGCCCTGCTCGCGGGGTTTTTCCCGCGGTTGGCGCTGTTCATCGTCTGGTTGGTCAGGCCCGCACTCGTCGGCGCAGCCTTCGGTACCTGGATTGTGCCTCTGCTCGGCATCATATTCCTGCCGTTCGCCACGCTGATTTACGTCATTCTCTATACGCCGGGTATCGGTCTCAACGGTTGGGAATGGTTTTGGGTGGTACTTGCCGCGTTCTTCGACCTCGCCCACCTCGGCGCGACCATTGCCCGCCGCCGCCAACTCATGCAGAGCGCGCAACGGGCGTGAACTGCTGCAGGTTGGTCCCCGCTCCT
>DASWUV010000271.1:0-23115 GCA_036401495.1 Pseudonocardia sp. | reverse complement strand
TCCCCGCGCAGTGCCGAGACGATTCGGGGGCGGCTGGCGAGCTACCAGCAAGGCGTCCGGCAGGGTCGCGAGACCCGGCTGCGCGGCTTCGGCTCCGCCGACAACCCCGCGACACCCGCTGCCGCGGATGCCGATCACGACGAGGAGTCCTCATGACCACACCCCAGGCGCAGCCGAGCCGATTCGGCTGGCTCGTCACGAACTTTGCGGAACGCGTCCCCGGCGTTGCGCACGCAATCGTCGTCTCGGCCGACGGTCTGCTCCTCACCAGCTCCGATCGGCTCCCCCGCGATCGGGCCGATCAGCTGGCCGCCGTCGCCTCCGGGCTCGTCAGCCTCACCCAAGGCGCGGCGCGCTGTTTCGACGCGGGCGGCGTAGTGCAGACGGTCGTCGAGATGGACCGCGGAATCGTGCTGCTGATGAGCATCAGCGACGGTTCCTGCCTGTCGGTGTTGGCCTCGCCCAGCTGCGACATCGGCCTCATCGGATACGAGATGACGCTTCTCGTCGACCGCGTGGGCCAACTGCTGACACCGGAGCTCCGAGCAGAACTGCAAGGGTCGTTCGGCGGGCTCTAGATTTTCCGCCGCTGAATCCCACGTCCCGCGCCTAAGGCGAATACCCTCTCGACGATAGAAAGCAGGTGAGATGTCCGATGTCATCGGGTCCTGAAAACAGGTTGCCCTCTGAGCCCACGTTCGCCGACGTGATGAACGGCTTCAGTTTTGACGCCGGTCGCTCACCCCGCAAACGTCGATGGGGTCGTCGCCGCGACAACGAGTACGACCAGCCGTCGGAGTCGGAGCCTTTCGTCCCCATTCCGGCGGCGGCGCCCCCCGATCCACAGCCCTACACCGGATCCTCGCCGGTGTCGGAAGGTGACCCCGGGGACACCGGCGCGTCCGCGGTCCGGCCCTACACCTGGACCCGTGGACGCACCAGATCCGGCTTCGACCTCGCGATCGAGACGCTCGTCTCGACCAGTAGGCGGGGCCAAGAACAGTTAAGTGTGTTGCAGGTCGAGCACCGCGCCGTCGCCGAACTCTGCGAGCAGGCGCGCTCGGTGGCCGAGGTCGCCGCCCTCCTGTCCCTTCCACTCGGGGTTGCCCGGGTGCTTCTGGGGGACATGGCGGGCTTGGGCATCGTGACCGTGCACCAGACCGCGAGCAGCGCCGGCAACGTGCCGGACCTCGCCCTGATGGAAAGGGTGTTGAGTGGACTCCGTCGCCTCTAGCTACTCCGCGGAGGGCGCATCGACGCGCCGTCCCGGTTCCCCCAGACCGGGTGGCGGCGCACGTACGGTCGCCACCGCGGCCACGATCTCCGCGAAGATCGTCGTCGCGGGCGGGTTCGGTGTCGGCAAGACGACGTTCGTCGGATCCGTCTCGGAGATCGTCCCGCTGACCACCGAGGCGGTGATGACCGAGGCCAGCGCGGGCCTCGACGACCTGGCGAACACCCCGAACAAGACCACCACCACAGTGGCCATGGACTTCGGTCGGGTCTCGCTGGACGCCGAGTTGATCCTGTACCTGTTCGGCACCCCGGGGCAGCACCGCTTCTGGTTCATGTGGGACGACCTGGTGCGCGGCGCGATCGGCGCCGTCGTGCTCGTCGACACGCGCAGGCTGGCCGACTCGTTCGCGGCGATCGACTTCTTCGAGGACCGCGGGCTGCCCTACGTCATCGGCATCAACTGCTTCGACGGGATCCTCTCGCACCGCCTCGAAGACGTCCGCGAGGCGATGTCCATCGACCACAGCATCCCGATCGTCAGTTGCGACGCCCGCAACCGCGAGTCCACGAAGCAGACGCTGATCGCCCTGGTCGAGCACGCGATGCACCACCGCATGACGGCGGGCGCCCGCTGAAGGGCCGCGCTTTCTAACCGTCGACGAGGGCTAACCGTCGACGAGGGCGATGCTCGTGATGCGGTGCAGCGGCAGACGGTGCACCGCGCCGTCGTTGCCCCGACCCTCCACCACGCCGCCGCCGACGCTGACCGGGGCGATGACGCGCTCGCCCTGCACTCCGTGGCCGTCGACGAACCCGATCCAGACAGTGCGCCGATCGACGACGGCGGAGCGCAGAAGGTCGACGGCTGAACCGTTGGCGTAGGCCTCCGCACCCTGTCGGATCCCGCGCGACGCGTCGCCGGAGCGCATGCGCGCTACCAGGGCGGCCACCTGGGTGTCGTCCATCTCGGGCGGGCCGCCGGGCCGCGCACCCTGGCGGCGGGGAGCGGTTCGGCGCCCCCGGTCGGAGAGGTCGAGCACGGCGCCGCCGGTGTCCTCCGCGGCCGGGCTGAGCCCCGCGGCCCGCAGCGCCGCCATCAGCTCGGCCAGCGGAAGCCCGCTGACCAGCACCGTCGGCGCGATGCGGCGCAGTTCCCAGCCGAGCGCGTCGGGGTGGGCGAGCACCTCGGAGATCAACACCTCGTCGTCGGAGCGGAGGAACGCCGCGGCCGCACCACCGCGCAGACGGCCGTGGCGGCGGGCGACGTCGTCGACGAGGTAGGTCAGCCCCTGCGGCACCGGGGTGGCGGACCGGGACGCGAACAGCGCGTGCAGGTCGGCGGCGCTGCGCCCGGCGTCCAGGGCCCGGCGGATCGAGGACTCCGAGAAGCGGTAGACCGTGGCGGCGCCCCCGGACTCGACGTCGGCGACCAGCGCGAGCTCGCGCGCAAGCCCGGCCTCGAGCGGACCGGGGGCGACGGCGGTGAGGTCGGCCTGCAGCAGCACGTGGTCGACCGGCTCGGGCAGGGTGGCCCGCAGCGCGGCGACGATCCGTTCCGGCGCGGAGAGCAGCGCACGGCCGGGGTCGGTGAGGGCGTCGAGCGCGACCACACCCAACGTCGTGGCCTCCGCGAGCGTCCAGCCCACCACCTCGTCGCGCAGCCGCCCGCCGCGGCGCGGGGCCCGCCAGGCCAGTACGTCGGCCAGCTGGGCGGGGACGGCGGCGGCGTACCCGGGAGCCAGTTCGGCGAGGCCGGAAAGGACGCGGCGCCGGTCGCGCGGGGCCAGTGGACGGCGGACCCCGTCCGAGAGCGCGTTGATCGGCTTGCCCGTGTCGTCCTTGCGCCCGACCAAGCCGGGCAGCCGGGGCAGCTCGAGCCAGGTGCGGGCCACGAGCGACCACCGGGTCTCGGGGCCGCCCGCGAGCCAGACGTCGGCCTGGGTGGTGGGCAGCCACTCCGGCGCCACGGCGTCGGAAGGGGCCACGAGATCCGCACCCGAGGCCAGTTCGACCAGCAGCGCGGCGGCCGTCTCGTCGGCGTCGATCTCGCGGGCGGTCCGCCGCAGGTCGCGGACGCCGAGGCCGCCCGAGCGCAACAACGGCGGCGGCGTGGCCCCCCAGAACGCGATGAGCGCCTCGATGCGGCGCAGCACTTCGAGAGCGGCGCCGCCCGCGGTGCTGTCCACGGTCTCCGCGCCCCTGTTGCGGACATCCAGCGTCGGCGCGGTGACCTGCAGCGCGCCGAGCGGGTGGTCGCCGCGCAGCGCCAGCCCGACCTGGCGGGGCAACTCCACCGTCTCGTTGTCGACGCGCAGCAGCAGGCCCTTCGCGAGCAGCCGACCGACCGGGCCGTCGGGGTCGGCCGCGGCTCGGCTGCGCCCGATCGGGGGACCGGCGGCGAGCGCGTCGAGCACCCGCCGCTCATCGGCGTCGATGTCGGCCAGCAGGTCCGGCAGCGCGGAGGAGCCCGCGGGCCCCACCGCCGCGCGCCCGAGGCCGCCGGGGTACCGCGGCACCACGTCTCGCGCGGCAGGCACGAGCGACAGCAGGTTCGCCCGGCTCGGTTCACCGTTGTGCGGTGCGCCAGGGTCATCGCCTGCGTCCCAGACCAATGCGCGGTCCCGGAGGGCGTGCAGAGCCGTGTCGAGGGTGTCCGCGGGCATGTCGGGGCCCAGGAGGTGTGCGAGCTGCGCCCGTGCCACGGGCGCGTTGTCGGCGTCGGCCACGACAAGGGCTTCGAGGACGGCCAGCGTCGGTGTGTCGAGGTCGTCGCAGGAGCGGTGCACCGAAGCGCGGACGCCTGCGCGGGTCGCGAGCACGGTCAGATCGGCGGGCGGGGGCACGGCCAGATCCGGGCGCAGGCGAACGAGCGTGGCGAGCGTCGCGTCGTCCTGCGCGCGCAACCAGTCGACCAGAGGGGTGGGCATCACGATCCACGGTAGTCTCTGCCGCAGAAGCGGCCCTGACGAGGAGGATTCCGTGGCCAGCACTGCCCGCCCCGGTCGAGTCGACCCCACCTGGCCCGAACTGCCTGACGGCGAACACCCCGTGAGCGAGCTGGCCTCGCCCGTCCAGGGCTCGCTGTCGCCGTTCGGTGATCTGGAGTTCCCGCTGGAAGAAGTGCCCTACGAGCACCCCGTCACGGAGATCAACCGATAGCCGCCGGTCTGCTGCTCGCCGCGGGTGCGGGGCGCCGGATGGGCGGCCCCAAGGCCCTCGTCGAGCTGGGCGGGGAGCCGTTGGTGCGCCGGGCGCTGCGGGTGTTGGGCGACGGCGGTTGCGCGCCGCTGGTGGTCGTCCTCGGCGCGGCCGCGGACGCGGTGCGCGCCGTGCTCCCCTCCGAGGTCGAAGCGGTGGAGGCGACCGAATGGGCCGAGGGCATGGGCGCTTCCCTCCGCACAGGTCTCGACCTGCTGGGCAGGCGTGGCGCCGACATCGACGCCGCGCTGGTGCACCTCGTGGACCTGCCGGGGGTGAGCGCCGCGGCCGTGGCCCGGCTGGCGGCCGGGGCAGGCCCCGCCACCCTCCGCCGTGCCGCGTACGACGGCCACCCGGCGCATCCCGTCGTGCTGGGCCGGGAGCACTGGGCGGGCGTCGCGGCGGTGGCGACCGGCGACGCGGGGGCCCGCGACTACCTCAAGGGCCACCCGGCCCTGGAACTGGTGGAGTGTGGCGACGTTGCCGTGCCCGACGACGTCGACACCCCTGACGCGCTCGCCCGCTGGGTGCGGTAGCCCCTCGTCAGAGCGTGAGGTGCTGGCCGACGTGGATCAGGTCGGGGTCACCCATGCCGGGGTTCTTCGCCACGACGGCCTGCCACCCGCCCGCGATGTGCTCGCGGGTCGCGATCCCGGAGACCGTGTCACCGCCCAGTACGACGTAGTCGCCGCCCGTGGTTGCCCGCGGCGCCTGCGCGGCGGGGACTGGCTTGACCGGAGCGGCCTTGGCCGCTGCGGCGAGGCTGAACGTCGGAACGCTGCGCGGGGTGGCGGGCTGTCCCATGGCGCCTGCCTTGCGCGAGCAGACCGGCCACGCGCGCCAGCCCTGACCCGCCAGCACCCGCTCGGCGACGACGATCTGCTGCTCGCGGCTGGCCTGCTGCGGCGTGGCGGCGAACTGGACACCGCCGAAGGATCTCCACGTCGAGGCCGTGAACTGCAGGCCACCGAAGAACCCGTTGCCGGTGTTGATGTTCCAGTGGCCGCCGCTCTCGCACTGCGCGACCCGGTCCCATGTCGTGTCCGGGGCGGCGTTGGCCGCGGGGGCCGCGGCCAGGAGCGGGGCGCCTGCCACTGCACCGGCGATCGCGGTGCGGGCGAGGGTTCGGCCGGTGGTGCAAGGCGCACGGTGGCGACCTCGGTAACGAGCCATGGGAACGACTCCGAGCGCTGCGCATCGGCGCGCGGGCGCTGGGGGCCGCCCACGTGCGTCTCCTGTCCCACGCGAAGTTCGTGAGGCGACGGGGGTCCGGTCCGCCGGACAGGGGAGCGCTGCGGAGCCGGTGGCTCTCCCGACCTGGGGCGCCGGGATGACCGCTCCGCACGGTACTTAAGAGACCGCTGAGAGCAAACCCGGCGCGGCGAGCAGAACGCGCCGTAGCGTTCTAGGCCGAACAGCTTAATCGCGGCCCGTCGTGGCTGCTCACCGGACAGCGATCGGCCGGAACTCGATCACTCCGACGTTGCTTCGTGTGACGCATGTCACGTGAACCCGCGGTGTCGTATGGTCGTTTAGTGGACCTGACCCACGTCGACGCCGCGGGATCCGCCCGGATGGTCGACGTCACCGCGAAGGAACCCACCGCGCGAACCGCGGTGGCGAGCGGCGTGCTGCGCACCACCACCGAAGTCGTGACGCTGCTGAAGCGCGACGGGCTGCCCAAGGGCGACGCGCTGGCCACCGCGCGGATCGCCGGGATCATGGGCGCCAAGCGGACCCCCGATCTCGTACCGCTCTGCCATCCCATCGCGTTGTCGGGCATCGTCGTCGAGCTGGAGCCCGACGGCGCTGAGGTGCGGATACGGGCGACCGTGCGCACCACCGACCGCACCGGGGTGGAGATGGAGGCGCTCACCGCGGTCGCCGTCGCCGGGCTGACGCTGCACGACATGGTGAAGGCCGTCGACCCCGCCGCGACCATGGACGGCGTCCGCGTCGATCGCAAGGACGGCGGCAAGACCGGCACCTGGAGCCGCCCCGAGGACCGGTCGTGAGGCGCGCGCACGTGATCACCGCGTCCAACCGGGCGGCGGCGGGCGTCTACGCCGACCGCGGCGGACCGCTGATCGTCGCCTGGCTGCGGGAGCGGGGCTACCAGGTTCCCGAGGCCACGGTCGCGCCCGACGGTTCGCCGGTCGGCGAGGCGCTGCGGGCCGCTGTCGCGGACGACGTGGATGTCGTCGTCACCACCGGCGGCACCGGCATCTCCCCGACCGACGCGACGCCCGAGGTCACCCGCGAGCTGTTGGATTTCGAGATCCCCGGCCTGGCCGACGCCATCCGCGCGGCAGGCGCCCCCACGGTGCCGACGGCCGTGCTCTCGCGGGGGTTGGCGGGCGTGGCGGGCCGGACGCTCGTGGTGAACCTGCCGGGCTCGACGGGCGGCGTGCGGGACGGGCTCGCCGTCCTCGACGGGGTGCTCGACCACGCCGTCGACCAGCTCCGCGGAGGTGATCACCCATGAGCGGTGCCGACGTGCTGCGGGCCGTGGTCGGCGACGAGCCGCTGGACGTCGCCGAACACGCGGCGCTGGTGGACCAGGCCGGAGCGGGTGCGGTGGTGACATTTGCGGGCGTGGTGCGCGACCACGACGGCGGGCGCGCGGTGGCCGGGTTGACCTACAGCGCGCACCCCACCGCCGCGGCCGTCGTGGCGGAGGTGGCGGCCGAGGTCGCCGCGCGGGCCGAGGGCGTGCGGGCGATCGCGGTGAGCCACCGGATCGGGCCGCTGTCCATCGGTGATGTCGCGCTGGCGTGCGCGGTGGCCGCCGACCACCGCCGGGAGGCGTTCGCGACGTGCGCCGAGCTCGTCGACGAGATCAAGCTGCGGCTGCCGGTGTGGAAGCACCAGGCGTTCGCCGACGGCGGCGACGAGTGGGTCAACTCGGCCTGACCGGCGACGAGCGCCTGGGCTGCCACCCGAGGTCACGACATCCGCAGCACCTGGCCGGGGTGGATCGCGTCGGCACTGCCGAGCGAACCGGCGTTCTGCGCATACAGCGCCTTCCACCCGCCCGAGACGTTGTGCGCGTCGGCGATGCTGCTGAGGGTGTCGCCGGGGGCGACGGTGTAGCCGCCGCCCGTGACGGGCGCCGCCGAACCGGCCTGCTGGGCAGCCTTCGGAGCGGCCTTCGGAGCCGCGGCGCGCACCGGGGCTGCGGCAGCGGAAGAGTGCCCGCCGGCCCCGGCCTTGCGCGAGCAGACGGGCCACGCGCCCCAGCCCTGAGCGGCGAGCACCCGCTCGGCCACGGCGATCTGCTCCTGGCGGCTGGCGCCCGCGGCCGAGCCGGAGCCGCCGTAAGCGCGCCACGTCGACGGGGAGAACTGGAGGCCACCTGAATAGCCGTTGCCGGTATTGGTGTTCCAGTTGCCGCCGCTCTCACACTGCGCGATCTTGTCCCAGGTTGATGCGGGGGCGGCCTCGGCGTTCGCGGCCAGTGCGACCGGCGCACCGACGGCAATGGCGCCTGCTACGGCCAGCCGCACGAGACCCCGGCCCGAGAGACATGCAGGTCGAGAAGTCATGAAAGTTGTTCTCCTGCGCACCGGCGAGGCATCACGAACAAATCACATTCGTGGTGTTCTTCCTCGGCCCTGCCCGACCTCATTCTGTTAAACGGACCGGAGCCGCGGGGCAGGGCTAGGTGCGACGGATCCGGATGGCGATCGGTCGACACTTACCTGGACGACCGAGCGGAAACGCTACGAGTTCGCCTCGGGAATTCGCCTACTGGCGAGCAGGTGAGCATAGTCACGTAACAGCAACATTACGTGATAATGGCCGTATACCCGCTGGTCAGCGAATCGAGATCGATTCGTGATGTGGTTCGATGGAATATCTCCAAAACGGAAGTGTTAGCGAATGGCCCGTATCGGCTGTGAGCGGCGTCGCAGGCCACGGTGGCTAGGAGGGCACCGCTGCGTCATGCTTGAGCGCGTGAACGTCCCCGAGTCGCCCGCCGCGTTGGCCGCCGCGTTGCGCTCCACCGGCTATCTGACCGACGACGGCCTCGCGACCGCGACGTTCCTCGCCCTGCGCATGGGCAGGCCCCTGTTCTGCGAGGGCGAGCCCGGCACCGGCAAGACCGCGCTGGCCCAGGCCCTCGCCCAGGTGCTGGGGGCCGAGCTGATCCGCCTGCAGTGCCACGACGGCATCGACGCCAGCCAGGCCCTCTACGACTGGGACTTCCCCCGCCAGCTCCTGCACCTGCGCGCGCTGGAGGCCGCCGCCGCGGGCGACAAGCTCGACGTCGACGCCGTCGAGGACTCGCTGTACGACCCCAAGTTCCTGCTTGCCCGCCCGATCCTGCGCGCGTTGCAGGTCTCGCCCGCCGTGCTGCTCGTGGACGAGATCGACCGCGCCGACGACGAGTTCGAGGCGTTCCTGCTCGAGGTGCTCACCGAGCACGCGGTGACGATCCCGGAGATCGGGGAGGTGCGGGCCAAGGTCCCGCCACTGGTCGTGCTCACCTCCAACCGCACCCGCGAGGTGCACGACGCCCTCAAGCGCCGGTGTCTCTACCTCTGGCTCGACCACCCCGACGTCGCCCGCGAGATCGAGATCCTGCACGCGCGGCTGCCCGGGTTGCCGGACCGGCTGGCCGTGCAGGTCGCGGGCGCGGTGCGCAAGCTGCGCCAGGCCGACCTGATCAAGCCCCCCGGCGTCGCCGAGACGATCGACTGGGCGCAGGCTCTGCAGCTGGTGGGTGCGCGCAACCTCGACGTCGACAGCGCCGCCGCCACCCTCGGCGCCGTCCTCAAGTACCGCGAGGACGCCGACCGCATCCGCAGCCAGCTCGACGCGCTGCTCGCATCGTGACCGAGACACCGGCCGGGGAACACCCGGCATGACCCTTGCGGCCGACATCGCGCCTGCGGCAGGCGATCCGATCGAGGGCCTCGTCGGGTTCACCGCCGTGCTCAGGAGCGCGGGCCTGCAGATCACGACCGACCGCGTGGCCGCCTTCCTTACCGCGCTGGACGAGCTGGACGTCACCAGCAGGCTGCAGACCTACTGGGCGGGCAGGCTCACCTTGTGCGCGGACCCCGACGACCTCCCGCGCTACGACCAGGCCTTCGAGCAGTGGTTCACCCCACGGCCCCGAGGCGGCACCCAGGTCGTCGACGAACGGAAGCCGCCGCCGAGGCTCGCCTCGCTCAGCCCCCCTCCGGCCGACCAGGCAGGCCAGGAGGGCGAGGACAGCGACGACACCGTGCTGCGCGCCCGCGCGTCGGGCGCCGAGGTGCTGCGGCACCGGGATCTGGCCGAGCTCAGCCCCGCCGAGCGCGAGCACCTGCGCAAGCTGCTGGCGCTCCTGCGGCCCGACCCGCCGATGCGCCCGTCGCGGCGCCTGCGCCCCTCCCGCCACGGCGCCCCCGATCCCGGACGGACCCTGCGCGCGGCGCTGCAGAGCGGCGGCGAGGTGCGCACGTTGCTGCGCCGCGACCGGTCACCCAAGCCCCGCAAGACGGTTCTGCTGGTGGACGTGTCGGGCTCGATGGAGCCCTACGCCGACGCGCTGCTGCGGTTCGCGCACGTCGTCACCCGCCGGGCGCCCGCGTCGGTCGAGACGTTCACCCTCGGCACGCGGCTCACCCGGGTCACCCGCGAGCTGCGGATGCGCGACGCCGAGCACGCACTGCACGCCGCGGGCAAGGCCATCCCCGACTGGTCGGGCGGCACCCGACTGGGTGAAGCAGTCCGGGCCTTCATCGACCGCTGGGGACAGCGCGGCGCGGCCAGGAGCGCGGTCGTCGTCGTGTTCTCCGACGGGTGGGAGCGCGGCGAGCCCACGCTGCTCGGGGAACAGATGGCCCGGCTGCGGCGACTGGCCCACCGGGTCATCTGGGTCAACCCGCACGCGGGCAAGGACGGCTACGCGCCGGTGCAGGGCGGAATAGTCGCCGCGTTACCGTCCTTGGACAGACTGCTGGCCGGGCACAGCCTCGCTACTCTGGAAGAGTTACTGGCAGTGATGCGTGATGCCTGACCCGTCGGCGGGAGGTGCAGGGTGCGTGATGTGATCGACCAGCTCGAGGGCTGGTGGAAGAACGGCGAAACGGCGGCGCTCGCCACGGTCGTCGGGACGTTCCGGTCGGCGCCGCGCCAGCCCGGCGCGTCGATGCTCGTCGGGCCGCGCGGCGAGGCGGTCGGCAGCGTGTCCGGCGGTTGCGTCGAAGGCGCCGTGTACGAGCTCGGCGAGCAGGTGCTGCGCGACGGACGACCGGTGTTGCAGCGCTACGGCGTCTCCGACGACGACGCGTTCGCCGTGGGCCTGACCTGCGGCGGCATCCTCGACGTCTTCGTCGAGAAGGTCAGCCCGCACACCTACGCGCAGTTGTCCGCCGTCGCCGACGCCGTGCGCACGGAGTCGCCGGTCGCCGTGGCCACGGTGGTGTCGGGCCCCGCGTCCCGGCTGGGGGCACGGCTGGTGGTCTGGCCCGACCGCGTCGAAGGGGCCACGGGCTCGGCCCGGCTCGACGACGCCATCCGCGACGACGCCCGCGGCCTGCTCGACGCGGGCCGCAACGCCACGCTCACCTACGGCGTCGACGGGCAGCGCCGCGGCGAGGGGCTTTCGGTGTTCGTCGAGTCCTTCGCGCCGCCGCCCCGCATGATCGTCTTCGGGGCGATCGACTTCGCGGCGGCCTGCGCCAAGATCGGCTCGTTCCTGGGCTACCGGGTCACGGTCTGCGACGCGCGGCCGGTGTTCGCGACAGCGTCGCGCTTCCCTGGGGCGAACGAGGTCGTCGTCGAGTGGCCGCACCGCTACCTTGCGGCCGAGGCCGAGGCGGGCCGCGTCGACGGGCGCACGGTGCTGTGCATCCTCACCCACGACCCCAAGTTCGACGTGCCGCTGCTCGAGGTGGCGCTGCGGCTGCCGGAGGTGGCCTACATCGGGGCCATGGGCTCGCGGCGCACCCACGACGACCGGATCGAGCGGCTGCGCGAGCGCGGCATCACCGATGCGGAGATCGCGCGCATGTCGTCGCCGATCGGCCTGGACCTCGGTGCCCGCACCCCGGAGGAGACGGCCGTGTCGATCGCCGCCGAGATGATCGCCCGACACTGGGGCGGCGCGGGCAGCAGGCTGGCCGACCGCGAGGGCCCCATCCACGTGTCGGGCTGAGCCTGAGCCGCGGAGGGTGTACGCGGCGACCACGCTCGGTCTCCTGTAGACCGCACCCATGCGCTTCTACGCCGAACGCCCGGGGCGGGCGGCCCTGCAGCTGCTCGCCGACCTGTTGGTGATCGGCTGGGTGGCCCTCGTCGTGGTCGCCGGGGTGACCGTGAAGCACTTCGTCGAGCGGCTCGAGAACCCCGCGATGTCGCTGCAGTCGGCAGGCGAGTCGGTCCGCTCCACGTTCGCCGACGCGGCCCACACGGCGGCCGGGATCCCCCTGATCGGCAGTGACCTGGCCGCGGCGCTGGACCGCGGCACCGGGGCGGGAGCGGCGTTGACGGCCGCGGGCCGACAGCAGGCGGAGACGATCGCCACCGCGGCGCTCGGCGTCGGAATCGGCATCGTGGCCCTCGGCGTCGTGCCGGTGCTGTTCGTGTGGGCGGCGATCCGCGTGCGGTACGCGCGGAGGGCGGGGTCCGCGTCGACGGCGAGGACTCTCGACCTCGACCTCCTCGCCCTGCGCGCCCTCACCCACCAGCCCACGCACCGGCTGCTCGCCGTCGCGGCCGACCCGGCCACCGCGTGGCGTCGCGACGATCCCGCCGTGGTCCGCGACCTGGCGGCGCTCGAGCTTCGGGCGCTGGGGCTCCGACCGCCGTGAGACGCTGCGCCCATGCCGCTGTTCTCATTCGAGGGCCTCTCCCCGACCGTGCACGCCACGGCGTTCGTGGCCCCCACCGCGACCCTCGTGGGCGACGTGCGGGTCGAAGCGGGGGCCTCGATCTGGTACAACACCGTGCTCCGCGCCGACTTCGGGCCGATCATCGTGCGGGCGGGCGCGAACGTGCAGGACGGCTCGGTGCTGCACGGCGGCGATGACCCCGTCACCGAGATCGGAACCGGGGCCACGGTCGGGCACCTCTGCGTCGTGCACGGGTGCGTGATCGGCGAAGAAGCGCTCATCGGCAACGGGGCGACGGTCCAGGACGGCGCCCGCATCGGCGCCCGCTGCCTCATCGGGGCGGGGGCGACGGTCGCGCCGAACACGATCGTCCCTGACGACACCCTGGTCCTCGGCTCGGTCGCCAGTGCGAAGGGCCCGCTGACGGACTCGGCCCGCTGGTGGGTCGAGGGCAACCCGCAGATCTATCGCGACCTGGCCCAGCGGCACAAGAACGGCATCGCCCCCGCCTCCTGACCGGGCGGGCTCAGACGTCGGGGTCGGGGCTGCTGGCCTGGGCCCACCACCGTCGGGGGATCCGGCCTGCTCCGCGCGCCGCCCGGCCCGCCGCCACCGCCAGCCGCATGGCGTTGGCCATCAGCTCCGGGTCACCGGCCCTGGTGACGGCGGTGGCGAGCAGCACCGCGTCGCAGCCCAGCTCCATCGCCTGCGCCGCCTCCGACGCCGTGCCGATGCCCGCGTCCAGCACGACAGGCACCCCGGCCTGGTCGACGATCATGGCGATGTTGTGCGGGTTGCGGATGCCCAGCCCGGTGCCGATCGGCGAGCCCAGCGGCATCACCGCGGCACAGCCCACCGCCTCCAGCCTGCGGGCGAGGACCGGGTCGTCGTTGGTGTAGGGCAGCACGGTGAAGCCGTCGTCGACCAGCTGCTCGGCGGCGTCGAGGAGCTCGATCGGGTCGGGCAGCAGGGTGCGCTCGTCGGCGACGACCTCCAGCTTCACCAGGTCCGTCTCCAGCGCCTCCCGCGCCAACCGCGCGGTGAGCAGGGCCTCGGCGGCGGTCCGACAGCCCGCGGTGTTGGGCAGGGTCTCGATGCCGAGCCTGCGCAGCAGGTCCAGCACACCGGTGCCGGTGGCGGCGTCGACGCGGCGCATCGCCACGGTCGTCAACGCCGTGCCCGACGCCATGAGCGCGCGCTCCAGCACCGCGAGGTTGCTCGCCCCGCCGGTCCCCATGATCAGCCGGGAGGCGAACGTGCGGCCGCCGATCACCAGTGCGTCGAGGCCGGGGGTGGTCAGCACGGCGTCCACGTCAGCCGCCCTGCACTGCGGTCAGCACCTCGACGCGGGCGCCGTCGGTGAGCAGCGTGCGGGTCCACGCGACCCGCGGCACGACCTCGCCGTCGACGGCGACCGCCACCCCCCGCTCGGGCAGCCCGAGCGTGGCCAGCGCGTCCGCCACGCTGGCGCCCTCGGCCAGCTGTCCCGGCGTCCCGTTGAGCAACACGTGCACCTGCTACCTCCCTGTCAGCGCGGCGAAGCGGTGGGGGTCCGCGGCGGGCGGCCCCGGTTCGTGGCGCAGCAGCGCGAGCACGGCGTCGGCCGTGACCGGCGCCAGCAGCATCCCGTTGCGCCCGTGCCCGGTGGCGACCAGCAGTCCCGACGGCCCGAGCGCGCCGATCAGCGGCCGGTTGTCGGGGCTGCCCGGCCGCAGCCCGGCCGCCGTCTCGACCAGCGCGTACTCCGCCACGGCTGGCAGCACGCGCTCGGCGTCGCGCAGCAGGTCGCGGACCCCGCCGACGGTGACGTCCGCGTCGAACCCCGCCTCGTACTGCGTCGCGCCGATCACGAGCCCGCCGCCGTCGCGCGGCACCGCGTACAGCGGACGCCCGTCGACGAGCGCGCGCACGGTCCGCGACGGCGGCGGCAGTGCGCCTGCCCGGTGAGCCAGCCGGATGATCTCGCCCTTCACGGGGCGGACCACGCCGTGCAGGTCGGGGTGCAGCAGTCCGGAGTGCGCCCCGGCGCAGACGAGCACGGCGTCCGCCGCAAGATCGGGCGGCGCGCCGGGGGCGCCGAGTCGCACGCCGGTGACGCGCTCGCCGTCCTCGGTGATGGCCGCCACCGCACGCTCGACGAGCCGCACCCCCGCCCGCGCACCGGCGCCGAGCAGGGCGGCGAGCAGCGCCCGGTTGTCGACGGCCAGGTCCCCCGGCACGGACAGCCCGCCCCGCACGTCGGGGCCGAGGGCCGGTTCGAGCCTGCGCAGCTCGCGCCCGCTGAGCTGCTCGACGTCGCGGCCGAGGCGGCCCAGGAACGTGGCCAACGAGCCGAGCTCGGCGCGGTCGCCCGCTCCGGTGGCCGCGACGACCGTGCCTTCGGTGCGCAGGCCGGGGCTGCGCCCCGCCGCGGCGGTCAGGTCGGCGGCGAAGCGCGGCCAGCGGCGCAGCGACTGGACGCCGAGGTCGAGCAGCTCCTCCTCGCCCGGCCACGCCTCCGTGACCGGCGCGAGCATGCCGCCCGCGACCCACGACGCGCCGCGGGCCGGGTGCGGATCGACCAGCGTGACCGTCCAACCCGCGACGGCGGCCTGCCAGGCGCAGGACAGGCCGATCACGCCTGCCCCCACCACCACGAGCCGCTGCATCGTCACTCCGCTCCCTGCGCCGGCATGACCCGGATCAGGTTCGACGGTCGGGATCGGATCGATCCCCTCTCAGCCCGGCCCGCGGGCTCCCGTGCGTCACCTGAGCGAAAGCGTACGCCCCGCCGCGTAAGGTCGCGCCATGCCAGGACTCGACGCCGACGCTCGCCGGGACCGACTCCAGGCGGCCCGGCTCTACCTGTGCACCGGCGTCCGACCCGATCTGGCCGCGTTCGCCGACGCCGCGCTCGCGGGCGGTGTCGACGTCATCCAGCTGCGCGAGAAGGGGCCGGACGGCCCGCTCGAGGCGCGCGCCGAGCTGGCCGCGGTGGCCGTGCTGGCCGAGGTGTGTGCCCGACACGGGGCGTTGCTCGCGGTCAACGACCGCGCCGACGTCGCCCTCGCGGCAGGCGCCGACGTCCTGCACCTCGGCCAGGACGACCTGCCGGTGGAGTGGGCGCGGCGGGTGGTCGGCGAGGACGTGATCATCGGGCGCTCCGCACACAGTGCCGCAGAAACAGCGGCAGCGGCCGAGGAGCCCGGCGTGGACTACTTCTGCGTCGGGCCCTGTTGGCCGACGCCCACGAAGCCCGGACGCCCTGCGCCCGGCCTCGACCTGGTCCAGACCGTGGCCGGGCGCGCGCAGGCCCGGCCGTGGTTCGCGATCGGCGGGATCGACGAGTCCCGCCTCGACGACGTGCTGGCGGCGGGCGCTGCGCGCATCGTCGTGGTGCGGGCGATCACGGAGGCCGACGACCCGAAGGCCGCGGCCGCGCGCCTCAAGGCCCGGCTGCCTGCCGCGGGCCTACCGGTTCGGAGCGGCTGAGCCGGGCGACGGCGTCGCGGTGCCGCTGGGCGTCGCAGAGGGCGCGGAGGCTGCGGGCTGCTTGGTGGCGGAGCGCGTCGCGCTCGCTGACGGGGTGGCCGAGTCGCTGCTGTCGCGGGCGTCGCCGCTGTCGCGGGCGTTCTTGTCGTGGGTGCTCGAGGTCGTGGTGTCCGGCGTCGACGTGGCGGAGGGCTCGCTGGTGCGCATCGGCGCGGGGGCGAGCACGCCGCCGACGGACGTGCCGGGGCTGCCCGACACCGAGGACCCCTTCACGAACTCCACGCCGGTGAGGGCCAGCATGCCCAGCAGGAACGCCAGAACGGTGGCGCCTCCCCAGCGGAGCCACTTGGGGTGGTGGCGTAGCGGCCGGTCGTGGTCAGTCCGGTCGTCGTCGCGCCGGTCGTCGTCGCGCCGGTCGTCGTCCGGTCCCGGTCCGCTGGGCGGGCCGCCCGACCTGGCGTGCAGGGTGGTGAGGATCCGGTCGCGCGTGCGGTCGAGCGACCGCTCGTAGATCGCGGTCGCGATCGTGCTCGCCACCGAGCCGACCGCGGCGCCCACGACCGTTCCGGCGACGCCGAAGAACGATCCGAGCACGGCGCTCGTGACGGCGGCGCCCGCTCCGGCGAGCACCTTGTTGACGGTTACAGCATGGGCGGGGGCAGGGGGTTGGGACATGGCTCCGCGAGGTCGTCGGGCAAGGCTTCCACCTTGTCCAGCGAGACGATCAGCGGAACCGTTCCAGTTGATCAAGGGCGAGTGAGGGCACTCACCTACTGGCGCGGGAGGTGGCCCTTCGGTGATAGTGAGGGGAGATCAAGCCGTCGCAGGGGTGACGGGAACGTGAACGACAGCTACCGGAAGAAGAGGCGGGCTCCGTGGGCGACTGGCGGACCTTCGTGGTGATCGGCGACAGTTTCGCGGAGGGCCTCGACGACTGGCGCGCAGACGGCACACCCCGCGGCTGGGCCGACCGCGTCGCCGAGCGCCTGACCATCGGCGAGCCCGGTTTCCGGTACGCCAACCTCGCCGTGCGCGGCAAGGTCCTCGACCAGATCGTCGACGACCAGATCCCCGTCGCCGAGCGCCTGCACCCTGATCTCGTCGCCTTCTGCGCAGGTGGCAACGACATCATCCGGTTACAGTGCGACACCGACGACCTCGCCCGCAGGTTCGACGCGGCGCTGGGCCGGATCACCGCGACGGGTGCGCGCGTGCTCGTGTTCACCGGCTTCGACCTCGGTCGGATGCACCCGATCATCCGACGCCTCCGCGGCCGGGTGGCCTGCTTCAACGAGCTGATGCGCGCCAGCGCCGAACGCCACGGCAGCACGGTCGTCGACCTCTGGGGCATGGCGCCGCTCGCCGACCCCCGCACCTGGGGCAGCGACCGGATGCACCTGACCCCCGAAGGCCACCGCCGGGTGGCGCTGCGGGTGCTGGAATGCCTCGGCGAACCCGTCGTGGACGACTGGCGGGCGCCGTTGCCCGACACCGCGCCCACCCCGTGGCGGGATCGGCAGATCGAGGACCTGCGCTGGATGCGCGAGTGGGTGCTGCCCTTCGTCCGCAACCGCGTGCAGGGCCGCCAGACCGGCGACGGGTTCCTGCCGAAACGTCCCGAACCGCTGCCGCTCGAGCAGCCCCTGCACAACTGATCGCGGGCGTCAGCGCAGCGTCGACCCGTAGAGGTCGGTCAGGGCCGCCCAGTGCCGATCGCCGAGCGACTCGGCGTAGGTCGGGTTGTCGGGCACCGCGAAGCCGTGCGCCCCGGGGTAGGTCTCGATCGTGTGGGTCACCCCCGCCTCCGTGTACGCCTTCTCCAGCCGGTCGAGCTGCTCCGGCGGGCAGGAGGCGTCGTTCTCGGCCGCGGCGACGTAGACGGTGGCCCCAACGCGGTCGGCGACCAACGCCGGGCTGTCCGGGTCGGCCTCATCCCCCAGCCGACCGCCGTGGAACGACGCGGCCGCGGCAACGCGGTCGGGGTAGTGCCCGGCGACCATGAGCGAGATCCGCCCGCCCATGCAGTACCCGGTGGTGCCGACGCCGTGGCCGGTCACCTCCGACCGTCCGGCCAGGAACTCGAGGAAGGCGCCCGCGTCGGCGATGGTCCGTTCGGCAGTGAGGGTGGCGATCAAGCCATTCAGCCGGGCGCGCTCGTCGGGGTCGCCGAAGGCCGTCGACACGTCGAACGGCGCCCAGTCGCCTTCTCGGTAGTAGATGTCGGGCACCAGCGTCGCGTAGCCGAGGCCCGCCATCCGGTCGCCCATGTACCGGAATGTCGGCCGTGGGCCCCCCGCGTCCGGGTACATGAGCACGGCGGGCCACGGCCCTTCGCCGTCGGGAAGATGCAGCGCGGCACGGCATTCGCCGTCGGGAGCGGGCACTGTGACGTCGAGGACTGTCATGTCGCCGGTTCTACTCCATCCCCGTTCGGCACGTTTTTCGGGCAGTCCGGGTGCAGACTCGGGCGGCGATCGGCTCGGCGCATGCCCCCTCCGGCACGCACCGAGCCGACCGCAGATAATTAGAGGCTCTGTTCTGACCTGTCAAGGTCGCTTCCGCGCGCAGCCGCCGGGGCGGGCTCGCCCAGCTTGACGACGACGACCCCGGCCAACACCAGCACGCCGCCCAGCAGCTGAACCGCCCGCGGCACCTCCCCGAGCAACGCCCACGCGAAGAGGACGCCTGCGAGCACCTCGGTCAACGCCACGAACGACGCGAGCCGCGAACCCAGCCTTCTGGTGGCGGCGATGCCGGTGACGTAGGCGAGCGCAGCGGTGATGACGCCCAGCGCCAGCACCGGCAGCCACCAGGCCACCGGCGTCCCGGCGAACGACACCGGCGCCGTCGTCGCCGCCAGCCCGACGACGCCCGTGACGCCCGCGAGCAGCAGCGCCGCGCCGCCCACCAGCAGGCCGCCCGCGGCGAGCACCACGGGCGGCAGGCCGTCGTCGTCGCGGCCCGAGAGCACGAAGTAGGTGGCCCCGCCGACCATCGCCGCGAACGCCCAGAGGACGCCGACGGCGTCGGCTCGCGCACCCGGGAGGACGTCGAGCACCAGCACCAGGCCGAGCACGCCGAGCAGCGCACCCGCCACCGTCAGGCGGCCGGGGCGTTGGCCGCGGCGCAGCCACAGCCAGCCGACGACGGCCAGCGGCGAGGTGTACTCGATCAGCAACGCGATGCCGACGGGCAGGCGCGCCACGGCGTTGAAGTACGCCAGCTGACATCCGGCCACCGCGACCAGCCCGTACGCGGTGATCAGCACCAGGTTGCGGTGCAACACGTCCCACCGCCCCCGCAGCTGGACGAGCGCCACAGGCGTCAGCACCAGCGCGGCGAGCAGGATCCGGGCCGCCACCGCGGCCGCGGCCGACCAGCCCGCGTCCATCAGACCGCGCGCGATCGGACCGGACAGGCTGAACGACGACGCGGACAGCAGCGCGAACCCGAACCCCGAGGTCCGCCCGCGCCTGCTCGTGTCATGTGTCATAGCCGTCATGGCTCGTGACATTAGGTGGGCTGTTGTAATGTGTCAATGTGAATTTGGGTCATGACACGGCGGCGGCGCTGCAGGCTGCCGTCGCGCTCGCCAACTCGGCGGAGCCGCCGGACACGCTGACCTCGGTCGACCAGCTCGCGGCGTTCTCCGCCGAGCACCGCTACACCGGGGCGCGGACGGGCGACGCGGACGAGCTGGCTGCGGTCCGCGCGCTCCGAGCCCCCTTACGCGAGCTGCTGACGGCCGATCGGGACACCGCGGTGGGGATCGTCAACGGCATGCTGGCCGAGCACACGGCGGTGCCGCAGCTCGTGCGCCACGACGGTGAGGACTACCACCTGCACGCGGTCGGCCCGGACAGCCCGTTCGCCGTGCGCATCGCCGTCGAGACCGCCATGGCGATGATCGACCTCATCCGCGCCGACGAGCTGAGCCGCCTCTCCGTCTGCGCGGACGAGACGTGCGGCGGGATCGTGCTGGACCTCTCCCGCAACCGCTCGCGCCGCTTCTGCAGCACAACCTGCGGCAACCGGCTCGCGGTGGCGGCCTACCGGGCCCGGCGCGCCTAGCGGTCGGTTCGATCAGCGCCCGGCGGCGCGGGCCCGACGCGTCGCGAGGAGCATGCGGACCAGGTAAACCGGCGACGGCGGCGTCCACCCGAGCTGTTCGCCCATGCCCCGGTCGTCACGGTTGGCCCAGTGCTCGACGACCTTCTGGTCGGCGATGCGGAACCAGTGGGTCCGAGATACCGCGAACGTGCGCCCGGCGCCCGGACGGCGAGACCTTTCGCGTCGCCAACACCAATGGTCATGGCCCCTCATTCGCTATACGGCGGCTATCACTGCGCGTGCCCGGCATGGTCATTGTGGTCGGTGTCGGGGCCGCCGCCCATCATCGCGAGCATGGGCATACCGCCGGTGCGCACGAACCGCACCACCAGCACCGCGGCCAGCACGAGGAAGACGATGTTGAGCCAGGTCGTGTAGTTCCAGGAGACGCCGTCGTCGGGCAGTCGCGCGGTGGACGGGTCCGGTATCCACCCGAGGCCGCCGAACACGATCTCGACGACGTATCCGGCGATCGCGGCCGTGACGTAGAGCGACCCAGCCAGTAGGGCGGCCATCCGCCAGCCGTAGTAGCGGCGGTAGATGTTGAGGATCGGCAGGATGATCAAGTCGGCGAACACGAACGCGACCACGCCGCCGAAGCTGATTCCACCCTTCCACAGCACAACGGCCAGCGGCACGTTGCCGATGGAGCAGACGAAGCTGACCACCGCCGCGAGCGGTCCGATGATCGGACCCCAGACGGCCGCGGCGCCGGGATGGCCTGCGAGGAACACGTCACGCCAGAAGGCGTCGGGCACCCATGCGCCGATCGCTCCCGCCGCCAGCAACCCGATGACCAGGTCACGCCAGATCGCCGCCCACTCCATCACGAACACGTGCGACACCGCCGTGAAGCCGTCGCCGGACGCCAGCCGCCGCCACAGTGATCCGTCGCGCCGCACCGACATGTCCATCGCGGCATGGCCCTCCATCGACCCCGCCAACGCCTCGTCTGCTTGGGTGTGGGCGCCCTCCAGCAGCCGACGACCCCGGGGCCCGCGCAGCACGAGGCGCAGGAGCAGCGCCATCGCCACGATCATGACCGGGCCGCCGACGAACTCGGCTGCCGTGAACTGCCACCCCAGCAGCAGCGCGAGGATCACCCCCAGTTCGACCACGAGGTTCGTGGAGGCGATCTGGAACGCGATGGCCGCCGTGAAGTGCGCGCCCTTGCGGAACAGCGACCGCGCGAGCGCCACCGCCGCGTAGGAGCACGACGACGACGCCACGCCGAGACCCGCGGCCACCGCCAGCGTGCGGGGCCGGTCGTCGCCCAACAGCCGCACCACGGTGTCCCGGCGCACGACCGCCTGCACCACGGCGGACAGGCCGAACCCCAGGATCAACGCCCAGAGGATCTCCCAGGTCATCGAGCCTGCGAGCGCCAGCGCCCGGCCGATCGCGTCCCACATGCCGCACTCACTACCAGACCCACTCCTCGCAGCGGGGTACAGCAGCCGGGCCAGGCGGCGGATCGTTAGAGAGAGCGGCGAGACGGGTCAACGGGCAGATCGCACCCGAGATCGACAGGAGCGGGGTTCTTGTCGCGCGCAAACCCCGCTGGTGTCGACTTCGGCCGCCCGAATCCGTGACGGCTCGGTCAGCCCAGGCCGTCGGCCTCCAACCGCCGGGCGTGTGTGGCGGCGTGTTGCAGCTGGAGGTCGAGGGCTGCGCGACCCTCCCCGAACTCGGCGACCACCTGCGGGTCCACGCCGAGCTCCTCCGCGCGCCGGACGACGGCGTCGTGCGCGGCCAGCGTCTGGGTCTGCAGCGCGACCATCCGATGCAGGACGGCCAAGAAGCGCTCGTTGCGTTCGGGCGAGGGCGGCTCGCGCTGGATGGCGGCGGCATCCAGCGTGGCGTCGATGCTGGCCTGCGACACGGCGAGAAAGGCGGCTCGCTGGGTGGCCAGCAGTTCGCCGGAGTCCTCACTCATGCGCGGACCCTACCGTCGTGACAGCCCAACACAGCCCAACACAGCCCAACACAGCCCGGCGCAGCCCATGCGGCCACCCGGCGCCCGCCTGTCCGTCTGCTGCCGCGCTGCTGCGCGAAGCCATCCGGGCGAAGCCATCCGGGCGAAGTCATCCGGGGAGGAGCGCCCGCATCGCCGCCTCGATCGCGGCGTCGTGCGCGGAAGCCAGATCGCCCTCGTCGAAGAGCACCACCGTGTCCTGCAGACCACCGAGTGCGATCACGGCGCGGACCCGGTCGGCGGCCGCCGTGCTGCCGACGAGCAGTGCGTCGATCCGCTCGCGCCAGTGGGACATGGGGCTGACGATCTCGACCTCGTGCAGCGTCTGCGCGTCGCGGACCAGGCTGCGCAGCACGAGGCGGTGGCGCACGCAGAGCGCGAAGTACGCCTCGACGACCGGGCGCGGGTCGCGGCTGACGTGCTCGCCGCGGCCCTCGACGTCGTCGCCGAGCTCGCGCAGCTCCTGGAGCAGCGGCGCGACCAGGGAGGACAACAGCTCGCGCTTGGCGGTGAAGTGGTAGTAGAGCGCCGCTTTGGTGATGGCGAGCCGCTCGGCGATCTCCCGCAGGCTGGTCTGCTCGTAACCGCGCTCGGCGAACAACTCGGCCGCGACGGCGAGGATCTCGGAGCGGGTGTCGGAGTTGTGGCGGGGCACTGGCGGAGTCTAGGAGGGTTCCACAGCCGGTTGCTTACTTGTCGGTCGGTCAGTAACTTACCGACCGACAGGTAATCGAAGGGAGTTCACATGGCTGCCGTTCTCATCTCCGGTGCGAGCATCGCGGGCCCGACACTGGCGTTCTGGTTGCACCGCATGGGCCACGAGGTCACGGTCGTCGAGCTGTCGGCGGCCGTTCGCGACGGCGGCTATCCGATCGACCTGCGCGGCGTCGCCGTCGACGTGATCGAACGGATGGGCTTGCTGGGTCGGTCGAGGCTGCGCGCACCGGCACCCGGCAGGCCACGTTCCTCGACGGGCGCGGCCGCCGGATCGCCGCCATGAACCCGGAACTGATGGCGGGTTCGGGCATCCGCACGGTCGAGCTTCCGCGCGGCGACCTCACCCGGATCCTCTACGACGCCACGCGGTCCGACGTCGAGTACGTCTTCGCCGATTCGATCGCAGGCCTCGACGAGCGCCCCGACGGCGTCCACGTCACGTTCGGGCGATCAGCGCCGCGGAGATTCGACCTGGTCATCGGCGCAGACGGCGTGCACTCGAACGTCCGCAGGCTGACCTTCGGGCTTGAGGACGGCCTCCGCGTTGACCTGGGCTTCACCTACGCGGGCTTCAGCGTGCCG